>CAYGMF010000053.1:0-10672 GCA_964351075.1 uncultured bacterium
TCTACCTTTCCCAAAGAGGATATTCTGACTCAGAGAATAGTGCAATTAAATTTTTATTTATAAAGCAAGTCTTAAAGTATTAAGAAATTAAGGATCTAGAGGTTTCTCGTCCTCTTCCGGAGTTTCCTTTTCATCTTTTCTTTCAACCGGTTCTCCTAGTCCCTTCATTTCATCAGCGTTATCATCAGCTTTAACCTGCTTTTTCCAAATCTTCCCTTCAATGATCGTTCTAAGTTGATCAATAGAAACATACTCTCCTCGAGTGATATAGTTCCCATCTTCTTGAAGCTCATAGATTTCAAAACCTTCAAAACCTAGTTCCTTGTTAGAAAACTCCCAAGCCACTGTCTTTTCATCCATCACACCTTTTCCAACAACTTTTCCAAGGCTCTCATTCTCTAAAGTGATAGAAAAAGTTCCAGCTTTGATCTCAGAGAGGGTAAAACGGTTTTGTGTTTTATCCATAAGCCCTTCAACTTCTATTTCTTGGGAACAAGAAACGGAAGACTTGCTCGAGTCTAAAACCCTCCAGTGAGTATAGAACTTAAGTCCGTGGCCAAATTCATTAAAGGTAATGCTGCCATCACCAATCCATTCTTCTGGGTTAAATAAAAAACAATGTTGAGTATTCAAAACATAAACCTCCGGCTATAAACGCTTTGTAAGATTCCTAAGGCTGCCATCGTGACAATACTGGAAGATCCACCATAAGTAATTAATATTAAAGGAACTCCCGTGATGGGCAGCAAGCCGCACATCATGCCTATATTTACCAGGATATGCATTGCCAAATAAACTGCAACTCCTGTTGATAATAATTGTCCAAAATAGTCTTTAGCAACGGTGCAAACCCTAAAGCTATAGAACAATAGCATATAAAAGAGACCAAGTAAAAAGATTAATCCCAAAAATCCAAAGTGCTCTCCAAAGTTAGGAAACACTGAATCTGTCTGAGGGGCAGGTAACCAACCCCCTGTTGTAAAGTCTCCTCTTCTCCACCCTTTACCAGTTATCCCTCCTACAGCCATAGCTGAAGCTGCTTGCTTGTGATGGTACTCTTTTGGGCTTAAACGTTGGTATTGATATTCTTTCATAAAGAGAGTAGCTGTAGGCTTGAACTTTTCATGAGGGATAACACCAAGTAAAATCGAAGAAAAGAGCAGAGTGCCTAAAATGAGCCCCACACACATAAGCTTCACTAGAGGAGAATAGATATTCGCAAAATAAAACATCACAAGAGCAATTGGAAACAAAATGAGGGCAGACCCAAGATCTGGCTGCATTAAGATCAATAAAAAGGGTATGCCTACAATTATAGAGGCAATCATCCCAATTTTAAGTTCTCCACAATTATTCTTTTGTTTTTCAAGATACCAGCTTAGTGCAATAACAATAATAAGCTTGGCAAGTTCTGAGGGTTGGATATAAAAGAGCCCTGGAATTCGATACCACCGGTGCACATTGTGACTTTGCTGAGTAAAAAAAAGACCTACTAGTGCAAAGATCATGATGACATAGAGGAACCAGGCCCACTCTCTAAGCTTATTATAGTCAAAAGAAGCCGCTAGAAGATAAGTTACCATCCCTACAAAGAACCATTTAAGCTGACTCAAAGCCAAAGGTGTCCAAAAAGGTTCTTCAACGATTTCTTCCATACCTCCTAATGAATTAGCTTCAGACATAATAATTAAACTAATAGACATCAAAAAGAAGATAAGCGGAACTACTCTAAAGTCAATGCGTCTGAGATATTTTAATTCAAAAAAGTTCATGTACCTAATAATTGCTAAGTCCGGTATGTTTTTGAAAACAGGAATTTGATGGGAATATATATGACAACAGAGGAAGCATTCAATCTTTTTCTAAAAGATTTTGTACCAGAGATGAAAGAGAGACTTGTTGCTGTTCATAATGCTAGCTGGGCACTTGAAACAAATGGGTCTAAAAAAGCTGCAGAGGAACTTGCAAGCCACAATAAAAAATTAAATGTTTTTTTCAGTGATCGTGAAATCTATAAGAAACTAACAAATTGGAAAAAAGAAGCTGGCATTACCTGCCCTGATTTGCTTAGAGTATTAAAACTTTTAATGCAGGAGTTTGAAGTTAACCAAGTTCCTCATGACCTTTTAGAAAAGATTTCCAAAAAAGAATCAGAACTAGCGCAGGCTTATGTTAAATTTAGAGTCACATTTGAAGGGAAGCCTGCAACAGAAAATGACCTCTTAGAAATCTTAAAAACAGAAAATGATATAGAGCGGCGGAAAAAAGCTTGGAGCGCCACTAAAGAAATCGGTGGAACACTTGCACCTAAAATTTTAGAACTCGTCAAACTGAGAAATCAAAAAGCACATCGTTTAGGATATCCAGACTTCTATCAGATGCAACTTAAGATTCAAGAGACAGATCGGAAATGGCTCTTTAAATTTTTAGAGGATTTTGCAGAAGACTCTAAAGAAGCCTATGCAAATGTCTTGAAAGAAGTTGAAAACTCCCTCTCAGAGCGTTTTCAAGTGACTCCTACTTCAGTAGGCGCCTGGGCCTGGTCAGACCCTTTCTGTCAAGAAGATCCCCTTGCCGTTTCCAGTTTAGATAGCTTGGTTCAAGAAGTAGATGCAGTAAAAGCAGGCACTCAGTTTTTTAATTCAATGGGCTTTGAAGTGGACGACATTTTAAAGCGTAGCGATTTATTTGAAAGGGCTAATAAAAACCAACATGCTTTTTGTACACACATTGATCGAGAAGGTGATATACGTATTTTAACAAACATCCGCCTAACAATACGTTGGCTTGAAACCGTCTTGCATGAGCTTGGACACGCCGTTTATGAAAAAGAATTTGATCCCTCTCTCTCATGGATTTTAAAATCCCCTCCCCATATGATCAACACAGAAGCCATTGCCCTCATTATGGGAAGATGCGCCTATGATCCTGTTTTTTTAAAATCTCTCTTAAAAAAAGAAGGCATAGAAGACTCTTTAAAAGAGGTTTTAAAAAGTTTACAAAGAAGGCAGCTTATCTTCTCTAGATGGGTTCTCGTCATGGTTCATTTCGAATCTAGTCTCTATCAAAATCCGGAACAAGACCTCAACCACTTGTGGTGGTCCCTTGTTCAAAAACACCAAAAGATATGTCCCCCTTCTCACCATGCAGATAAATTTGACTGGGCATGTAAATATCACATAGGACTTGCTCCAGTTTATTATCATAGCTATTTACTTGGAGAGTTTTTTGCATCTATGCTCAAAACACATTTCACCGAAACAACATCCTCTTCATCTCTTTATGAACAAAAAAGCATTAGTTCTTTTTTAAATAAAAAGTTATTTTTTCCTGGCAACAGAATGCGATGGGATCGTTTAATAGAACAAGTCGTCTCAAGACCTTTAACTTATCAAGATTGGATAAAGGAGTTTAAATTATGATGAGGTCAGATTATCACAACTTGGAATCTGTGGATTCCACACAAACTTTTTCTAAAAAAAATGTCTCTTCTTTTGATCGTGATGCTTTTACAATCGTAACAAGTGAAGAGCAATCAAAGGGGCGTGGGCGCTTAAATAGAAAATGGTTCTCTCCAAAAGGCTCCAATCTTTATACGACTTACTCTTTTACTATCCCTGAAATGCCCCACTCTTCCAATCCAATAACTCTTGTTTTGGCTCTTTCTATTAGCGAAGTCCTTCAAAAGCTTGGTTTGTCCGTTCAGATTAAGTGGCCCAATGACTTGTATATCAACTCAAAAAAAATGGGGGGTATTCTAGCTGAAGTAGAATCTGATAAAGAGACCAAGCAAGTTTTTCTAGGCTTTGGTCTTAATGTAAATGTAACTGCAGACGCGCTTAGCACACAAGACTTTGAAGCAACTTCTCTTTTAATAGAAACAAAGAAGCAATGGGAAATAAAAACATTGGCCTCCTCTATTGAATCTACTTTCAAAAGGGATTTAGACATCTTTGTTCAAAAAGGATTTCAGCCTTTTCAGAAAGCTTTTGAAGGCATCTCGTTTTTTCATGGAAAAACAATTCGATTAGATATTGGAAATGAAGTGCTTGCAGGCTCTTATCAAGGTGTTAATGAAGAAGGCGCTCTATTACTTAAGCTTCAAAGTGGGGAAACAAAAGCGTTTCTCTCCGGAGAAATTATAGGTTGGGAATAACCTCAAGAGCAGGATCTACCTTAGCGCGTATCACTTTTTGGATATAAGATAAGGTAGCGCCTGTTGCAGAGAAACAGGAAACGCAATTGCCTTGATATGCGATCGTAAGTTGATTATCTTGAAGCCCTATAACTTCGACTCCACCTGCATCCATTTCAACATAAGGCCTCACTTCTTTGTCTAAAACCTGATTAATAAAATCAACTTTTTGAGAGAGTTTTAAGTCTTTGAACCCAGGGAAACCATTTCCTTCAACAGGTTCATGAGTCACAGGAGGAGCTTGATAACTGACGGCTATTGGGATATCTAAACAGCTAGTTGCGCATTTTTTTATCGCTTCTAGTACAAGCGCTACATGATTTAAGCTGTCAGATGGAAAGGAAGGGATTTCATTTCGATCTCTTAAAAAATGATCTAAAACAGCAACATCCAGTCTAGCAGCCTGGTCATAGTTTTTCCCCACAATCAAAATAGAGATCGCTTCAGCAAGCCCAATCATAATTGCTTCTCCAAAAAGCTGGTACTTAGCATCAATAATAATTCCATCTGCTGGATCCACCATCCAAAAAAACCGAATGAAGTTCCCGGATTCAAACTCTCCTGCTTCTGCGACGCTAAGCCTTAAAGCGCACGCTTTTGCATCTTCTTCTGTAAAAAAACCGATAGATCTTGGATTATCAATATGATGGCGCAACTTCTGGCTATACTCTGTCCACGAAAAAGGACGAACCCAATCCTTAAGATTCATAAGCAAGCTCCAATTTTTGTGTCATCAACCTCAAACGCTTCACCTCTTCCACTAAAATTCCTATGACAACTTGCATCTCTTCTAAAGTAGTCTCTTTAGAGAAACTAAAGGAAATAGCTGTATTGGCCACAGAAGACGGATATCCCATATTTTCCAGAAGAAGGCTAAGTTTTTGGGAAACACCTCCCCCTATTGAAGCTGCAACTCCCCTTTTATTTAAAGTATAGAGTAGACAATCTGCATGCACCTGTTCAAAAGCAATGACAGCAACATTGGGCAGCCTTGCATGAGTTTGAAAAAGGACTTGCACCTGATCAAGCTCATTAACTATTTTCTTTTCAAATTGATTGCGAAGCCTTGCCACCTCTAAATTCATTTCACTTAATGAACTTTTCATAAGTGAGCAAGCAGTGGCAAAGCCTATTAAACTTGCCAGATCTAAAGTGCCCCCTCTTAAACCATTTTGCTCTTGCCCTCCTACGATAAAGGGTTCAAGCTTTAGAGAATCTTTTACAACAAGTGCTCCTGAGGATTTAGGTCCTTGAAGAAGGTCTCCACCAAAAGTAATAAAATCTGCTCCCAGTTCCTGAAAGTCTATTTCTATTTTTCCAAGCACATAGCTTACTTCTAAATGGAGCAAAATCCCTCTTAGCGCACAAATTTCTTTAAGCCCCTCAATATTTTGGATTACTCCAGTCATTCCATTGGCGATTGAGAGGGTAATTAAAGCCGTCCTTGGAGTAATAGCGTCTTCAATCTCTTGAACAGAAATCGATCCAGATTGCCCAACTGGAAGATAAGTAGTATGACACCCTAAAGGCTCAAGTCTTTTAAGAGGCATCAAAATAGGGGCAACATCTGAACTCAAAGCAATCAAATGGTTTTTTCCACTCTCACGCACAACCTTTCGATAAACATGATCTAAAACATGGTTAATAGCTTCTACATTTGAAGATGTGAAGACAACAGTCGCCTCATCCGTCACTTTGACTAGATCTTTTATCTTTTCATAAGCGCCGATTATATCAGGAATTAACTTTTGGCCTTCATCATGAGGTTGCACATAGGATCCCCACTTATCCGTTAAATAAGGCAGCATTTGAGCTACAACTTGCTCATCCGGTTTTGTCGTTGAATGGTGGTCTAAATAAATTCGTTTCATTTTATTTTTTTAAATTCAGAGTGATCAAACTCATAGATTAAAGGATTCCCTGTTGGGATTTCTAGCTTCAAAACTTCCTCTTTTGAAAGCTTATCTAGAAACATGACTATGGACCTCAAAGAGTTCCCATGAGCTGCGATTAATACATTTAATCCCTTTTCAAGGGCTTTTACAATTGTTTCTTGAAAGTACGGCAGAGTTCTTTTCAAAGTGAGTTCTAAACTCTCTCCTTCAGGTGGAGGAACATCAAAACTTCTTCTCCAGATATGGACTTGCTCTTTACCAAATTCTTTTCTTGCTTCATCTTTGTTCATCCCTTGAAGCTTTCCATAGTATCTCTCATTGAGGTGCCAGCTCATGTAAGTTGGGATCCCTTCTTCCAAAGCTTCTTCCAAACAGTGATCCGTTCCCCATTCCTTTTCTTTACCTTTAGAGTGCATAAAAATTAGAGGTTTTTGAGAAGCATGACGGCTCATAGCCAAAGTGGCTGTCATTTGGGCTCTAACAAGAGTTGAAGTGTAAACCACATCAATAGGAATTTTCTTTATTTCTTCTCCAGCATTTATGGCTTCTTCAATCCCTTCTGGAGTTAAATCAATATCGACCCAACCTGTAAAACGGTTGAGTTTATTCCATTTGGATTGCCCATGTCTAAGTAAAATAAGCTTAGCCATTTTTTACCTCTTTAAAGCTACTATAGGGTTTTGCATCTTCTAAAAGAGTAATCTCTTCGCTTTGCAAACTGGCATATTCAATAAGGAGGGCTTCTACATAATCATGGAGATGCTGAGGTAAAAGATTCTGATTAACAAATTCAGTAGCATTTTTTGAAATACACTTCATCTTATCATCATTTTCCCGAGCCCACTGAATTTGCTCTGGTAAATTTGAAAAATCATTTTCCACTGGCAGATAATGAACAAAGGGCTCAAGAGCTCTATAGAACCATTGAATCTGATCTGAGTCTTGCTTTATAACAGCAGAGTTTGAAAAAAGTCCTAAGTAATAACGCGGATAAGTACAAGTGTTCCCATCCGGAACCACCAAATATTTATACTTGAGATGATCTTTGTGCACCGTCCAAGAAACAGAGGTCAAATTGTTTTCCATTTCCTGTTTAACCAAAGGTTCTACACCTGCATAAGTAGTAAACCCTGAATCTATCAAATCTGGGTAATACTTGGTTAAAAGAGCAAGTTTCGATCTTGGATGGTTAAACCAGTTATCCATTTGGTAAGGGCCATTTCCTGTAGTTCCCCCTCTCCAAAAAGCAATTTCCTGTTTGTTTTTCCAGCTATATTTCAGTCTTTTATTCGCTTTTGAGATACTTCTTCTAGAGCGTCTAGAAAAGCCTTCACTCAAAGGGTCAGGAATCAAAAGGCCTGGTTTATTTTCTGTCTTTGCATAAGTAAAAATAGGAGGCTTTTGAGCACCAAAAATGGAAGTGTCAAGCCCATCATGAACTGTTAAAATAAACTCAATGTCAGGAAGTTTCCTGGTTTTTGTCATACGATCAAACATTCGAGTAGTCTTGCGCAAACGATCCACAGATTCGTTGTCTGACCAATTTTTAGTCCAGTAGACCTTGTTGTCTTTAATCTGATAGAAAACTAAAAGCTCTCTAGGATCTGACTTACTGAAGTACTCTTTCAATCTATTAGACTTGAGCTCTTCAGGTTGATGGAAACTTAAGTCCTCTTTTATTTGCTCCTTCATCCAGGGCTGAACCTGAGTTTTGGGACGTATCTTGAAAAAAAATATCCCTGCAGCAAGAAGCAGTGTAAGTACAACCAAAGTAAAGCGCTTCATATAGGACCTCTCAAAAAAAGACTAATATACCAAGCCCTTGATATTTATTCAATTAAATAAATAAAGGACCTGTTTTATTAGGTTATATTTAATAATTAAATCTGTTATAATCTTAGTTAAACAATAATTTCAAATTATGACTAAGAATCGTTTAAGCAAAATTTTAGCCCATGCAGGGGTCGCTTCGAGAAGAAAATGTGAAGACCTCATCTTTGCCGGAAAGGTGACGGTAAACCGCGCTGTCATTAAAGAGCCTCAATTTCAGGTCGATCTCAAGAAAGATAAGATCTATGTGGAAGACCAGCGCATCTCCAAATTTGAAAGAAAAGTTTACTATATTCTAAACAAACCTCTTGGCTATGTATGTAGTCACGACCGAGAAAAGCACAAGAAGCTTGTTGTTGATCTCTTCCCCACTAAAGAACGCCTTTTCACAGTAGGACGACTCGATAAAGAAACACTTGGCCTTTTGATTGTCACCAATGATGGGCAGCTCGCCTATGAAGTGAGCCACCCGAAGTTTGAGATTGAAAAAGAGTACCTTGTAAAAACAGACCAAGATATCACCGACATAGACCTTAAGAGAATCGCCTCTGGGACCTCCATTGAGGGTACCTATGTTAAACCCCTCTCAGTCTCTAAAGTACGTAAAGGGACCGTTAAAATCACTGTCAAAGAAGGCAAAAAGCACGAAGTCAGACTTCTCATTGAGCAGACAGGAGCTCAAGTCGTTGAACTCACCCGCATTCGGATTGGCAACCTAAGACTTGGAAACCAACCTGTTGGTACTTATAAAAAAATGACTTTAGAAGAGCTAGAGCTAGCCATTTCCCCTCTTAAATCTAATTAAAATTTTAATTTAATAAAAATAGACAATATTAGAGATCTTAATAGTTTCTTAATATAATAAGTCTATCATTCGGGAAATACTATTTAACAATTTATAAGGTTTTAAAATGGCTAGAGTAGAGCAAAATAGGCTTCTTGCACCTCAAACAGCAAAGAAAATACCGAATAAGATAGCTACCCCTTCCCTTTCAAACTTAGCAAATAGGGTCAATAAGCTTTTGGAAGAAGAAAAGCAAAACGCAGCCTCTCCAACTAGCTTTCAGAACCTACGCCCATCCAAGCCTTCTAACCTTCGTGCTGTAGGTGATCGAGTGTTTGCACAGCTTGAGGAAGAAGAAGAGCTTGCTAAAATAGCCGCTCAGATTGAAGAGCAAGAGCTTACAATCCAGGATATAGCTCCTCCTATAAATCCTCGCAGAATATGTGGAATCTGCGGAGATCCCAATTGCCCCTATAGCTGGTAAATACTTTCCTAAAGTTTTCGACAAAAGAGAACCTCTTTATCCGAAACCGCTGCCCACATAAGGATGCGGATCCCTCCAATTCCATTTTGTTTGATTTTATTTCTCTAAAGCGTTTATGAAACATTGTAAATCCAAAAACGGAGTTTACGATGTTAAAATCCATCACCTTTGCAGCCCTTCTTTTATTTACTTTAGCTAGTTGCGACAGCTCTAAGACACCCACTCAAAATGGAAAAGTAGGCTACAATTTAGTCATCCTTTCTAACTATGGGAAGATCCAGCAAACCTCGGATGGTTCTTATCAACTCATTTTAGACCACAGTGATGTCGAGAGAGTACTCGCCTTTTCTAACCGCCCCTATCGGTTAGAGCAGCACCTTACAGGAGAGAGTCTGGAGGGTATCTGGTCGCAAGGATCAAACTCCTTCTCTGAAGATCCCCCTAACGCTACGGTGATCATCAATCAACAACTCCAAACCATCGTTCTCCTAAACATGAATGTGGTCGGTGATCAAACGGTCTTTACTATTCGGGCAGACGGGCCTCAGAGCTTACTCGAAAATTCGGGTATAACGCAGTTATTTATTGATGATGCACCTGGGCAGCTATGTGTAGGGGGGTATTGTGTGAACATAGGTAATAAGCCTTAAGTTTTTGCGTAGGCAAAATCGGCTCTTATCAGAACGAAAAGAGCTCATAGAGAAGGGAAAAGCGCTTTAAAAGTTGGAAGAATTAAAAGAGCCAACCTCTCGTCAAAGACGAGGAAATGACTCTTTATATAAAACCGCTTCTTGAATCAGGATGGCGGATTCCTTTAATTCCCTTTTGTTTGATTTTATTTCCCTAAATTGTTTATCGAAGTAATAAAACTAACATGGAGTCACCAATGTTAAAATCACTCACCTTTGCAGCCCTTCTTTTATTCACTTTAGCTAGTTGCGACAGCTCTAAGACGCCCACTCAAAATGGGAAGCCTAGCTACCTCTTCGTTATTATGTCTAACTATGGGAAGATCCAACAAGCCTCGGATGGCTCTTATCAACTCATTTTAGACCATGGGGATGTTGAAAAGGTCCTCGCCTTTTCTAATCGTCCTTATCGGCTAGAGCAGCATCTTACAGGAGAGAGCCTGAAAACCATGTGGTCACAAGGCTCGAATTCCTTCGCTCAAGATCCCCCTAACGCTACGGTGATCATCAATCAACAGCTCCAAACTATCGTACTCCTAAACATGAATGTTGTAGGAGATCAAACGGTCTTTACTATTCGTGCAGATGGCCCCCAGTCGTTAATTGAACAGAACGGGGTTACTCAGTTGTATATGGATGGTTCTACTTTCCCATCTGCGTCTGAATGCTTTTATAGCCCCAAATTATCTGGTTGTACCGTTTCTTAAATTGTAAATTTTTGAAGTAGGCGATAGCGGCTCTTTTCAGAACGAAAAGAGCTCATAGAGAAGGGAAAAGCGCTTTAAAAGTTGGAAG
>CAYGMF010000054.1:0-10661 GCA_964351075.1 uncultured bacterium
ATTTGGCCATCCTCATTATAAAACTGCTCTTTTGTTTTTGGATAGCACCCCACACTTGAAAACGAAATAAAAAGTTTAGGGGGGTGTGGCGATTTTAATAGAGATTCTTTTAAGATTTGGGTGGGCTGTATCCGAGTGTCAAAAAATTCTTTTTCAAGAAAAGCAGCCCCTTTTCTATTCTCTATAAGTTTTTTTTCAGGAAGGTTAATGAGGACATCACATTCTGCAAGGCCGTTTTTCTCAATTTGTTCAAACGAGAAGTCGCCCTCGCCTGAGGGATTCTTTAAAATAAAGAATACTTCGTGCCCCTTATTTTTAAAAAATTGACTGATATATTGTGCTATAGGCTCTTTTGAACCTGCTAGGGCAACTTTCATAGTTTATAATATTGAAGATTAATCCTTAGTTGAGCATAATGTACTAGTTTTAAACTATATTTCTCAAAGAAAAATTACATTTTAGGGATCCATTATGCAAGATAACCTCAAAGTCATTTTAGATATTCAAGAATACGATATTAAAATGATCCGTCTAATGAAGCTTAAAAAAGCCCGTCTAAAAGAGCTCAATGAAATTGATGATCTCAAAAAAGATTTGAGTCAAAAAATTGAGGCTAAAGAGGAAGAAATTGAAGGGATAAAAGAGCAGGTCTCTTCTTTTGAAGAACAGATTCTAGCGGTAAAAGAGAAGATCAAGCACTTTGAAAGTCAGCAAGATCTCGTCAAAAAAATTGAAGAATTTAATGCATTGAACCAAGAGGTTTCTCATGCTGATCGTGAGAGAGCTAATTTGGAACAGAAGTTAAATGTTGCAGCAGATTCTTTAATGGCTGAGGAAGAAATTTTAGCTGCGCTTCATGAAGCATCGACATCCACAAGTGAAAGCAGCAAAGTTTTAGAAGAAGAGATTCAGACTAACATTGAAGAGATCAATAAAGAAGGTACTACTCTAAAGGCTGATAGAGATCAGATTGTTCAACAAGCAGAACCTGCACTTATGAAGACCTATGAAAGACTCATTAATAACAAAAGAGACCGAGTAGTCGTTCCAATTGCAAACCGTTGCTGCAGTGGTTGCCACATCGTTCTAACGGCTCAACAAGAAAATCTCGTCCGTAAGGGTGAGCGTTTGATCTTCTGTGAGCACTGCTCACGAATTTTATTCTGGGTGCCTGGAGCTCCTGAAGAAGCTACAGAAAAACCCGTTAAAAGAAGACGTAAAAAAGCAGCTACAACCAGCAGTTAATTTTTTTGGGAAGATGGGCAATCGCTGCTACAATTAAGTAGGAGAGGAAAGTCCGGACTTCGTAGGATCAGGATACCAGTGAAAGACTGGGGGCTGAAAGGCTACGGAAAGTGCAACAGAAAATAGGCCGTGCCTCTTGAGGCAGCAGGATGAAAATGCTCATTTTAGGAATGAGCCATACTTAAGGAAACTTAAGGTGCTGTAAACCCTATCCGAAGCAAGAATTTTACTTAAAAATGATCCGATAAAAGTAAAATATGTCGCTTGAGAAAGTTAGCAATAGCTTTCCTAGATAAATGATTGTCCAAGACAGAATCCGGCTTACCGTCTTCCCTAATTTCTTATTTTCCAAGCTAAAATACTAAAGCATGCTGCAACGTTCAAAGAATTTTTGCAACCCACAAGCGGCACTTCTAGTATGTGATCGGCTTGCTCTAAAATATCGCGAGAAACACCATATTCTTCGTTTCCTAAAACCAGGGTAAACGTTTCAGGAAAGGTAAATTGATCTAATGGAATAGCATTTTGATGGGTCTCTATAATGATAAGAGGTTTGGGTAACTCTTGAAAATTAGCTTCCCTTGTTTCAACAAGTAAGTGAGCTCCCATAGAAGTCTTTTGTACTGCCCTATGAGTTAGGTCGGGCATATCAGGTGAAAAACAAATTGCCCCCAATCTAAATGCTTCAACAGTGCGTACAATATTTCCGATATTATGTGCTGAACGCAAGTGATCTAAATAAATTACAGAGTTCTTACACTCTTTGAGAGGTTTTTCTCGGTCTTGCTCTTTAATTAATAAGTTATGTTCGGAGATACCCAGTCCAGTCTCTTTAAGATGACGGTGAAAGCTATTGGAGATTGTTTCAGGATTTTCAGTAGAGGTCCAAGAACACTGCATCCAAACTTCAAGATTCTTTATCTGTCCAAAAATCTTAGAATCTCTTTCAAAATAGAATTTTTTTAAGAGCTCAGCAAGCTTCTTGTGTTGCGATTTTTTAGATAGAGATTTAAATTTTTCTTCTGTGAAAACCATTAAGCGCGAGCTTTGTAGTAGGTCTCTAGCGTTCCATCAAAAAATCTACAGCTTCCATCTTCTTCAAATACGATGATTTTTTCTGCTACCTGGTCAATCAGATCTTGGTCATGACTTGCAACAACCACCGTACCTTTGTATTTTTTAAGTCCGTCTGCTAAAGCAGAAACTGCTTCCAAATCTAGGTGGTTGTTGGGTTCATCTAGAATAATTACATTATGCTCTTGAAGCATCATACCCGCTAAAATAAGACGGGCAGTTTCTCCTCCTGAGAGGCTTGAAACACTCTTAAAAGCGTCGTCTCCAGGGAAAAGCATGCGCCCTAAGGCCCCTCTAATTTCCTGATCATAAACACCATCTTTTCGGGATCTTAGCCAATCAAAAATAGGCGTTTTCTCTTGTTTATTTACAAGGTCTGCGTGATTTTGAGGGAAATATGCAAGCTTTACTTGATGACCAAGAGTAACCTCTCCAGAAGTGGGCTCTAACTCCCCTGCTAACATTTTTAAAAGGGTGGTCTTTCCCATTCCATTATTTCCAATCACCCCTATTTTATCGCCCCTATGAAACTCTAGATTTAGAGGGCGTATTACAGGTTCGTCTGGCTCATAATTCTTTTCAATCTTACCCGCCTTTAAGACAATACGACCTGGCAGTTGCTCCGTTGGAGTAAAAGCTACGTAAGGTCTTTGAATGTTGGACTTTTTAAGGTCTTGTGGTTGCAAGCGGCTAATCTCTTTCTTTCTGGACTGAACCTGAGAAGCCCGTGTTCCTGCTCCAAACTTCGAAACGAATTCCTGAAGCTTAGCTATTTTCTTTTCCTTTGATTTTTCCTCATGCTCAGTCCTTTCTCGAACAGCAGTTTTAGCAAGAACCATCTGATCATAGTTTCCTGGATAGATAATTACAGTTTCATAGTCAATATCTGCAATATGAGTGGTGACTGCATTTAAGAAGTGGCGGTCGTGACTCACTAGGATCAAGGTTCCTTTGTACTCTGCTAAAAAGGTTTCAAGCCAACGGATAGACTTCATGTCTAAGTGGTTAGTAGGCTCATCTAAAATAAGGGCACCTGGCTCCCCAAAAAGAGCCTGGCAAAGTAGGATTCTAAATTGGAGATCAAGAGGGACTTCACTCATTTTCTTTTCATGAAACTCTGTCCCTATTCCCATTCCAAGCAATAGTATTTCCGCATCACTTTCAGCAGAATAGCCATCTTCTTCAGCAACGATTTCTTCAAGTTCTCCAAGCTTCATTCCAATCGCATCAGTCATTTCAACTTCATAGAGTCGATCACGCTCTATAAGAACATCATAGAGTCTTTTGTTCCCCATAATAACAACATCTAAGACTCTGAAATCTTTAAAGTGTTCAATATCTTGTCTTAAGAATCCAACCTTCCTTGGAAGCTTAACATGTCCAGATGTAGGCTCTTGCTGCCCCATTATAATTTTAAGTAAGGTAGATTTCCCCGCTCCATTAGGTCCGGTTAATCCATAGCGATTTCCTTCATTAAAAGAGATACACACATTTTCAAATAGGGTACGGCTTCCGTAGGACATAGCTACAGCATCTAAGACGATCATAAAAAAATTTCCTTCCTTGTTTTAATACAATAGCATACCATGTCTGCCACTAGATTTTAAAGGAAATTATCTTTTGTTTATTAAGTCGGTATACGATTTTTTAGCTCAGTTGAAATTATTACATAATGCATCTGTCCATACATTACGAAATTACGCAATTGACCTGAATGCATTAAAAAATTTTTTAGAAAGTGAGCCCACATCGCTTAAGATTGACTATAATGAATCTTACCTCAATCGGGATATTTCAAAGGATCCACGTTTACCTTTAGATACGATTACAAGAAGAACCATCAGAGAGTTTTTAGCCCACCATTCCTCTATCAGTAAAAGGACTCAGATACGTCGTATTTCAACACTCCGCTCCTTTTTCAAATTTTTAATGAATCAAAATTTAATTTCACTTAATCCGATGGAAGACATCGACTCCCCTAAGCTCGAAAAAAAACTGCCTGTCTCTTTGAGCTACGATCAAGTTCAAAATCTTCTGCAGCAGCCTGACACAGCCTCCTACTTAGATTTTAGAGATAGGACCATGATGGAGCTTTTATATAGTTCAGGGCTTCGAGTTAGCGAGCTTGTCGCTCTTGATCGAAAAGACTTTGACAACGATTCTCTGCAAGTCAAGCTGAAGGGAAAAGGAAAAAAAGAGCGAGTTATTCCAATCACTCAAAATGCAGCGACTTGGATCGATAATTACCTGACTCATCCGATGAGGCACAAAAACAGCAGAGAACATCTTCAAGAGCAGGATTCAAAAGCTATTTTTCTTAATAAGTGGGGACAAAGAATTACCACAAGAAGTGTTGATCGCAAATTTGCAAAATACCTTATGTTAAGTGGCCTTCCAGGTGATGTAACTCCTCATACTATTCGTCATACAATTGCAACTCACTGGCTTGAAAATGGGATGGACTTAAAGACCATTCAAGTGCTACTTGGCCATAGCTCTCTCTCTACCACTTCAATCTACACCCATGTTTCAACGAAGCTTAAAAAAGAAGTCTACGACAAAGCTCACCCAAGAGCTTAATTGGCTTTCAGTGGAACAAAGGGTATTTCTTCTACCGCCTCTCCTCTTAAGAGAAGCTTATGAACGACTTGCCCGGGTTGAAGATACTCGGTCAACACAGCATCAAACTGCTCCATTGCAAACGTATCTCCACAAGTAAAAAGATCCACAAAACATGCATTATACTCAGGATAAGTGTGGATACTTGCATGACTCTCTGAGAGCAGTAACACTTGAGTTAATCCCTCAGGCTCAAATTGATGGTAAGAAGAAGATAAAATAGTCACTCCTGAGGCTTTAGCTGCTTCCTTCATTTTTTCTTGTAAAAGCTCCTCTGCACAAATCGATTCTGGTGAACAATCCATGTAAGAGATCACCAAATGTTTCCCTATAAAATTGTAGTCTCTTTCTTCAGAATATAATGAAGAAATCGAAAAGCAAACAAGAAATAATAAAAGATTTTTTTTCATTAGGCCATATCCAAAAATATTAAGAAAATATTGGCAAAGGAAGATAAGAGGTTATTCGATAAAAGTCAAATGAAGGCTGAAAATTGAAGGCAAAGCAGTTATAATTCGAAGTTTATTTTTCAAAAGCAAAGACTTTAAAGTCTTCTGCAACTTCAGTATTAGGAAAAATGGCTCTTGCTTCTTCCAAGAGCTCATGGGTACTTTGGTAGCGAGCTGAAAAATGGGTGAGGATGAGTTTTTTAGCTTTAGCCTCGCGTGCAACAAATGCTGCTTGCTTAGCTGTCATGTGATGGTGAGCATGGGCAAGTTCTTTGTCTCGCTCTGCGTAAGTGGCCTCACTAATTAAAAGCTTAGCGCCCTTTGCAAGTTCAACCATTTGAGGGCATTTTCGAGAGTCCACAGCGTAAACAAAGACATCCCCTTTTCGCATCCAGCTAACATCATCTAAAGCAATAGTCTTTCCATCCACTTCAATAGAACCATTTTTTTGTAGTTCTCTTACCTTAGGACCTTTTATTTGGAACTTATCCAGCTTCTCTTTTTCAAACTTTCGTTGATCAGATTCCGTAATTCTCCATCCAATATTTTCAATTCCATGTTCTAAAAAGGTTGCTTCAACTTTAAAGCCTCCTCGATCTTCAACAAGCCCCTCTTCAAAAACAGGATGTTCTATCACCTTTAAAGTGTCGTGATAAACTGTTCCATAACGCAAGCGATCAAAGAACTTTTTATAACGACCTGGATAATAGCAATGAACTGGATGAGGGACCTTATCGAGGTTCAAACGCATGAGCATAGAGCCAAGCCCTAAGCAATGGTCTCCATGAAAATGACTTATAAAAATACGAGTAATACAGGTCGGTGCAATGTTGGCATATATAAACTGCCTCTGTGTTCCCTCACCTGGATCGAATAAAAATCCTTCATGATTCCAACGCAAGAGGTAGGCCCCATGATTACGAAACCTTGTAGGGGTTTGAGAGGAAGATCCTAAAATTATGAAATCGCGAACACTCATTTCTTTAGTTTACCCAAATTCCAAGCTGAGAAGAAGTTTAAGGAACCCAAAGCTAATCCAACTAAGGCTCCCACAAGGTGAGCTGTATTGGCTATATTTGGCGCAATACTTGGCTTTCCTGAAAGCTCTAAACCAAAAGAGACGAGCTGCAGTGCAATCAGAGCAAGTACATAAAAACCTAAGAAGTAAAGGGTCGGCCTTTGTATGGAATACCCTTCCCAAGCAGCTTTAGATTGCCTAATGTAGATAAATGCTGCCATCCCCATGATTACACCAGATAAGCCTAAGAAGTTCGGGCCCGTCATCAAGTATTGAGCTATATTGGAAATTGTTGCCACAACGACAATAAAGAGGGCAAATTTCCAAAATCCAATTCTCTGTTCCATCTGATTTCCTAAAAAGGCAAACCAAATTAAGTTAAAGAGAATATGAAAGAGGTTGGCATGAAGAAAAGCGGGAGTGACTAGCCTCCAAACCTCTCCCTGAGAGATTTGCTCAAATGTTGGGGTAGGAGTAAAAGCTTTATTGAGAGACTGGTAAGTTTGGTCTGGCACTAAATAAGTCTCGTATATGCCATGCCAATAGGGAGTCGTTTGATAACGATAGAGTTGTTGAAAAGCTGCAGGAGTCTTTAGAAATGCCCCGTGATCTTCAGATGCTTGATAATCTTTTGAAAACTCATATGCATATTGAAAAGCAAGCGGATCTTCAAAAGTCAATTGATTATAAGGGGGGGTGAAATTAAGCCCTACATCGAGCGTTTGTCCCGAATATTCTATTTTAGGCGGCTTATTAAAGACTGCCCAAGTAAATAAAAACACACAAAGAATCATCACTCCAATAGTAAGCTTTCCAAACTTTGGTGCTCCTGTTTGAGCAGGAGGACTACTTTTCTCTTCTTCAGAATCCTCCTCAAGCTCATTGAGTTCACGTGCTTGAGCTATTTCTTCTTGCTGCTGCTCCTCTTGTTGCAGCTGAACAGCCTCTTCCATTATTTTCTCTTGGAGAACTTCTTGAGAAGGGGTCCATTCAGGATGCGCTTCAAATTCAGCGTAGGCCTCTTTAGCTTTTGGAATATCATCCTCATCTAAAACCCAAATATGAGATTCTGAAGACTTCTTCTCAAGCTTACTCTTAATACTCTTTTCCATAAGAAAAAGATTAAAGCGATCCGCTTTTTCATGATCTTGTAATGTAATAACTAAACGCATAGTCCCTTGATTTTTTCTATAATTTGAGAAGTCGAGAGTCCTGGTATCAGCTGCACAATATGAATTTTTCCTCCATTATCCTGAACTGTTTTTGCTTCCAAGCACTCTTCTCCATACTCAGAACCGTTTACATGGACATGGGGTTTAATTAAAGACAAAACTTTTCTAGGGTCATCTTCTTCAAACCAAGTGACATGATCTACAAAGGAAAGCGCTGAAAGCATTTGAAGGCGATACTTCAGCGGAATTAAGGGACGGCTCTCCCCTTTATAGCGTTTGATAGACGCATCTGTATTGAGAGCGACAATTAAACAGTCCCCTTGCTCTTTAGCTTTTTTCAAAATCTCCAGATGGCCAGCATGCAAAAGATCAAAAGATCCATTTATTGAGACCAAAGTTTTTGTCTCTTTAATTTTTTTAGCAAACTCTTCTAGTTCAGAAGGCTTAATAAGCTTTTCTCTGACATAATCAGGAGGGTTTTTAAACATTACTTGTTCTCTTTTGGAAATGCTATTTTAAAGACTTCATCATAATGGCTCACAAAGTGCACTTTCAATCCTTTTTTCAAGTAGGCAGGAAGCTCTTCATAATCTCTTACATTTTCCTTTGGAAAAATTAATGTAGTAAGCCCTGAGCGTCTAGAAGCTATTAGCTTTTCTTTGACTCCCCCAATAGGCAAAACTTTACCTGTAAGGGTAAGTTCTCCAGTCATTCCTAGATCATTTAAAACGGGCTCTTTATTTAAGAGCGAAAGAAGTGCCGTGACCATAGTGACACCCGCAGACGGTCCATCTTTAGGAGTAGCACCTTCTGGAATATGCATATGAACTTCTACTTTATCAAAAAAAGCTTTTTTCTTTACGTACTTTGTAAGAGCACTGTGCAGGTAGGTCCAAGCAATTTGTGAAGATTCCTTCATTACATCCCCTGCTTGACCAGTAAGCTTCATCTGTACTTTTTCTGCTGGAACTTCAGTAACTTCCACATAAAGGGTAGCACCCCCCATAGAGGTCCAAGCAAGACCCATACAGACTCCAATTGGAGTACGCTCGTAATAGCGGTCGCTTACAAAAAGAGGTTTTCCTACATAAGGCTCTAAGCTTTTAGGTGCTAGTGTCTCTTTTGTAAATTTCTTGCGTGGATGTGCTTCTTTTTGAGTGACCAATTTAAAGGCAACTTTGCGAAGAATCTTTTTGACGAGGTTTTCGAGTGTCCTTACCCCCGCTTCTCTAGCATACCCATTAATTAGAACGCTAAGAGCTGGTTTAGAAAAGGCCACTTCTGTCGCTTTCAACCCCATTGCCTTTCGGTTTTTAGGAATTAGGTACTTGTTGGCAATCTCTATCTTCTCTTCTAAGATATATCCTGAAAGCCTTAAGATATCCATCCGGTCTTTTAAAGCTTCAGGAATAGTATCTAAAACGTTTGCTGTGACAATAAAGAGAACGTTGGAGAGGTCGCATCTCACATCGAGATAGTGATCTAAAAACTCCGAGTTCTGCTCATAGTCTAAAACTTCTAAAAGTGCCGAAGCTGGGTCTCCTTGATGGCTGTTTCCCATCTTATCAATCTCATCGATCATAATAATTGGGTTCATAGCTTGTGTGTATTTGAGAGCTTGGATCATCTTACCAGGCATAGCCCCGACATAGGTACGTCTATGCCCTTTGATCTCAGCTTCATCACGCATTCCACCCACTGAAAATCGATAGAACTTACGATTCAAAGCTCTTGCAATGCTCTGACCAACACTTGTTTTACCGACCCCTGGAGGACCTACTAAACAAATAATGCTTCCTCTAACGCCACCTGTTAGTTTTCCAACACTGATAAACTCTAAGATACGCTCTTTGATGTCCTTCAACCCATAGTGATCTTTATCTAAAACTTTTTTGGCGTGTTCCAGTTCATGATTCTCTTCAGTCATCACACCCCAAGGAATCACTGTGAGCCAATCCAAGTAGTTACGGCTGACGGTATACTCTGAAGACTGAGGCTCCAAAAATTGAAGTTTGTCCATCTCTTCATCAATTACAGTCATCACATCTTCTGGAACTTCTCTTTGAGCTAAACGCTCTTCAAACTTTTCTAGATCATGTGTTTTATCATCTTTTTCTAAACCGAGCTCTTTCTTAATCGTTTTAAGCTGCTCTCTTAAAAAGAATTCTCTCTGCGTTTTTGAAATTCCCGACTCAAGCTTTAGATTAATGCTAGATTGAAGCTTGGTTAAATCAAGTTCTTTTTTAAGAAGAACAAGAGCTTTATTAATACGAGAACGCAAGTCAAATGTTTCTAAGACCTCTTGCAGTTCTTCACGAGTAGCAGTAGTAAGCGCTACAGCAAAATCTGCCAATCTACCTGGCTCTGCAAAATCAGAATGACCTAAAAAGATTTGGAGCTCTTCTTTGTAAAGAGGGTTTAACTTTAGAAGTTCTTTAATCGTTGAAATGATGCTAATAGAATAAGCTTTAACTTCATCATCTACGTCTTTAGGATTATCTGCATAATATTTAACGCTCGCTTTTAAGTGCTTGGAGGTTTTCTCTGGTTTGATGACCTTGAGGCGCTTCTCCATATTGAGAACAATTTGAACGCCCCCTTGTTCCATAGGAAGAATCCTTAAAATTTTTCCTAGAACCCCTACCTTATAAAGATCTTTAAATCCAACTTTACTCAAGTCCTGATCTTCTTCTTTGGTGAGCAGTAGACCAATGTACTTATTTTTCGTTCTCATAACTGCTTTGAGAACTTCAAAAAAGGGACCTGGTTCCACAAAAATAGGAGCAGCCATAGCAGGAAAGAAAGGTCTTCTTCTAAGCGGAATAAAATTTAGCTTTTCAGGAGGTGCCGAAGATTTTTTTTCATCCGTATCCTCATCGTCCCCTTGCTTTAAAGTCTGGAGAATTACTTCCTCTATAGAGGTCTCATCATCTTTTGAATCATTCATAGTTTTTTTTAGAATTTAAGGTGTAAATAGAGAGCCTTTATACCAAACTGGAACAAAAAAAGGCAACTGAACCCGACATTAAAAAAGAAGGTGCTAGAGAATGCACTTATTAAAATACTTTTTAACTCTCTCAATTA
>CAYGMF010000055.1:0-10534 GCA_964351075.1 uncultured bacterium
CCAAATCGAGTTCCTCTATCGTAAATTAAATTGAACTCAACGTAGTGCCCTCTAAGCTTTAGTTGTTTCTTTCTATCCTCTTCAGTGTAGGGAGTGTGTACTCTTCTTTTGTAGATAGGCAGCGTAGCTTCTATAAAACTTTCTCCAACCCCTTTCCAAACCCTTAGGTCTTCTTCAAGGTTTCCTGTTTGATGGTGATCAAAGAAAATTCCTCCAACTCCTCTCTCTTTATTGCGGTGAGGAATATAAAAATATTCCTGAGCATTTTTTGAGAACTGAGGGTAGAGCTTTATGTCAACGGAGTCTAGAGCATTCTTGGCAGTTTTATGGAAGTGGAGTTTGTCTTCCTCGTAATAAAAGCCCATTGGGGTAAGGTCATACCCTCCTCCAAACCAAAACCGATCTTCAGTCTCTATATAGCGTATGTTCATATGAACTGTGGGTGCGTGAGGATTAGCCATATGAGTGATTAAGCTAACCCCTGTTGCAAAGAAAGGGGTCGGAGTCTTACTAAGAGGTAAAGAGGGGCCTGAGACACTAGAGAAGTTAACAGCAGCTTTCTCAAAAATATCACCTCTTAAAGCTCCTATTACACCACCACCACCGTCTTTGTGGTCCCAAAGCTTTTCTTGGAAGCGCTTTTTACTTTCTAACGACTCAAAAGAGGAGATAATCTTTTTTTGAAGCTCTCTTAAATACGAGGTGATTTGCTCTCTTTTAGGTCTTTGCATAGCTCTATCCATTGGTTATAAGCATGATTTATAGCGAAAGTTTATTTTTTTTGTAATAGTGTTTGCTAATATATTCAAAAATTAGGTATCTTACTCACTTCCAATTAATGAATTGGTGTTTTAGTAGATCTTCTTTGGGGGTATAGCTCAGCTGGTAGAGCATCTGATTTGCATTCAGAAGGTCAGGAGTTCGATTCTCCTTGCCTCCAAAATTCGCGGTTATAGCTCAGTTGGTTAGAGCGCGACACTGATAATGTCGAGGTCCCAAGTTCAAGTCTTGGTAACCGCAAACTTTCTCTTAAGTTTCATTCTTTTTTTACACTTTTAAAGTGATCTAGTGATCTCTTTTTTTTGCTCTATTTTGTGTTTGTGGAAGATTTCGTTGATAACTTTTTTTCGCTAAATAAGCGTCTTTTTTACTCCGTTTTCTGTGGTTTATTTTTAAAATTTTAAAATTTTTTATTTACAGTTTTTAGGAGAGAAAAAAGCTTATTTTTTCAAAACGTTAAAAAAAATATTTGACATTTATCGACCCTAAAGCGATCTTGTCGCCACTTCATTTTTTTTAAAGGAGGTTTGAACATGGTCGCGCTCTATTTAAAGCCATGTGAAGAGGCTAAAAACGAAGAACAAGAATTTTATCATTTAGTGTCTAAATCACTAGATGAGGGAGCTGCTCAAGAGGAGACTCTAGACGAGTTTTTTGGAGTAGAAGAATCCGAAATAAAGATTGGGGATAGATACCCTAAGAGATGGAAAGATCAGTTTTATGATCCGTATAAACAAAGGTTGTAGAGGAAAGAATAGGTTATGTTTAAAATAGTAAAAAATAGAATTCATAGAAAAGGACTTACGACTAGACAAGGGCTCTCGTTAAAACGAGCAAGCTCAGCTCATCAAAATCTGGTCGATTTAATTGATTCTTTTAAAGAAAACCCAAAGAAAAAAGCTCTTTTGTTACAGAGGTTTTTTGAAGACGATCTTCGAAAGAGTTATGTTAAAAAGTGGGTGCTCAAAGAGAATCATTCCGCTTTTGATACGGCTTGGGAAGGGGCATACTCTCTTTTAAGAGCAAGTGAGAGAGAAACTAACTTACTTGTTAAAAAAGCGGATATGGAGCTTCTCTATGATGACTTGGCTAAACTCAAAGAGTTTTTGCTCTCTCTATCAACTTGTTAAAAAGAATTGTTATTGAATTAAAGAAATACTGAGGACTATACTGCTCACATGTCAACTTACATTTTTGAATCCAACAAGATAGAATCGATACTAGACTTCATTGACTCTGAAACATTTTTTATTTTTGATATCGACCACACCTTAATTGAAACAGCTCAAGTTATAGGAAGCACGCATTGGGAAAAACACTTCATTAGACGTCAAATGGATCAAGGTTTAAGTTACGAAGATGCTAGTAAACGCTCTTTTGCACTTTGGAAGCAAATCCAAAAGACTACTGAGGTGCGGATTATTGAAAATGGAATTTTTCGTTTAGTTTCCTTTTTAAGGAAGAACAAGATCCCCACTTTAGGTCTTACTTCTAGAGATCATGATCTAATGGATTTAACTTTTAATCAATTAAAAAAAGTGAACTTAGAAGGGGTCTTCAATTTGGATCATCCCCCCCATGAGTTGGAGGTTGAGCTTGAATGTCGTTTTTCAAGAGGGGCTGTATTTTGCGGCGATAATCCCAAAGACGCCGCTTTAAAGGCTCTTTTCAATAAAAACGATATAACACCCAAAAAAATCATTTTTATTGATGACCAAAAAGACCATCTCTATGAGTTAGAAGAAATGGCTTACCATGCTGAAATTGAATACATCGGGATGCAGTACACAGCTTCTAATCACGAGCGCTTCAATTCAGAGATCGCTTTGATACAAGAAAAGCATCTACCACGCTTAATAAGTGATGATGAAGCTTTAAAGCTGATGCAAAATTTATGAATAGCTCTAATGAAAATCAGGTGCTCATTATGGGGCTCCACTGCATTGAAGAGATTGTAAAGCATGACCCCGCAAGAATACTAAAAGTCTACTGCCTAAAAGCCTCTGATGAAACGTCAGAGCGCAAAACTAAAATTATCACAGAATTAAAATCTAAGCGAATTGAACTGGAGTATTTAAGCTCTGCGAAACTAGATGCTCTTTGCTCTTCAAAGTCGCATCAAGGGTTTGTCGCACTTTTAAAAAGAAAAGAAAGAGTTGATCTTAAACGTTTTTTAGCTCAACCAAGAGACACCTCTTTAGTACTCGCTTTAGATAGCATATATGATCCCCATAACTTAGGAGCTATTTTAAGAGCTGCTGAATGTTTCGATGTAGATTTGGTTATGTGGTCAAAAAATCGAGGAGCTAAAATAACCCCTGTCGTTACAAAATCAAGTTCATCTGCAAGTGAACTTGTTCCTATTCATATTTTGTCTAATCTATCCACAACCCTTAAACTCTTTATTAAAGAGGGGTATGAAGTGGTGATCGCGCACCTAGACTCTCAAAGTGCATCTCTTTTTGAATTTGAGTTTGCTCCAAAGACACTCTTAATATTAGGTTCAGAAGGAGAAGGAGTGCGCCCTATTCTCCAAAAGCAGGCTCACCACTCTCTTCAAATCCCCATGCATGGGAAAATAGACTCCTTAAATGTCTCTCAAGCAGCAGCGCTCTTTCTAGGTGTTTGGAAAAATCAGATTAAAAAAGCTACTTAGTTGCAGCTTCTTTTCTAGGAAGGATGCGTACTTTGAGAAGCTGTCTCTCAGTCGCTGTGATCACTTCTAAGTCAAAGTTGTCGTGGCTGATTTTAAGGCCTATAGGGGGAATTTTTCCAGCCCTATGAATGACATAGCCGCCGATGGTATCATAGTCGCCATGTTGGGGGATCTTTAAATGGGTGGTTTCTTCAATTTCATGGAGAGGAGTTTTAGCATCTACAATCCAGCCGTCTTTATGTTCTGTGATCATACTGGGATCTTCTTCGTCATATTCATCTTCTATCTCTCCCACAATCTCCTCTAAGAGGTCTTCAATGGTGACTATTCCCTCGATCGCTCCAAACTCATCGACCACGAGAGCTAGGTGTTGCTGCTTTTGGAGGAACTCTTGCAATAGGTGAGAAATCTTAGTGGTTTCAGGGGTGTAGAGGGGCTCTTTCATCAGAGTGTCTACTGTTTGATCTAAAAGCTTAGCATCATGGTGCAGAGTAGAGGTCATATAAAGACTTAAAAAGTCTTTGTAAAAGAGGACGCCGATGACATTGTCAAGAGTATCTTTATAGATCGGAATGCGGCTATAGTTTTCTTCAAAAAGCTCTTTTGCAACCGTCTTGATTTGAGTGTCGTGTGGAAGAGCGAAAACGTCCGCTCTTGGTACCATTACTTCTCTTACAATACGCTCTTTAAATTTAAGGATCGATTCTATGAGTTGTCGATCCCTTTGCTCTAAATTTTCTCCAGGGAGAGTCTCTTGAATAAGGTCGTAGACTCTCTCTCTCACTCTTTGGATATGGTCTTCGCTAGAGGTGATTTTAAGATGAGCATGTCTCGATATCTTGAGAAAAGGGACAATAATTGGAAATAAGAGGGTTAAGTAGATAGAGACAAAAAATGAACCAAATAGAAAGAGCTTCTCTGTGTTTTCTGTAGAAAATAAACGGGGGAGTAAGTCGCTTATGACAATATAAACAATTAAAAGGCCAAACAAAATAAGAGGGAGTGTCTCCCAGCCTATTTTAATTGATTTGAGTCCTAGAATAAAGAGAAAGCTTGAGAGCCCAAATCCAAAGCGGGCAACATTTTTAGCGTAAATGCTACTTGTAAAAACTCCATTAAAATGCTGGTGAGCAAAAAACAAGTTATAGAGCTTGTTGTAGAAAAAAAGATAAGGGTGAGCGTTTAGAAATTTTCTAGCTTGGTTTTTATGGGATCTTCTAAAGACTTGCGTAAGCAGGCACAAGAAGAAAACCTGAAAAAGAAAGATGCAAGAGAGTATTAAACCAAGAGTAAACAAAAAAAACCTATTTTCTGATTAGTAAATTATTTCCTTTTAAATAATCCATTTGGCGTTTCTCTGCAAGGCGCATCTTCTTTATTTCATTTTCCTCCTTATCAGTGTATCCAATAAGGTGTAGGATGCCGTGAACAAGGTAAAGGGAAACCTCTTGATAAATGCCATCTTGATTTTGATCTAAATAGTCTAAAGCGGCCTTCGGGGAAATGAAAATCTCTCCTAGGAATCGAGGAGAAACACCTTTTTCATCCACCTGAATGGAGATGCAATCGGTGGGCGATTCGTCATTGAAAAAATGTTTGTGGATTCTGCAGATTTCAGGCTCCTCAACAAAATGAATAATGATCTCATCACAAGCTTCATTTTCTTGCTGCAAAACAGCTTCAACTATAGGAGATATAGATTGAATATCTATGGGGAGCGTTTTTTGGGAATTGTTGACAACAACGTCCAAGCTTACTCAGAAAGTGTTTTAGGAAGACCAGTTACTTTCTTCTTCTTTTCGTCCCAACGTCCAAGGCTTCTTAGAACATCGATACGTTCATAGCGCTTAAGAACATTTCTCTTTTTACCGGATTTAATAGATTTTCCAAAACTTGGGTGTCTTGACATGGCACTTAGGGGGTTATACAGATTTAATTTTAGGGATAAAAAAGAGGGTCTCATTAGCAGCATTTGTATGCTCTTTAAAGCCCTTTGTTAAGTTGTCTTTTTTAGGTCCTGTTTTCTTTCCTGGGGCTGCAGGTCTCTTAGGGGAAACCATTCGTCTTCTAAATTGTTTGCTGAGTCTAGTCATAGTCTTCTCGATTATTTTTTGTGCCAATAGTTTACTTCAAATCAAAGTAATTTTACAAGGAAATTTACTTCAATTTATTTTTACATAGTTTCTGGATGAACAATACCACATGAAACAGTGAATTTTATAGCGTCCTCTATGCTCATATCCAGCTCTATGACATCTTTCTTTTTGAAAATTAAGAGGTAGCCCGATATGGGGTGCGGAGCTGTTGGAAGGAGGACTGTAGCTAGCTCTTCAGACTCTTTATCCTGGCATGCCTTTGGAGGGGCGCCGCTTAAAAGTCCTAAACAATACTCAGTTGTGCTGGGAAAAGGGACTAAAACGACTTTTTGAAAAGAGCCAGCATCAGGAGAGAAAAGGCTCTTAATGATGTCTTTAGTGGTTTTATAAATTTTATTGACTACAGGTAGCTTATTGATGATCTTATCGCCCAGCTTCAAAAAATAGCGAATAAAGAAAACTCTACCAAGTGCTCCTACAATCACGGTGAAAAAGAATAGTGTAATTAAAATTATAAATTGAGTGAGATAGTGGAACGCTTTAGGGGAGATATGATCAAAAAAACCGGGGTTTGTTTCAGAAACCCAGTTTTCAAATAAATTTACAAACGGGTTTGTTAAAAAATTGAGGATAAAAAGGAGGATCAGAAACGTTAAAGCTACTGGAAGAAGAACGGCTAAACCTGATAAAAAAACACGTTTCATTTTTGTTCACTACTTAGGAATTTAGAATTGATCTCACTGGGGCTGACCATACCACAGGAAACAATAAATTTTAAAGCTTCTTCAACTGTCATATTGAGTTTTCTGATTTCATCCTGTGGGTACTGGAGTAAGTAACCTGTTGTTGGGTTGGGTGTTGTTGGGATGAATACAGCCGTGAGAGTTTGCTTTGTGTGTGTGTTATAAATAGCAGGAGAGTCACGACTCAAAAGCCCTAAGCAAAAAGCATGCTGATTAGGAAAAGGAACCATAACTACTTCCTTAAAAGTTTTGGAATCTGCGCTAAAAATGACTTTACTTACCTCTTTGAGAGTTTTGTAAAGTTTATTGATAATAGGGATCCTATGGATGATCTTATCTCCCAAAGAGACAAACATATTGAAGATAAACCAGCGAGCAAAAAGTCCAAGAAGAATGATGAAAACAAAAAGGCTAATTAAAATTGCAATACGGCTCCAGACTCTTACAGCGTGTTCAGAATTGAAAAGAGGGAGGTTTCGATGAAAAATAGTCGATTGATTGAGAACACTCTCCATAATACCCATAAAGGGTTGAGTCAGTAAATCTACAATCAAAAGGACGATAATGATGGTAAGTGCAATTGGAATGAGAATTACAATTCCTGTCAGAAAATTTTTTTTCATTTTTGCTCTATACTACAGGGATAGCCCAGTTTATTTTCAGAAATTGAGAAGGTAGCATGGAGTATGAATTTAAGTCTTTAGTCAAAATTCTGAATAGGGAATTAAATATTGGCTTTTCCTTGAATCCAGGTGCAATTTTGAAAAGGACCGGGGGTGAAAATCTCACAGCTACACGTCTTCACTCTGTAAGGCTCGTAAGTTGTGCCCTGAATTTGAGTAAATCGCAATTTGTAAACCTTTAGATCTCTTTCTTTATAGAACTGAAACTTTTTACCTGTTGATGTTTCTAGATCTCTTACAGGCCAAGGTGTTACAAGTAAATTGCCGTCAATCTTCCATTTTCCATAATAGGTGTAGCCCGTAGTGCCAGATTTATTGATATAAACAATTCCATCAGGAGCGAAGTAAACTGTAAAGGCTCTATCAGTATCAGAGCACTGACCTGAAAAAGAATTGCCTGAGACTACTTTATTTAATTCTGCATTTGTAAGGGGGTCAGAAAAGAGAGTGAGGCAAGGCATTAGAAATAGAATAAAGATAAGCGGTTTAAATTTGGGCATGGTAGTCTCCTTACCTATTTAGTAACGCGCCTCCATTGAACTTCTTGAGTTATCAAGCAAATCAAATCCACTTTGACCTCGATTTTCTGGCCAATATGGAGGCTGTCGCCTGTCTTCTCACCTATAATAGATGAACTCTTTTCGTTAAATAGATAATAGTCACGGCCCAATTTTGAGATATGCAAGAAGCCCTCCAAAAGAATATCTGGCAGCTCAAAGAATATCCCAAAATGCTTAATCTTAGTGACAACCGCTTTGTAAATAGGCCTTGGGTGTGTTTGCTTTATTTCTAAATATCTTATGATTTTAAGGGTCCTAACAGAGGTTTCAGCCTTAGCCGAGAGGCGCTCTGCATCTGAGCAGCGCTCAGAGATATCTCTAAAATCTGTAAGAGAGCTTTCATCAAAGAGTCTTCTATGTACCACAAGATCCATGTATCTCCTGATGGGGCTGGTGAAATGGCAATAATACTCTAGTCTCAGTCCATAGTGTCCCTGATTTTCTGGAGAGTAAATTGCAAGCTTCATACAACGAATAAAAGAAACGGAGAGTTGATGTTCTTTTTCAGAGCCTTTGACCTCATCAAATAGATCTTGAAGCTCATCTTTGGTAGGGGGCATTGAAAGCTTGAATCCCATTGTCTCTGCAATCTGCACAAAGTCTCTTAGATTATCAGACTTTGGTGGTTCATGAATCCTATAGGGAATTTCATAGCCTTTATCACTAAGATGTTTAGCGATCACTTCGTTGTTTTTGAGCATGAATTCTTCAATCATCTGGTGGGTGATATCATATTCTACGACTTCGATTCCTGTAGGCACTCCCTTTTTATCCACTATAATTTGAGTATCGCTAAGGGCTAGGTCTAAGCATCCTCTTTTGCGTCTCACGCTTTTTAGAATAAGAGCCATCGACTCTAGTTGCTTTAAAGAGTCGTAAAAAGGGCTTTTCTTTTTTTTATCTAGAATCTCTTTGACTTGTTCATAAGAAAACCTGTTCTTACTCTTTATAATGGAGCGCATGATGCGTGTATCAAGTAAGGCTCCCTCTTCATCGAAAGTCATGAAGGTGGAGACTGCAAGCCTTGGAACGCGAGGCTTCAAACTACAGAGGTTGTCAGAGAGTTCGCTTGGGAGCATAGGCACACATCTACCAGGAAAGTAAGTAGAGTTGCACCGCTTTGAAGCTTCTTGATCTAATGGAGAGCCTTCGTGCACAAAGTAGGAGACATCCGCTATGTGAACACCTAAAACCCAATTGCCTTGCTTGTCTTTTTCTAAAGAAACCGCATCATCAAAGTCTTTGGCTGTCTCTGGGTCGATTGTAAAACACTCTAAATCCTGAAGGTCTTCTCTATCCGGGTAGTGTTTAGGAATGATCTCAGTGGGTAGTTTTTTAAGGTAAGTTTTAATTTCATCTGAAAATTTTTCTCTTAAAATAAATTCAGCAATTGCCGCTGTAATGTCACACGAGGGATCACTAATATTTCCAATATAACTTTTAAAAAAGCCCTCAACTTTCTTTTGATTGCTCTTCCATTTTTTAAGCTCGATGCTAATTCTATCGCCGACCTTAAGTTTTAAGGGAGGTTTTATCGGCACCTCAACCTCTTTTGACATCCCTAATAGGGGGCAAAAAAGAATCGCTTTTTTACTAAAAACTTCAGTAACGATCCCCGCAATTAACTGGTGTTTACGCTCGGATATATTTGTGACCTTCCCTTCCCAGCCCTTCTTGGACTCTCTGGAAGTTACTTCAACTTCGACAAGATCTCCCTCGATTGCATGTGCAGTTGCGCTCTTGGGGATAAAGATGTCAGGAGAGTATTCTCCATTTAGAGATTTGACAAAGCCAAAGCCTAGTCTATGTCCTTTGAATATGCCTGAATAGGCGTTTTTTTTAGCCACTTTTTAATTCAATCCAATAAAAGTACGAAATTCCAATCTATAAGGATAAAGAGTATATCCTATCAAGTCTTTTAAATATTGGATTTTCCAAATCTAGAGTCTATATTTACTGTTTTAGATTGAAAATCTTTTTAAAACTAGTCGATAAGCGCATACTTTGTTCTTAGCGTAAGAGCTAGGTCTTTGTTCAGTAGTCTATGGCTTCCTCTAATTTGTTTATGAAGCTCAATAAGTTCTGCACCAAAATCACCTTCCCTCTCTATGACTCTTTTTCTCTCCAATTGGGCTAAGCTAGCAGCTTTGGGTGGGTCTTGAGGCTCTTTCTTGCTAGCATCAATTTCCTTTTGTTTTGCTATTAAGTTTTGGGTATGTGCTTCTAATTCAGCTTGTTGCAAAGGCTTTCTTCTTTCTAGTTCTGTAAGATACTCTGACTTGAAAGCTTGAAGTCTTTTAAAATAATCTCTATGTTTATCGACTGTGAGTAGGTGAGAGAATATTTTTTTGTCAGAAGATTTATTTCCAGCTTCAATTTCTTTTAGGTAGTAGGCAACTAACTCCTTGATAAAGACCTTTTCGGCAAGGTCTTGAACAACTCGTTCTAGTCCTGCAGCTTCCTGATCATTGAGGTTTAATCCCTTTGGGTCCACCAACGTGTTTAAATTTAGCAATTTTTTAAAAGTTTCTAGATCATCACTTTGGGCACATGCTAAATTGATCTCTCGCAACTTTGCTATATTATTAAAATTGAATCCAAGTGTAGCAGCTGCTGCGTAAAATTCTTCAACGTCTTCTGGCAAAATATCCGCTTTTTCCAGAAAGCTTCTTCTAATTTCTCCTGCGCCTCCATGAAGCACTTCCCTATCAAAACCTGTTATTTCAAGCATCGCTTGTTGATCTTCCACATCAGTTACAAGCCAGTGAGCTAAGTCTTTAACGAGCTCTAAATCGGAAGTTTCAGGGCCAGGGGCGGAAGTTTCAGGGCCAGGGGCGAAAGTCTCTATTATGTCTGAAACAGTTTCATCTCGTTGTAGATTTTCTAGCGTCGGGTCCAAACCCTCAAAACCTAGGTAAGAGGATCTGCGTCGATTGTCAGGGATCTCAAAGCCATATATGCCTGAATGTCTAAATCCACGTGTTTGATCAGGAGCTTGTAGAGGAAGTTCAGCAGC
>CAYGMF010000056.1:0-10026 GCA_964351075.1 uncultured bacterium
AGGTCGCTGATCTCTTTAGGGTCAATTGCATTGCCTTTAGACTTTGAAATCTTTTCCCATTTAGATTGCACCCCTTTAGGAGGCGCTTTCCCTAGGTCATATTCAAGGCGTTCTTTTGCATCGACGTAAGAGACTCTGCCATCTTGATCAGTTCTCCAATATGACTTCCCATAAATAAGGCCTGTTAGAATAACTTCAGGGAAAGGAAGTTTTTCCATCGCGTACTCGCCCATCATGAGCATCCGCGCTACCCAGAAAAAGAGAATGTCATGACCTGTAATCATGACGCTATTAGGATAAAACTTATTTAAGTCGGAAGTTTTTTCTGGCCAGCCAAGCGTGCTAAAGGGCCAAAGAGCCGATGAAAACCAAGTGTCTAATACATCTTCTTCTTGTTTCCAGTCATCTGGGTTATCTTGAACTTCCTGGGGTAGGCTATCATCTATATGGCAAATGATACGCTCAGGGTCTTCTTTGTGGTACCAAATAGGAATACGGTGCCCCCACCAGAGTTGTCTACTAATGCACCAGTCTCTTAAATTATCTATCCAGTGAAAATAAGTATTCTCCCAATTTTTAGGATGGAGTTTGACCTCTCCGCTCGTCACCGCTTTTTTGAGTTTCTCTGCAAACGCAGTCATTCTGATAAACCATTGCTTAGACAAGTAAGGTTGAATAGTGGCTTTGGAGCGATAAGAAATACCGACTCTATGCGTGTGGGGTTCAACTTTGACTAAAAGATCTTTCTTTTTAAGAGCCTCGATAACCTTTTCTCTAGCTTCTTCCATGGAAAGCCCTTCAAACTCTCCTCCATTTTCATTGATGCGCCCATCAGGTGTCATGATATTGATCATCGGTAAGTCGTGCCGAAGTCCTATTTCATAATCGTTGGGATCATGTGCAGGTGTAATCTTAACAACACCTGTTCCAAAATCTTTGTCAACATGATGATCAAGTACAATCGGAATAGTGCGAGAAGAAAGGGGAAGTTCAACATGGTTGCCTGCAAAAGGTGCATAGCGATCGTCTTTAGGAGAAATAGCAACAGCTGTATCTCCTAAAAGAGTTTCAGGGCGAGTAGTTGCAACGACTAAAGACTTAGAGCTGTTTGCAATGGGATAGCGAATGTAATAGAGAAAATCTTTTCTCTCTTCATGTTCCACCTCATCATCTGCAAGTGCTGTCTGTGTGACGGGGTCCCAATTCACAAGGTAGTATCCACGATAGATCAACTTCTCGTCATAAAGGCGCTTAAAGAGTGTTCTAACCGCTTTATTAATGGAGGGGTCCATTGTAAATTTAAGGCGGCTAAAGTCGCACGAAGCGCCTAGCTTTTCAATCTGCCCAACAATATTGTTTTTGTGCGAGAGACTCCAATCCCAGCAAAGTTTTTCAAACTCTTTTCTATTGGTATCTGTGCGTCTTTTATTTTCTCTCTTTATTAGATCTCTTTCAACAACCGTTTGTGTGGCAATCCCCGCATGGTCGGTTCCAGGTAACCATAAAACTTCATAGCCCTGCATACGCTTATATCTTGCTAAAAGATCCTGGATGGTAGTCCCCAAAACATGCCCCATATGTAGGATACCTGTGACATTAGGAGGAGGCATAACAAGAGAAAAGGGGGGCTTTTTTGAATGGGGATCTGCTTCAAAAAAACGATTTTCTTTCCAAAATTGATACCACTTCTCTTCAGTTTCTTTTGGATTATAGGTTGTAGGGATCTCTTCCATTATCAAAATGTTGTTTAAATTAGAACGCACGAGGGTAACAAATCTTGCAAAAAAAGTATATCGAAACTCTCTGAAGTAAGAGGCCAATTAAAACTTTAATTAATAGGCAAATGCTCTTCGAACTGTGTCGGAATAGTGTACCCATTGTTTCCTTTCCAAGAGTTTAGATGGCTTGGCGAAAGCACCTGCGTGAAAAGATCTGGTAGTTGATCATTAGAGTTGATTTGGTAGCTCTTCTCTATCGTATCACTGCTCCAATAGTTTTTTGGAAAAGTCATGCTCTCGTGAATAGAGGAAAAGAAAGGTTCAACACTTTCTTTAATATTCATAGTCATACTGCCCTTTTCATGAGCAAGCGGGCTATCTAAAGAACAACTTGTTTCAGAGGAACTTAAACGAGAACAAGTCAGAGCTACATCTGGGTTATCTCGATGTGAAATACGCATGACATCAGGATCTGTAATCCCTAAAGAAGAAGGTATAGCATTTGACCAAGATGAGGTTTTTACAACATTTAATGAATCTGAAAAGAAATTAATAGCCTTTTGAATGGCTGAACTTTCGTGGAAAATTGTACATTCAGGGCTGTGAGTGAGCACTCTTTGATCAAAAAAGGAGAGGTGCGTTTGAGGGATTGCATCGGGCTGACGGAAAAGCTCAGGGATGTAACTTGCAAGGGTTGCCAAAGCTATCCCTGAGAGTGCTGTAAGCGCAGCCACTCCTAAATATTCAAACGTAGAAGGCCCTTTTGGAGGAGCAGATCCACCACCTGAGTCAGCTCTATCGGTAGAGGAAGGAGGCTCCGATCCTCCGTCAACAGTTGTATCTACAGTAATAAGGGTTACCCTGATTTCAGGCTGTGTCATTTGAATAGCAGCAGACCCTGCAACCTTAACAGGGAGTTCAGGAGCCCTAAAAGGACGGTATCGGGCCTTATCTATAGGTATATGGAGCTGAGATCTTGGAGTGTAGGTCTCTAGCATCGAAGCGATTCTATTCATGGTAACCTCTCTTTTTTTACAAACAACATACTTAAAAAATTCTTTAAAAAAAAGATTTATTCCCTGTTTCTCTTAAAAATAGAGAGATTGTTTGAAGATGTAGATTGAGCTTCAAAAGGAGACCTAAAGAAAGTTGGTTTCTCAACCTGTTAATTATAAACAATTAAAAATTAGTTTAAAATTATTTGTTTACAAACAAATGCCTCTGAAGAATAAGGAATTTTAAGGATTAATTAAGATAATAGGGGATGGTTAGCCCAGCCCTTACTCTCAAAAAAGTGTGGAGAGAGCATGCGCAGCAAAAACTTTATTATACCCATAATATTTCTAGTCTTTGCCCTTTGTATGGAGTTTCCTCTTTTATCATCCGTGATTAATTTGCAGGTGATAAAGGGTGAAGTTTCAGTCGTAGAGCAAGGGGAGGGCACCAAAATTTATGCTTCTGATAATAGCATTATCACTTATAATGCGTTTGATATCCAAGCGCAAGAACAAATCCAAATAATACAGCCAAGCGTTGATTCCACCTTAGTTATTCAGATTGACTCAAATGGACCTACCGAAATTAAGAATAATTTGTCAGCTAACGGTCATGTCTATATTGTGAACCCTCATGGTATTTTTATTGATAAAGCAGCTCGCTTAGAAGAAGGCTCTTTTCACTTAATCGGAGCAGAACTCCAAACAGAAGATTTAGTCCAAAATTTTAATCTAGCTCCTTCAACAGGAGATATAGTTAATCATGGAGAGATCCATTCAAACCACGAAGTCCAACTCATTGGACGGCATATTGTCAACTCTGGGACGATTGTTGCTAAAGAATCTATTCGAATTACCGATACGAATGCAAAAGATCAACTCTCTATCTTGCACACAGGACACTTAGAAGCTAAAGAGGTTGTTTTAGAAGCTAAAGAGGGAATCTGTGAGATCTATGGGCGAATAGAGAGTAAAAACAGTGTAGATGGACAATATGGTGGAAGCATTTGTATTTTAGGTCAGCATGTCAGACTCATTGGCGCTTATTTAGACGCATCAGGAGATTTTGGAGGGGGAGTCGTAAATCTAGGAGGGGAATTTGCTAAAAAAGAGAAAACATTTAGAGCCAAAAGAACCTCTATTGACGACACCTCGATTATCGATGCAAGTGCCATTGTTTATGGACCTGGTGGTGAGGTGATTGCAGGTTCCAAAGAGCTCACTTCTTTTGATGGAGAAATCTATGCAAAAGGGGGACTTAAAGGAGGGGATGGAGGACTTGTGGTGACCACAAGCCAAAATAACCTTGGCATCTACGTTGGAAAAGTTAACATCGAAGCCATTGCAGGAGAAGCTGGCTGCTGGCTTTTAGATCCACTAGAGATAGAAAATAAAGCAGAACTTTCAGAATAAAGGCAAAAAAAACTTATGTTTACAACTCAAAAAATCGATGCTTCCCTTTGGCCTTGGGCCTACTTAAACTCTATCGATGAGCAAAACACAACCAAGTGGGTTGAGCTTCGAGAGCGAGTACAAGTTCTTTATAACTTAAATGGAATCGGGTCAGAGCATGACATCCGTAACACTTTTAGAGACATGTATGTAGACCTCTCTTTAGACGCTGAAAATGGAGCTCAGCTGTCTATACAATGTGATCAAGCTTATCTAGCTTAAGAATAATAAGAATATTTTTTCCACTTTTGATGATAGTTTGCAGCTAAACTTTCGCTGCCTCCTATCTTGTAGAAAAGGTAGAGCTGTCTATAAAGAGTCATAAACTCAAAGTCAAAAGCTGTAGGAGACCACTTCTTTAAATTAAGATGTTTTGAAAGATAGAGACAGGCAAGCGTTCCGAGTTGTGGAATCGAGGTTTCAAGATCCTCGGAGAAAAAAGATAAAGCTTTTTTAAGTCCTTCTGTCCCATAGATATAACACCCTTCTAGAAAGTGAAGATCAAAATGTATTTGTGGAGTTTTTTTCTTCAGTTGATCAATTTTTTCCCGAGCCTCTTGAAACTTATTTGTAAGCAAGAGATGCTCTAAAACCAATTTGTCGTAACTCTCTTTTTGACTAATTTTAATCTGATTGGTTTGCACATACTCAAAAACAAATTTTGCAATACTTAAACGATTTAAAAAGAGAACTTTGTCAAGTAAGATAAAAAACATTTTCTCAGCAAAGAGAGAAGGTTTTTTCTTTACCAGATCAAAGTAGATTAGAAATACGTCTTTAGAGACTTTCTTCTGAATGAGTTGAAAAAGTTTTTGCTCTTCTGTGTTTAGCTTTACAAGATGTTCGTGAACAATGGGCTTTTCTCCAAGTAGCCAAAGGGCTGTTAAAACATTTTGAAGAAGAAGAGGTGTTTTGCAAAGAGGGAGTGTTTCATGAAGAGAATGAATTTTCCCTAATAAAAAGCTTAAGTTAATAATAATCTGGAGAATTTGCTCAGACTCAACAGCTTTTTCATCAAGTTTATTAAGGAAAAAGTATACTCCTGGTTTATTTGCCAAATTTAAAACAAGAGGGTCAATCATCTGTGTTCTTTGAGCATAGGAATTGTAACGGAGGGCTAAGAGAATAAATTCATGAGCTGTCAAGCGGTTGATATGAGAACTCTGGTACATCCGGTAGATAATATGATCATAGATCAAGTAGAGAAGAGGGTGTTTGGGGTAGCGTCTGATGGCAAGCTCTAAACATTTAAGCTCTTCCCCAAAGTCTTTTTGAGCTCTATATGCCAAAGCTTTACCTAAATATTCTAAGGGGGCTCCAGGAGAGTTTTTTAAGTTTTCAAATTCAATTAAAGCAGCATCTAAACGTTCTATTTGAGTCTTTTTTTCAGTACTTGCCATCGCTTTTTCAATTAGGCAAAGCCCTCCCCTAAAGAAGGCTTCTCGACTCTCATGTCTTCCCGGAAATGCATGGCCAATTCTGCGGTACTCAGTAAGAGCCTTATCATAGTTTTTATTTGCGAAAAAAGCTCTAGGGAGATCTAAACAGCTCACTACTAAAGAGGGGCTTGAAGAAAAAATGGTAATGTTATCAATTTTAAAACGTGCATCTCTAAATAAAAGCCCTGCATGTGTTCCTAAAAGGTCTAAGTAGGAGAGGTAGGTGAACTGCCTCACTCCATTAATATCGAGGACAATTTGGTTGTTAAATTGCTCGAACTGTATTTTATAAGGTACATCATACTCTAATGAAATATGAGGTAGAGGGAGAACAAGTACATTATTTCTAGAGAGTTTAGAAGGAGGACCTTGATCTGATATCGATGAAAGCCAAATATCATATCCCTCAAAGAGATGGATGCGGTTAGTTATTCTAGCAGCATTAATGATGAGTCCACATCCGCAGCATCCTTTTTCTAAAGTGACTGTAGCTTCCATTTTGACATGGAGTGTATAAGGCTTCTTTGAAAGCATCAGACAAACCCACTCAAAAGCATCAGAACGAGGGGAAATAGCTTGGTGCTTTGAAATTAGAATATTTTCATTGAGTCCCCAGTCCTCTTTTTTATGAAAGTCAAGATGACCTTTTTCTACCCACTCAGATCCTCCCTTCACAAAGTTTGTGAGCTCGCCTAAAAGCTCTTGCATGTTTTGATATCTGTTCGTAGGGTCTGGAGCTAAACACTTTTCTGTGATCTTGACAAGCGTGTGTGGAATATCCCGATAAGGAGCGACTTCAATAGGGTTTTTTAAAACCTCTTTGTCAATATTACGCTTAGTCTCTTTGAGCTTCTTTCTGTTAAAGGGGAGTTTTAGAGTGAGAATCATGTAGAGCATCACTCCAAGAGAGTAAATGTCTGTTTGGTAATTAGCAGGAGCTCCTTTAAAGCGCTCGGGAGCGAGAAAAGAGAGGGTGCCAATGATTTTCCCAGGAGAAGTTAAATTTTGAAATTCTAGTTCTTCAAGGGCATAAGAAGGGTCTTCATTTGCAATGTTCTGAATTTTATCGGCTACGCCCCAATCAAAAATTAAAACCTCTCCGTACTTACCCACTAAGATATTTTCTGGCTTGAGGTCTCTATGAATGATTTGTTGGCTATGTGCATAGGCAACAGCTTCACAGATGGTTAAGAATACACGCGTTAAAGATTGAATGGAGCCAACCGGAATAGAGGCGTTTTGGGGATTTTTCTCTTGTTCTAAAGTCTCTATCAAAATCTTTTTTAAGTTTTTTCCATCGATGAAAGGCATCGTATAGTAAGGAAGATTTGTGTCTTGTGAAAGAGAGTAAATTGGAATGATACTTGGATGGGTGAGTTGACTAGCAATGTGTCCTTCTTTGACAAAACGCTGAAAAATAATTTTATTGTCTAAATATTCAGGGCGAATGCACTTCAAAGCAATCTCACGCCTGCAGTCTGAGTCGTAAACAAGAAAGACCTCTCCCATTCCACCTTTAGCCACAAGTCTAATGACTTTGTAAGGCCCTATTTTTTTACTCATTTGTCCACTTTTTTCAGGGTTCACAAAAAACTTGGGAGAAGAATCCCTCTTAACTGTTTGAGGGAATATAGAGAAACTATCAATTCTTGTCTAAAAAATGTTTAAGTAGCCCTAAGCGATTTACTTACAATTTCAAAGGTATTTCTAGAAAGGTCCTTTTTATTGAGGAGAGTTTCTAGTGTTCCTTTCATAAGCTCGTGGCGCTTAGGATCTAATTTAGGGAATTTTCTAAATGCATTTGAAAGCCTTGCTGCCACTTGAGGGTTAATCTTATCAAGGGTTTTAACAGCATCTTCAAAAAATCTATATCCTGATCCATCTAAAGCATGAAAGTGAACATGGTTCTCTAAAAAGCTTCCAATCAAAGCTCTAGCTAAATTAGGGATTTTATAGTCAAAAACGGAATGCTCTAAAAGCTTTTCAACATTATGAAGAGCGCCGGGCAGGGGAGAGAGTGCTTGTATGCTGAGCCACTTAACCATGACGAGTTGGTCCTTATTCCACTTTTGGTAAAAGCGTTCTAGAGCCTCTTCTCGCTCAGGACAGTCTACTTGGTTAAGAAGAGCAAGAGCCGAGAATTCATCAGTCATATTATTCGCGTTTGAAAATTGCTTATTTGCAAGTTCAATGAACTCTTTCTGCTCAAGGTGAACCAAATAAGCTAAACAGCAATTTTTGAGTTTTCTCTGCCCAACAGACTTGGCGTCTATTGAATAGGGACCTTTATCTTCTAAGGAGTGATAAAGATCTAAAAAGAGTTCCTTATTATCTTGGCCGAGTTCTTTTCTAAGCCATTTCCTTACAAAATGGTTCCCATCAAAGTCGATGATCTTTTGTTTTTGACCGAGCAAGCTTTCGGTAGGCAAAAGTAGCGCTAGCGTTTTTAAGCCATGATCTAAAGAGTTGTCAGAGAGAAGCATGGTGAATGCCTCTTTGTAATCTTGGTTTAAAACAAGTTCTTGTTTGGTATTATGGTCCTTCAAAAGAGAAAGCAAAATAGATGTTCCAAGCTCTTGAGATGCTTCCCATCGATTAAATGAATCCGAATCGTGTGCCATCAAGAAAGTATAGTCCTTTAAGGTAAGAGGGGTGTCTATAATAATGGGAGCTGAAAATTCTCGATTCAGAGACAGTATTGGTTTCTGAGAAATCTTTTCAAAAGTAAAGCTCTCTTTTTTTTGCTTCATTTCAATTAAACTTGAAATTGGAAAGTCTTCCCCTTTAGAATCTAGAAGGCCTAATTGTAGAGGGAAATGAAGAGGAGGAGCATCCTTTCCTTCCACAGGATTAGACTGTTCTAAATGAAGGGTAAAAGTTTTTGAAGATTCATTGTAATCAGTCTCTACTTTTAAGTGTGGTGTTCCTTTTTGCTCGTACCATCTTTTAAATTGGGTGAGGTCTTTGCCTGATCCAAGTTCCATTGCGTGCACAAAGTCATCGCAGGTAACAGCTTGGCCATCGAAGAGCTCAAAGTACTTTTTCATCCCTTTGAAAAAGCACTTTTTGCCAAGTAAAGTGTGAATCATGCGGATGATTTCAGAGCCTTTATCATAGACAGTTGTTGTATAGAAGTTATTCATTTCTATGTAAGAGGGAGGACGAATTGGGTGGGCAGTTGGCCCTGCATCTTCTGGAAATTGATGCCCTCTTAAAATACTCACGGTTTCTATTCTATGTACTGCTCTTGAATTTAAATCTGAGGTAAATTCCTGGTCTCTAAAAACAGTAAGCCCTTCTTTCAACGTGAGCTGAAACCAGTCTCTTAGAGTCACGCGGTCGCCTGTCCAATTGTGAAAATACTCATGGGCAATTACTTTTTCAACGCGATCAAAATTATCATCTGTTGCACTATCTTGATCGGCTAAAACACAACTCGTGTTGAAGATATTTAACCCTTTATTTTCCATAGCGCCCGCATTAAAAGCATCGACAGCTACAATCATAAAGATATCAAGGTCGTATTCTAAGTCAAAAACATCCTCATCCCATTTCATCGATTTCTTTAACGACTCCATTGCGTGATGGCACTTACTTTTATATCCCTTCTCACAGAAAATTTGAAGAAGGACAGGCTTACCTGATCGACGCATAAAAGTATCTTCTAAACACTCTAAATCTCCAGCTACAAGGGCAAAAAGATAAGAGGGTTTTTTAAATGGGTCTTCCCATTCAACAAAGTGTTTATCTCCCTTTAAATCTCCAGATGCTATTTTATTTCCGTTGGAAAGTAAAATAGGATACTTGTTCTTATCCGCAATGATTTTGGTCGTATATTTAGTCATCACATCAGGGCGATCTAAAAAGTATGTGATCTTTCGAAAACCTTGGGGTTCGTTTTGAGTGCAGAAGATATCCTTAGATTTATAAAGCCCATCTAAAAAGGTGTTGGCCTTAGGGTCGATTTCATTTTCAACTGTTAAACGAAACTCTTCTGGAACTTTGAAAATAGTAAGGCTCTTGTCATCCGCTTCGTATTCATTGTCTTGAAGCTCTTTTCCATCTAGATGAACCTGAATCAGCTTCATCCGCTCACCAAGTAGAACTAAAGGAACATTTTTGTCAGATGCATCCCTAAACATTTTCATGTGAGAGATGACTCGTGTTTTAGAGTCATCCAAATCAAAAGTTAAGTGGACCTTTTCAATTCCAAATAGAGGTTTTTGATAGTCTTTTAAAAATTTAGGCTTTGGAGTCTCTTTTTCAGTCATCTGATCCTTCATAATGGTTTCACTTTAAATAATTTACATGATTTTTTCGTTATAGCAAAAAAATCGTTTATTTTCAAAGGTGTTGTTTAACTAATCACCTATCTCTCTATAACCTTTGAGAAGTTTTAATTATAATAAATTTTTCATGCTT
>CAYGMF010000057.1:0-3475 GCA_964351075.1 uncultured bacterium
ATAGATGCGAGTCCAAATGAGGAAACACCCACTAAAAAAATATTTCTAAGGCCAAATATGTCGCCTAACCTTCCTCCTGCTAAAGCGCAACATGCCGTTGTGACAATATAGGTGTTTACAATCCAAAACAACTCTGTATTAGTTGAATGAAATGCCTTTTGAATAAAAGGAAGGGCAATATTGAGCGCGGTCATATCTAAATAGATCGTCGCATACCCAAGACTCAATAAGAAGAGTGCTAGCCACTGCTTTTTTTCTGACAACTCAAGGTGCATTTGTCTCTATATCCTTAGCTTCTGCGAATACGTTTGCAGAAGTATAAAAAAGCTGTGTTTTAAAGTTCGTAATATTTTGGATCGGGATGTAATCTAAAGCATTTTCAGGAGCTATGGTCCCTTCAACTAAAGAAGCGACACGCCTTGGATTATTCCTTCCCAAATAGGTGTATGAGAACTCTAAGAATTCATCAAAAGAAAGATTCCTTAGAGCTTCTATCCGTTTTTCTTTTAACTCAAAGTCCCCTTGATATTCAAAAGCCAAAGTGCCAAGCGATCCACCTTTTTCAGCCAAGCTGCGTTTTGGTTGTTCCATCTCACTAATGAGGGCTAAACGGATAGCGTCAAACTTATCTTGATTAAACGCTTCTGTATTGAGTGTTTTCAAAAATTCTTCATTGAAAAGTTCAAACCTTGCTAGAAGATCTCTTGGGGCATGAGAGTTAGACAAGACCATAAAAAAGGAGAAGAGTTGTCTTTCAATCTCTTGAGAATAAGATTGCACAACGTACCCTGTTTGCTGTTTTGTTCTCAAGGTGTCGTAAAAGGGAGTATCTATAGATTTTGTGAAGACAGATAAAGCTGCAAGCTTTTTCTGGTCCATCTCTCCTTGACCAATGAGAAGAAAAGCGGCATTGCCTTCCATTTCAGAACTCTTTGTGATGTAGTGAGGAGAGCTACCTTCAGTGAGTTCTAAGACGGAACGTCTTTTCTGATTCTCTAGAGGGTAGGGTCTAGCACCTGCAAAAGAGTCATTAATAAACTCATTTACTTCCACTGCTGTAGCTTCATCTAGGTTTCCATAAAGCAGTGTTCTTGTATAGACTTCATCAAAGAGAGTAGCTTGAAAATCCCCTAGATTGGAGTAATTAATCCCTCTTAGAGCCTCTAGTTTTTGATCAAAAGGTACATATTCCTTAATCAAAATAGAAGTTATCGTCTGAGAGGCTTGCTTTAGAGGAAGTTGTTTGCTTACCTGGTTTTCATAGTGGCTAAGGAATCTTTCCTTATACCTTAAAAATTGTTCTTCGGTTGCTCTATGAGTTTTTAGTTTTTCAAAAACCTCTTTCAAATAGATCTGTGATTTTTGACTATATCCATAGAGAGTCACTTTTATCCCAAAATTTGGGCTGATGCTCACACTATGCTGGATGCCTGCTTGTCCCCCTTGATCCGAGAGGCTTGAGAGGGCATCTTCAATTGAAAGTAGATACAAATCAGTTAAAACTTGAGTCTCTGCAGTTGAATCCAATCTAGGTGTATTAATATTAATATCGTAATACACATTAGGGACTTTATAGACAGAGTCTTGGCTAAAGTAGGTGAAGGATCGCTCTGTTTCATCTAGGACTTTAGGAGGAGCGTTTTCCTCACTATTTAAATCGACTTGCACAAGCTCTAGATTATTTGGAATATAGGGATTCGGAGGAGCCATTTTGATGTAAGGGTTCTCTTTCACATTATTCCAAGCTTGAAGAGTTGGAGTCGACCACTCTTCCAAAGCAAATTTAGCTTGAGATAGTTTTTCACGTTGGTCTAGGTTTTTATTTAAGAAAGACTGAGGAGCTGTTACAATATAAATCGCTCGATTAGGTTTTAAGCTATCTAGAAGGGCTTGGTTACGTTCTTTTGAAAACTTAGAGGGCCAAGAGTGTTTTTGTGGATAAGTTTCAAGAGGCTCATCTTTCATTTGAGCAGAAGCTTCTGATATGAATTTAAAAACATTGGGTCTAGACTGGTACTGATAGTTCAGCTTAGCCATGTTAACTTTCTCATCAAATCGGTATCTTGGAATTCCTTCTTTTTTTAGATATTCTATGGCTTCAAAAGTGTGTCCCACTATTTGATCAATTTCAAAAACTCCTCTTTCAGTAAGTTCCATAGAAATTTGAAAGATAGCGACATGATCTTCCAGAGAAAAACCACCTGCTGAGAAGCTCTGAACAAGGCCTTGATCCTTTAGAAAAGAAGCTAGGCTTCCTTGATATTCTTCTGATAGAGTTTCCCCTATAAGGTCCATAGTATGGTGATCTAAATCCACTGCAAATTCAGGGGGAACTTCCCACCAGAGGCTAACAGACTTTACGTCTTTAATAGGCTCTAAATAAACAACTTTCCCTAAATTTTCTGGGTTCAAAATCGGAATTTCTACATTGGGTTGCGTCACAGTATTCTGAGGTACTAAAGAAAAAGCTTCATCTACATCTTTTAAAACCTGATCCATTGGAAGGGCTGTATAGATTGCAAGGTTCATCTTGTTAGCGCCATAATTTCCTTTGTACCACTCTATGAGTTCATCGCGACTAACCTTTGAAAGAGTCTCCTTGTTTCCACATCGCCAGGTGTGAAGAGGATGATCTTTCTTAGTCATTTCTAAAAAAGCTAAAAATTCACGTACGCCATCCAAGTTAGTACGGTAAGTAAATTCATTATCTACCGCTTGTCTTTCACGACTTAAACCCGAAGCATTAAAAAGAGGAGAGCTGAAAGAAGATGCAAATCTTGAAAGTGCTTCAGACATTTTGTCGTTATTAATTTCGTACATATAGACGGTCTGATTCATGGAGGTGTATGCATTTGCAGAGCCTCCATTTTGATCAATAAATTCATGGTACTCATTTTCAACAGGATACTGTTCTGTCCCAAGAAAGAGCATATGTTCAACAAAGTGAGCCAGTCCAACATTCTCAAAAGGTTCGTGAGCATTACCCACACCGACTGCTACAGAGGCACCTGATTTAGGAGTACTCGGGTCTGAAATAATCAGTGCTTCTAGTCCATTATCCAATCTAATTTTTACTTTTTGAATATTTTGCAGTGAGGGCGTTTTGACGCTCTCTGTCATTTGGTCTTCAATTATGGTATAATGAGCAGGGAGGAGTGTAGGGAGAGAGAAAAAAGTGATAAGAAGAAAAAACATCCTTAGAGATTTAGGTATTATGTTCATGTTGATCCTGTATTTTTATTAAATCTTGGTAATCTTCATTAATTTGGTTCCAAATGAAGTCTGCTCTTAAATGCCTTCTTTCTATTTTATTTTCAATAGGATGATTCAAAAAGTTAAGCATGTCAATTTCGTTTCCAAAATGTGCATAAATTGGGGCGTACTCAGTTGTTCGTTCTTCCCCAAGTTCTATACTGACTTCTTTTGGAGGAGGAAGGACACGATGAGTTAACAGTGAAAGGGAGTTAAAGTGGAA
>CAYGMF010000057.1:3575-8558 GCA_964351075.1 uncultured bacterium
AAAAGGAGGCTAATAAATTGAGGATCCACTTCAGTTTGATGATTTGCAACTAGTATTACGTTATGGTTTTGTTCAAGTTGCTTGTAAATTTGATCGAGATTTTCTTTTCCCCTATACTCAGAAATTTTCTGATTGACTATGGGCCGAACAAAATCAAGGCCAAATTGAAAATAATCAAAGGGTTCGGAAACAATCTTATGGTGGGATTCAAAAGTGAATGGGTTGTGGTGGAGATACTCTAACCGATCAAGGTAAATATTAAGAATCTCTCTTACTCTCTCAATGGAAGCCCCTCCCTTAAGAGAGTTCTCCATATAACTTGATGCAAAGTCCTTCATAATTCCCAAATTTCTTTCATCAAAAATCTTTTGGTCATAGAGCTTATCGATTCGCTTGAGTAGTTGATCTATCTGATTCATATTAATACGTGATTACTTCCCCATTGGTCGTTGAAAAGAAGTTAAAGTCATTTAAGTGGTACGTTTCATCTTCTGAAAAGTCCAGTTTAGCATTGAGTTTATCAGCAAATTTAACCAAAAACTGCTTATCGATTTCCTGCAAGTATTTAGCAAGTTCTGGATGCACTCTAAGTTCGAGAGCAAATTGATTCTCCACAAGAACAACTTTCTTTAAAGCTCTCTCAATTTCTATCGAGAGCGTCTCAAAGTTCTTTATGCTTCCTGTTCCCGCACAATAGGGACAATTCATGAACATCATTTGTTTTAGAGATTCTCGGCTTCTCTGGCGGGTCATTTCGACCAATCCAAATTCACTCATTCCTAAAATAGTGCATTTTGCCCGATCTCTTTTCATTTGATCTTTTAAATAATCTTGAACACGCCTTTGATTTTTTCGCATTCTCATATCAATAAAGTCACAAATAACAAGTCCTCCCAAATTCCTTATACGAAGCTGTCTAGAAATTTCTTCAGCAGCTTCAAGGTTAATTCGAACAAGGGTCTCTTCTAAATTTTTTTCATTTTTTGTACTTCGTCCTGAGTTGACATCGATCGTACACATAGCCTCGGTATGTTCAAAAAAGAGGTAACCTCCGCTAGGCAACCAAATCTTATGCCTTAGTGCTTTTTCAATTTCCTTTTCAACATTGAAGCGCTCATACATAGGGACTTTATCTCTATAGAGTTCGAGCCTTAAAGGGTGCTCGTCTGCATATTTTTTGTAGATCGCCTTGCACTTTTGAAAAGTTGCATGATCATCTACAAGTAAACGGTCATAACGTTTATCAATAGCTAACATAACAGCACGTTTGATCAGATCAGATTCTTCGAAAAGGCAACAGGTCCCTTTAGACTTGTGGTACTTTTCAATAATCCCTTCCCAAGTTTTAATGAGGTCATGGGCTTCAGCAACTAAAAGTTCTGTTGTAGCATAGCGCGAAGCTGTTCTACAGATTAGCCCCATATCTTGAGGCATTTCAAAAGAACGTATTAATTTTTTGAGTTTTGTTCGGTCATTGATATCTTCAATTTTTCTAGAGACTCCTCGATGAACAGAGTTTGGAAGTAAAACGAGATAGCGCCCAGCAATAGATACCTTTGAGGTTAACCTCGCTCCCTTAGATCCAATAGGTTCTTTGAGAACTTGCGCTAGAACAGGTTGGTCAATTTTCATGACCTCTTCAATGTCTTTTTCTTTTGGATCATTTTTTTTAGCAGGCTTTAATTTTTCCTCCATCTCAAAATCCATATCATACATCTCTTCGAACTTCTTTTTATTCTCTAAGATATCGGAAATATGGATAAATCCATTTTCAGATTCATTGATATCAATGAAGGCGGATTGAATATTATGTAAAATATTCGTCACACGGCCACGGTAGATGTTGCCAGTGATTTGTCTCTCTTTCTTTCTTTCGACGACGAGATCTTGCAAGGTACCATTTTTCAGATAGGCCATGCGGATCTCTTTTGTTTCTACATTGAGAAGAATTTCTTTCATAGGGGTAACCTGTCATCCTTATTGAGAGGGTAGACGACGCATCAGGAAGAAGTGGGCTTTGACCTTCGTAGCAAAAGGTTCGTATCAAAGGGGTCTTAAAGTAAAAAATCACTGTAAACGTCTACTTACTCGGTTAAAATCTTGTATTATATCTGAGAACTCAAAGTGGGTCTTTATTATACGCGATTACTTTTGAGTTCTATTTAAATCCTTATTTTGAATTGAATGTCACGGGACAATCTCAAAAATCGTGGCCATCATATGGCAAAAGGACTAACTTTTCCATAAAAAAAGGGGGGTTTTCAAAAATCATTTGTAGAAATATTTTTAATTGGCACATGATGCGCTCAATTCAAAAAGAGACTTTCAATTTACCCCTAGGATTCAGGAAGAGTATGAAGAGCTACGAAGATCATTTAGAAAGCTTACTTAGCAAATCTCCTACAAACAGTTGCCACAGAGCTTCAGCCATTTTTCCCATTTTTTTTGATGCTAAGGTTTCTATGCGGCTTCTTTTTTTAAATTATTGGTTATTAAAACGTAAAATTGACCATCTGTTATGTAGGTTGTATTTGAGAGATGTAAAAGGAAATACAGTTTTTAAAAAATGTTTTTATGTCGATGATATTAGGGGCTATTCAGTTGATCTATCTCGATTACTTGGGAGACGTTATCCTTTTGGAGGGAGCCTTGAAATTGAATTTGCCTCTCCAGAAAACTTAGTTTTCCCCTATCCGGCAGTTGTGGTGCACTACCAAGGAGCACACTTTTCAACAGTTGTCCATTCCGCTCAGCGCACCTATAATGACGATAAGGATCAAAAAGAGAGCAGTCGCGCGCACGTTGTTGAATCAGGTTTCAATATCTATGCTGATCAAGACTGCTCTCCATTTTTAACATATATCAATGGTCCACACCCTTTGCAGAAAAAAAATATTCAGCTCGCGGCTTACAATCTAGATCAAAAAGTAATCGGCGCCAATTTAACTCTTAATTGCGCTCCTTTTCAAACTCAGTATATTTCACTAGAGCATTGGAAAGAACTTAGAGCTCATTTAAAGGGACAAGCTGGGTGTATCAAAGCGAGCCTTCCAGACGCTTCTAGTTTTCCAAGACTCCTTGTTGGAAATAGAAATCGATCAAAGAGTTCTATGAGTGTCACTCACACCTATTATGATTTGACTCAGCAAAAAGATAAAGCAGACTATTGGAAAGCCCCTGATCATACATGGCATGCTGCTGCTTTAATGCTCCCTTTAAAAGAGCCTTCAAAGTACACCACACGAGTTTATTTTTATCCTATTTACTCTCCTAGTGAATTTTGGATTGACCTTGAACTCTATACTCTAAAAGGAGAAATCATCAAAAAGATTAAAGATGTACATCATTCCTCTTTAACTCCCACATTTGCTTATTTGGACCTTAATTCCTACACACAAGACTTAGATGAGTACACTCCCTTCACTTTCAAGCTAATTGCCTACACAAAAGACGGCTCTGAGATCCCTTCTCGAATAAAGGTTGGATTTGATGTAGGTTTTAAATCAGATGGAGCATTTCCTTGTAACATTTGCACTAATTTTTATCCTGCTAACCCAAGCCTTGATCAAAAGTCAAAGGCCTTTCGTTGGGCTCCTTTAATGCCTCCTTCTTTAAAGGGAAGTATTTGGTGTCATAATGACGCTCCTAAAAAGGAGTACAGAAGAAGCGCTAAAATCAAGCTTAATTTTTATCGTGAAAGGGATACGGAAGTACTTTCTAAAAAGGTTGAAGTTGCACCTAATGCTACGCACCTAATTACTCTAACTGAAGAGCTATCTTCTTTTCTAGGTGAAGATCAAGGCTGGTGCACATTTGAAAGTAACAATCCTTATATTACCACGTACTATTTTAGTGAACATTCCTCAGGCGTGATAGGAGGAGACCATGGCTTTTAAAAGCTGGGTATAGTCAGGTAAAAAAGAAAGCATTTCAACCCCCCTTTTTGTTTGATAACCGACTAAGATTTCATTTTCATTAGCAAGGGCTATGAATTTAGACTGAATGAGATGGTGGTAACCAGTCACTTGTTTAAGTGCTTTTTCATTAAGCGGAATGCATTTACATTCTATAAGCAAAAGAGGGAAGAGCTCTTTATTTTCCCCTTTTGCGTAAGCTAAAAGGTCAACTCTTCTATCTGGGTAGGCACTTAGATCTCCCTTCAAATGAGGCAGAAGTTTCAGTCCCCTTTCCACAACAATGAGTTCTTTTGGAAATCCCAAATGATTGATCATCACTTCTAACCATTTTTGTCTGACTATTTCTTCGGGAGTTCCAGTAACCCACTGCTTTCGTATAGGGTCATAGACTTGTTTTAACGACATAAAAAACCGAGTACGCTTGCTATAATAAGGCCTAACAAAAAGGCCCAAATAAGTTTGGGTCTCTTGGAGACCTCTTCATTCACAACGGATAAGGGGGTATCTGCAATTTGCACTTTTCTGGGCGCAAAATGGATTTGATGAATTTTTTTAAGATCGGCATCAATGAGTAAAACGCCTTCTACATCAAACCCATGAAAGTATTCTAAAAGCTGTCTTCTAGTTGAGGTGTTTTTTGGATTTGTGGCCTGCTTGCCTGTTTTCACCTCTACTAAATAGCGTTTGTCTTCTTTGACTGCAAAGGCATCTGGGCGCACTAAATAAGAGAACTCCTCTCCATTGATCCACATTGAGAGCTTAGAAGTAGCCTGCGTCTCTTCTATTGTATATCCCCACTCTTCAAGGAGATCTTCCGCTTCTTTTTCTCCAAGGCTTGCCCGATCAAAGCGTGTCTTTAGCTTGAGCTTCAATAAAAAACGGGTGATCCAGCGAAAGAGAAAAGCGCCGACTATTGCACCTAAAAGAGCAATACAAAGTGCACGTGCCATTAAGCTGAGGGTGATAAGATTTTGCAAGGACCTGTGCAGAGCTCACAAAACTTCTTCGCATCGTCTAAGGTTCCAACTTTCCTATTTTGATCATCGACAAGTGTTCCCCAGTGCAT
>CAYGMF010000057.1:8658-9772 GCA_964351075.1 uncultured bacterium
CTATACCGGGGTAATGACCCCATAGTCTCCACTTTTTCTTCTATAGATGACTTTTGTTTTTTGATCTTCTTGAGAGCGATAAACTAAAAAGCTATCCCCTGACAAGTCCATTTTCATAACCGCTTCATCTGCCGTAAGCATTTTCAATGTCTGTTTCTCTGTTTTGACGATATGGTGAGAGAAGCCTTCTTCGAGCTCTTTAAAGTTTTCTTCTTCAATGGCATCATTAATTTCATCCACTTCAGTGAATGTACTTCTAATAACATCGACTTCCAACTCAATGGTGGATAGTTTCTTATTATGATGCTCATGCATTTTAGATTGGTAGCGATTGAGTCTAGCAACCAATTTATCGACTGCTTTATCAATTGAAGCATACATATCAGGTGTTGAAGCGTGCGTTTTGATAACAAAATGCCCCACCATCACTAGGATATCAACTCGGTGCTCTTGTCTTTGAATATCCATTGTAATATGAATGTCAATAATTTCTTTGGAGAACTGTTCAATTTTAGAAACTTTTTCAAAAGCATGTGTCTTCATAGCTTCTGTAACTAAAACGTGTCTGCCTGTAATTGCGATATTATAGCCTTGAGCTTCTTCTTTCTGGAACATGAAACCTCACATTAGTTTTATAATGTTGCATAAGGTACTAGAAATTCTTATTAAAAATAAAGAAAAACGCACCGAAGAGGGTTCGAACCTCTAACCGCCCGGTTCGAAGCCGGGTACTCTATCCAGTTGAGCTATCGGTGCAAAAGCTTATTTTGATCGAAAAGTCTACCATCCAAGATATTTTTTCTCCAGGTTAAACTCTTACTGAAAAGGTCCAAGATTTAAAACCTTGTATCCGGTATTCTTGGTGGATGCCAACAGACCTTCAAACAGATGCTTTTGTACTTTCCTCGATCCCTTTTCAAGATTATGATCGTATCGTCACCCTTTTTTCAGAGGAGATGGGACAAATTAAACTTATTGTTAAGGGAGCTAATCGCCCTAAAAGCAATAAACTCGCTCTTTCTCAGCCTTTGACCTATGCCTCTTACCTCCTCAGAAAAAAAAGAGGAGATTTCTACACCTTTATAGAAGGCAAGCTTCTTGATCCTTTTTTGGG
>CAYGMF010000058.1:0-5320 GCA_964351075.1 uncultured bacterium
GGATGTTGAGTTTGGTGGTATTGAAATTCAAAAAACAGCCGCCCCCCTTTTAGGGAGATAAGCTTTTCTGTTTCTATCCCTACTTGAATACTTAAAAGGTATTGATGAACGGGGAAATTTCGAGTTTGAATTCCACCTCTAGCTGGCCAGTCAAAATCGAAGATATAGTTTGTTAAAAAGTTAATCCCATGTTCAGCTAAGATTGGACGTGCTTGAAAATATTCAAAACCGTATTCATGAATGGTCCAAACATCGTTTTGAAAAACAAAGGAGCCCGTCTTTGTGCTCCTTCTTGAATTGGCTTGCAGAGGACTCAAGGAAAAGACCAAAAGCAGCACTGTAAAAAGCCATTTTATTTTGATCTCAATTTTCACTCTTTGCTCCCTAATAGCTATGTGAATCTATTACAACTTTACCTCTAAAAGTTTTATAGAGCCAAAATGTGTAAGCTAAAACAAAAGGTACTCCAATTGCTACAATAATTAAAAGTATAGTCAAGGTCTTTTGAGAGGAGCTAGCATTGAATATGGTAATTCCATATGAGTCATTTAAAGTAGAGCGAATGATCGAAGGAAAATTTCCTAGAGCGCAGAGAATAAAAAGAAAAAAGATATTTGCAGAGGAGCAAATAAAAGCTTTTCCCGCTTGGTTATAATAGAGGCATCGAAGAAGGGCAAAAATAGAGAGTACTTCTAATCCACCTATACTCAAAAGCCAAGGGTATCTTCTAAAAATGCTCACTAAATGGGGCTGAAGGAACCAAGCGGATACAGTGAGCAGTGCAAAAGAGATCATAAAAAAGACACAGCAAGGTAGAGACCATCGCTGCAGGTAGTCTCTTAGCTTTCCTTCAGTTTTCATCATTAAGAAAACGGCTCCATGCATAATAAATAAGGCGACTACAGTTATGGCAAAAATGATCGTGAAGAAGTTGAAAAAGCTACCGAAGTGACCTTGAAATATCCCATACTGATCAATAGGGATTCCGGCAATGAGCCCTGATAAGATAAAGCCTACGCAGATTGTAATGAGTAGACTTGAGAGAGCAAAAAGGAAATCCCAAGTATTTCTCCATAACTTAGAGGTTCGTTTACTTCTAAATTCAATTGCAACAGCTCTAAAGATAATTCCTCCTAAAAGAAACATCATCAGATCATAGTAGGAAGAGAAAATAGAAGCAAAGGCTGCAGGAAATCCTGCAAAGAGACCACCTCCCACAATAATTAACCAAACGGCATTCCCATCCCAAACAGGTCCTATTGCGTTGAGGTAGGTACGTCTTTCTTTGTCATTACGAGCGGTCAGGTGAAGTATTCCAACGCCCAAATCAAATCCATCTAACGCTGCAAAAGCAAAGAGGGCGACATAAATAATGCAATACCAAAAATATTGTAAGAATGTAAGACTCATGAAGCTGCTCCTTTTGGTGACTTGCTTTTTGCGCTCCCTTTTCTTCCTTGATAAGGATCTCTATAAGGATCCACCCCAAGCTCTTTGTCTTCTGGTCCATGCTGTATCTTTTGATTGAGAAGAAATAAAAATAAAATGAGGAGCAAGGTAAAGATAAAAGCGAACATAATTAAAGATCCTAAAACTTGCCCACCGGTAATAGATTGAGAGAGTCCATCTTTTGTTTTCATCAAACCATAAACGATCCAAGGTTGCCTTCCAAGCTCTGCGCAGAACCATCCTACAATATTTGCAGATAGAGGGGCTAAAACAGTGAATATGAGGATCCTTAGTAGCCATTTACTTTGTTCAAGTTTTTTTCTCCAATTTTGGATCCAAGCCCAAACAAGCATAATTAACATCACCCCCCACATATAGATCATCCAGCGATAGGTTTGAAACATGGGTGTGACCACAGGCCAGTCATCCTCTGGAATTTGGTCGAGTCCTAAAACCGGCTCACTTGCTTTATGATTGACAAGGAGGCTTAGAAGACCTGGTATTTTAATGCCGTAGGTTTTTTTATTTTTGGCGCTAGACCATCCAGCAATGTAAAATGGAGAATAGGCCTCAGTTTCATAAACTCCTTCTAAAGCAGCTAGTTTAGCAGGTTGGTATTTTGCAGCAGCTCGTCCACTTGAGTCTGCTGACCAAGTTTGCAGGAGAATACAAATACCTCCTACAATGAGAGCGACCTTGATCAGTTTTTGTCCATATTTCAGGTGCTTTTTTCTAAGGATGTAGTAGGCTGCAACACTCATCACTAAAAATGCACCTGTTAGCCAGCAACCAAGTAGAACATGGCCTAGTCTTGTTAAAGAAGAAGGATTAAAAACGGCTTTCCAAAACTCCGTCAATACGCAGTGTCTATCTAGACCTTCACCTACAATTTGGTATCCACTAGGGGTTTGCATCCAAGAGTTTGCAAAGACGATCCAAGTTGCGCTAAAGTGGGCTCCGAAAGCGACCATACAGGTTGAGAAAAAATGCATTTTAGGTCCAACTCTGTCCCATCCAAAAAGTAGGATCCCTAAAAAACCAGACTCCATGGTAAATGCAAAAACACCTTCAGCACCTAGTAAGGCTCCGAAAACGTCCCCTACAAAATGGGAAAACTCAGCCCAATTGGTTCCAAAAGCAAATACATTGACAATGCCTGTTGCGACACCTAGAGCGAAAATAAGTCCAAAAATTTTGACCCAAAAGCGGGTCAAAGTCTCATAGATTTTATTCTTTGTAATAAGATACATCCCTTCAAAAATGATGAGAAACAAACTTACCCCAATCGTCATAGGTGGGAAAATGTAGTGGAAACCGATATGTAGAGCAAACTGTATTCTTGAGAGAAGAACTGGATCTAACATCTAACCTGTCCATTTTTTTGATTTTTTTGTCAAAATACAATTTTACATGATTATTAAAAAGTAGATATTTTTTTACTTTCTCAAAAGAATCTGCTACTCTCCTATCAAGTTAAAAAATAGGTTCGGATTTTTTATGAATACTAAACTCATGGGTATTTTAAATATCACCGAAGACTCCTTTTATGAAGGGAGTAGATTTCTCGATTTTAAAGATGCTATTCAAGCTGCAGTGAGGCTCCAAGAAGAAGGTGCTGATATACTTGATATCGGAAGTTGTTCAACAAGGCCTCACTCACTACCCGTCACTGTTGAAGTGGAGATTCAAAGAACGATTCCACTGCTGCAAGCTTTGAAAAAAGAGTTATCGATTCCTATCTCCATTGATACGTATAGGTATGAGGTTGCAAGTCAAGCGGTTGACCTTGGAGTCGATTTTTTAAATGACGTTACAGGGTTTAGCGATCCAAAGATGAGGCAATTAGCTAAAACTTCAGGTTTACCTATTTGTGTAATGCATATGCAAGAAACACCGAAGACCATGCAGTTGAATCCTTCTTATCCAGAAGGTGTTACCCAAGAAATCATGAACTGGTTTCAAAATAGAATTGAAGAGCTATGCCAAGTAGGGGTTAAAAAAGAGCAGATCTATTTAGATCCAGGTATAGGATTTGGAAAAACTCTTGAACATAATCTTCAAATTCTGCAAGATCTGAATAAATTGAGGGAACTGAATCAGCCTCTGCTTTTAGGTACATCGCGAAAAACATTCATACAGAAATTAACGAAGCAGCCTGCGAATAGAGCCCTTTATGGAACTTTGGGAATTAACAGCTTACTTATTGATGGGGGGGTTGACGTTCTAAGAGTTCATGATGTTGCAGCTCATCGCGATCTTTTGAACGTTATAAGCGCATTAAAAAAGGTCTACACAAACGTATAAAAGCCTATGGAAAGCGCCTACATTTATATCCCGATTATAGAAGTTCTTATTATAGCTTTCGCTCTTAATTGGCTGTTCTCATTTTTTTGGAATACCCGGACAATGGACCTTTTATTGGGTTTTGTTGTCTTTTTGGTTTTTTATGGTGTGGTCTCTTGGCTGAATCTTCCGGTCTTGAAAAAAATCATGTCACACATTGCTAATGTAGCGGTTTTAGCAGTCATAATTATTTTCCAACCAGAGCTCCGTCTTGCTATTTCTAAATTGAGTGTCAAAAACAGAAAAGGACGTAATATTTCTGAATTTGACAAATTTTTAGATAATTTAGCACACTCTATTTACCGGATGAGCGAAAAGCGTATTGGAGCCCTAATTCTGCTTGAGAACCAAGACTCTTTAGATGAATTCGCTAATAGGTCTGTGATTCTAAATGCTAAATTTTCATCGGAGCTTCTAGAGTCTTTATTTGTGACGACCACTCCCCTCCATGACGGAGCTGTTATCGTACGAGACAACACAATTATCTCAGCTGCCACCATTTTGCCTCTAGCGGAGGAGAGCTCACAACTTACAAGGTCAATGGGAACGAGGCATCGTGCGGGTCTTGGTTTGAGTCAAATTACAGATACATTAGTTATTTTGGTCTCAGAAGAGACGGGTAAAGTTTCAATAGCGCGAGATGGCATTATGACTAGAGGGATTAAGATTGATCGATTTAAAGGCATTATCCGAAGTGTCTTTAACCCTCCAAAGATCTCTATTCAATCTCGCTTTAATCCTTTAAAGTGGATTGCAAAATGAAGAGCCTACTGACCTCAGTTTTTTTGAAGAACTGGCAGAGAAAAGTAATTTCTGTTATTTTAGCTATTATTATTTGGATTTTAGTGAATAACTCTTTAATTTCTGAGAAGACTTACACCAATGTACCTGTAAAAGTTCGCAATGTCCCAAATGGCATGGTAGTTCCTGGCATGAGAGCAGATGGATATCTTGATGAAAAAATAAATTTGAAAATTGTCGGATATAAAAAGATTTTGGACCAGCTTTCCCAAGATGATATCCAGGTCCTACTAAATGCTGAGTCTAAAGAGAAGGATTGGGTTGCAATTATTCGAAAAAATGAAGTAGTATTCCTCAATACTTTTATTAACCCCTACCCTTTTATACGAACTATAAGCCACGAACCTTTTGTAGTTTCTATGACGAAAAATGCTTCAGAATAAACAATGACTCATGTCACCCTTGTAAAAAGCCGCATCTCCTACTTAGGGGGACTTGAAAAAACTGCCTTATCTATTGCGAAATCTTTTGTAAAAAGGGGGTGTACAGTCACGATTCTAACATCAGGCAAGCCCCCTCCTAAAATCAAAGATGTTGAAGTGATTACATTTGGTAAGCTCCCAAAATGGGGTTATTTTGCCATTAATTCTTTCCAAAGAGCATGTAAAAAATGGCTTAAAGATCACCCAACAGACCTGATTTTTGGCCTTGATCGCACTCCCAACCTTACACATTATAGGGCTGGAAATGGGGCGCATCGAATCTTTTTAAAGAGAAAAAAATGTTC
>CAYGMF010000058.1:5420-9252 GCA_964351075.1 uncultured bacterium
AAAAGTTAGGCCTTACAAAACAGGTTTTTTTCTTTGGTTCACAGGCCGACCTAATCCCTTTTTATCTGGCAGCAGACTGCTTTATTTTACCGACTAACTACGATCCCTTTGCCAGTGTAACTTTAGAAGCGCTAGCTATGGGTTTATTTGTAATCACCTCTCCGTACAATGGAGCTAAGGAAGTTATTTCAGAAGGGTGTGGAGAAATTTTACCTAACCTTACCGACCACGAATACTTACGAGATCTCTTAAAAAGGATCATCAATAGAGAGTTGCCTCAACTTTCTAGAGAGCAAATAAGAGACTCTGTCAAGACGTTTGACTCAGACTTGCAGCTAGAAAAAATCATGGATCTCTCATTACAAAATGTCTAATCAGAATTCTTTCAAACATAATTTTGCTTACTATTGCTTAAGGATAGCAATGTTTCCTATTTCAATTTTGCCTTACCGCTCAATCCATGCACTAGGAACTTTTTTAGGAAACATTGCTTACTATTTGGCGCCTAAAAAAATCAAGAAAATCACTTTCAATAATTTAGCACTCGCAAAAGATCTTAATCTTTCAGAGCGTGAAATTAAGAAAATTGCTCGCAAATCGTTTCAAAACTTAGTCATCATTGCATTTGAATATTTTCGTTTAAAAACAAGCCGAGGCAATTTAGATCGATTTGTCACAGGTCGTAATTTAAAGCCATTTCGAGATCTTTTAGCTTCTGGACAAGGTGTCATTGCTGTCACAGGGCATATTTCAAATTGGGAGTTAAGCTTCTTACACCACACACAATCGCTTCCTGGATACGCTGTAGGAAAACCAATAAAAAATAGACGACTCTACAACTTTATACAATCGATTAGAGAGATGCATGGTGGACAAATCATTCGCATGCAAAATGCAATTTCAGAAGGGGTCAAGGTGCTCAAAAAGGGCCTTGCATTTTCAATGTTGAATGACCAATCCTTTACTTCTTCATCTTACTCCTATCCATTTTTTGGAGCTAGAGCCTGGACGTCTCCCGCTCCTGCTCTTTTAGCCTATAAGACCAAAGCCCCTATTGTAATTGTCACAACCACGCGCTTTAAGGGTGGTCGATATGAATATCACATCTCAGACCCTATTTGGCCTGACCGCACAAATCCTCTAAAGAAAGAACTTCCTCGCTTAATGGATTTGCTTATGAAGGGCCTTGAATCTCATATCACTAAAACGCCCGATCAATGGCTTTGGCAACATAAGCGATGGAAACAGGAAGGGTTCCACCGTGTCTACCCTGAATATAAAGCGGATTCGATCTTATTTATCCTTCCAGAAGATGAAGCCCTTTTTAAAAAGATTTCCAAAGGAATGGCTGTTTTACCTCAGATCTACCGCCGAAGTTTTTTAACATTTATGATCCCCAAAAAGTATAAGGGTCAATTTGAGCTCAATGATTATGAATGTTTATATTATGAAAATGAAAAAGAGCTTCTTGTTAGAGACTATCGATTTCAACTCATTTTTGATTTTGAAGAAAACAAGCGTGTAAAAAAACACTTTTTAAAACTAGGAGGGCACAGGTCTTTTGGCCTTAAAGATCTAGTTTGTAAAATGCCTGAAGGTGAGCAAGCCTCTTTTGATCCGCGAGACTTATTTATCAAAGTTCTTTGTTTGCCTGGCACTCCGTTTCATGAGTAGTTTTAAAGTTAGAGCTTTGCTTTTTAACCCACTTTTTGGTCTGCCCATACTGTGTTTTAACCTGACAAGTAGTCTTTTTGGCGCTCTTGTAGTTTTCATGATTTTTAACCATACTCCAAGTATCTTTCCCAAAAAAGATAATAAAAAGTAGTATTAAAATTACTAAAAGATAAAATAAAAACCGAATCATTTTGAAATCCTTAGGTATCACTCATCCTTACATGTAAATCAGGGCCTTATTTTTTAAAAGAGAAATCCTATGCCAGCTTACCGTTACTACATAGAAAGTTCCTTCAAGGAAAAAGAAATCACTTTAAAAGGTCCTGAACACGAGCACCTTCAAAGGGTGATGAAGCAAAGGGAACAAGAGAGAGCTGAGCTTGTTAACGGGCAGGGATCTCTAGCGCAGGCAACCATTCTTCAAATAGGAAAAAAAGAGACCCTCTTTGAAATTGATCGAGTTGATTTTCATCCTATTACTTTTAAGTTTATCCTCTATCAGGCTTTAACTACCCCTTCTCATTTAGAAATCATCGCTGAAAAAGGGACCGAGCTTGGGATGAGTGAGCTTCTTCTCTTTAGAGGAGAGCATAGTACTGGATATTTCTCTGAACAAAAATGCAAACGTCTTGAGCTTAAAATTATCGCAGCGCTTAAACAATCAGGAAGGCTCTACCTCCCTACTATCAAGTGGGTTGAAAATCTAGAGTCTATTGATAACCAAGCTGATTTCTCCTGTTTTGGAGACGTTGAAAAAGATGCCCCTCCCCTCTTTCGAATTTTACCAAAAAGTAAAGCTTTGAGAAGCTTTTCATTTTGCTCCGGTCCTGAAAGGGGCTTTACAGACCAAGAAATTGAAGCATTGAAAAAAAAGGGATTTTTAGGAGCTAGCTTGCATTCTAACATCTTAAGAACAGAAACAGCTCCCCTTACTTTTCTAAGCCTTATCCACCACCACCTAAGGCTTCAAAGCAATGGTGCCATTATAAACTAGAAAGGCCTTGGGGTCTACAGTGACCTCTTGCCCTTCTTTAAGAAGAGTTAACGCTCCTTCAGCTCTCACAATGACTGGGATGTTGAGAGTTTTTCCTACCAAAATAGCATACTTCTCAGAATCGATGTCGTCAGCATGATTTTCTAAAATAATTCCCTTAGCTTCCTTTAAAAAGGTGAGGTGTGAATCATCACACTTACTCATTACCAGAATATGATTTTTAGTGGGGCTCTTTGTTTTTTCATCTAGAGAATTTAGATGGGTAATTTTTTCGGTTACGGGGTTGCCATAACCTGATTTTGCTCTAATTAAAACATCTCCAATATTTTCAACGAGCATCATATTAGTAGAGCCTGAAACTCCAAAGGGAGACCCTGCAGTTACAATTACAATATCTCCTAAAGCTACTAGCTTGCGCTTAAGTGCATAATCGCAAATAATATTAAACGCTTCTTCCATAGTCTTAAAATTAGGGCTATAGATTGGAATAATCCCCCAATTCAAAGCAAGCTGGTGATAAACTTTTCGGTTATGCGTAAGCACGATAACAGGTATCGCGCACCTCCACTTTGAAATAAGTCTGGGGGTGTAACCTGAAGAGCTGTAAACAAAGATGGCTCTAGCTTCTGTAGTATAGGCTGTATTAACAGTAGCTGAGGTGACCGCTGAGGGAACATCTTTATAGCAACTTTGCATCTGAGAATAAAAGAAGTCTTGATAATTGAAATAAGCCTCTGTATCTAAGATAATTTCGGACATGACTTGAACTGCTTGAATTGGGTATTGCCCCATAGCAGTTTCCCCTGAAAGCATCACACAAGAGGTACTATCGTATATCGCATTGGCAACGTCTGAGACTTCAGCCCTTGTAGGTCTTGGATGATGGATCATCGATTCTAACATTTGCGTTGCTGTAATTGCTGGTTTTCCTGCGGTAAAGCACTTGCGTATCATCTCTTTTTGAAGTCTAGGCACTTGGCTTATAGGAACCTCCACACCCAAATCCCCTCTTGCTACCATAATGCCATCAGCGACTTTCAAGATGTGATCAAAATTATTGATCCCTTGGTAGTTTTCAACTTTAGCAATCACGAGGACTTCTGGTTTTTCAAAATCCTTTAGGACTTCCTTGATTTTTAAGATGTGTTCAGCAGAGCGGATAAA
>CAYGMF010000059.1:0-1898 GCA_964351075.1 uncultured bacterium
GAGAAGATCTGCCATCTTCTTTCTCTATAGCATCTCATGCGATATGCAGTGTCATGTCCTTGCAACGCTAGGGTTAAATCGACGCCATCAATTACAGCTAAATGCCCGATTCCAAGCTGAGCGATAAAGATGCCTAATGGGCCTAAGAAAATTGCACTTAAAAAACCGACTATAGGCCAAAATATTCTCCAGAAAATTGTTTTAAAAAAGATCACTGTGCTTGTGTAGACAGATTTTAAAAAGCTAACTTTATTGCCTTCACCTTCTAAGGATTCCAGCATCCTTCGCACCATTTTATCAAGCGCTAAAGTTAAGAGGACGGGCATTAACACAATGAATCCAACTAATAATCCTGCTGAAGAGAGTCCTACTGCCTTTAAGATACCCCAAAGTGTGTGCCACCACCCAAACCCTGGAAGAGGCCATGCAAAATAGAGTATGACAGCAAATATAATTAAGAGAGCAACGAGTAAAACAAACATAGCAAAAAGCTGAAGCCACCAAAGAGAAGGATGCGTTAAAAAATACCCTGTCCCTTTAAAGGGGTATAAAAAATAGTCTGGTTTAGACTTCATTTTTTCATCCATGACTTGTCCTTTCTTTTCTTAAAAAAATAATCTCTATCTTTGAGTACAAAAAAACAGAATAAAGAACAAGTCTGATCTTGTGATTGCTTTTAATAACTTTAGAAGTTTAAATATGCCTAAAAAATAACAGAAAACTAAACATGACAATTATAGACTTAACGCATCCTTATTCAGAGAAAACCCCAGTCTATCCAGGTAAAACCTGTTTCTCAAAAATAGTGAGCGCAAACTACGAAGATGGATACCGTTGTCATGACATTACAATGGGAACAGGAACAGGTACCCATATGGACGCTCCTGCTCACTTTGATCCCAAAGGATGCACTATAGATCAAGTTTCTTTGGAGCAGTGCACGGGGAAAGCTTTTGTTCTTCACTTATCTAGTAAAGTCAAAGACACTGCTGACTACGCAATCACAGCTCAAGATATTCTGGAGTGGGAAGCTGAATATACGACTCTTTCAAAAGGTGCTATAGCACTTTTTCATACAGGTTGGGATCGCCATTGGGGCAAAGAGAAGTACTGCTATAGTGATCCTGATGGAGTTTGCCACTACCCAGGACTCAGCGCAGAAGCCGCCCAGATACTCGTAGATAGAGAAATAAAGGCTGTCGGCATTGATACGATGAGCCTCGATATAGGTCCCTCTAAAGACTTCCCAGCCCATGTTCTCATGCTCAATAAGGGGATTGTTCTCATTGAGAATCTAGCCTCTTTAAAAGAGCTCCCTCCAACAGGCGCTGAGGCCTGGATCCTCCCCATGAAGTTAAAAGATTGCGCTGAAGCGCCTGTTAGAGCTCTAGCTATCGTTTAAAAGGTTTTGTTCTAAACAGTTCAATAGCCTCAAGGCGCTTTTTTAACAGACGATTTGTAAAGTTAGCCCTCGCATACTGCTGGGCATTTTGTCCCATTTCTTGAGCCAGCTCTCTATTTTGATAAAGTCTCAAAGTATACTCGGCGAACTTTTCTGCTGTTTGTGCAACAAACCCTGTTTCCCCATGTATTGTTGGATTATACTGCATGGGGTTTTCCATAGAAACAGGAGCAACTCCATAGTGCATCGCTTCAATAATTTTAATTTGCTGCCCTGTCCCTGAAAAAGAAGGACAAAGTGTCATCGAAGCCTGCTCATACTCAGCTTCTATGTTGTGTACATATTTTTTACAAATGATGTTAGGCGCTGGTAAAAAAAGATCTGATCCAGGACCAAATAAGCGCACTCTAAATAAAGGTTCTTTTTTTAAGATAAGGGGTAGAATACGTTTAACAAAAAAGTAGTACCCTTGAAAGGCAAAGGTGTAGGGAGACAT
>CAYGMF010000059.1:1998-6377 GCA_964351075.1 uncultured bacterium
GGAAGATTAAGTTTGGGGTGAAAATAAACTATTTTTTTCATGTTCTAATCAGGTTGATACTTTAAAAGGATAGTTCTTGTTGGAGGATCATCTCTAAACTCTGCTAAAAAGATTCCTTGCCATCTTCCTAAAAGGATTTCTGAGTCCTCCACAACAAGAGCTAAGTGCTGGTTTAAAAGAGCAGTTTTCATGTGCGCTGGAGAATCATCAGGACCTTCTAGGGTGTGTTCTATAAAAGGCAAGTTCTCAGGAGCTATATAATTAAAGAAGCGCTCTAAGTCCCCTTTAGCAGAATCATCCCACGATTCATTAATGAGCAGAGCTGAACTTGTGTGCATGTTAAAAAGATGTAAAACTCCAGATACTTTGATAGAGTTATTTTGAAGTATCTTTTTTAACGACTCCTCAACTTCTGCTGTAATAGAATATAAACCTGGAGCATTAATTTTTTTTTGAATTCTAACTGTTTTCATCTTTTTGCCTTTTCAAAATTTCTCTTCTTGTGTTAAACACATAGCCCTTAATATCATGATTATTAAATAAAACTTTAACTTTTTTTTACTTATGACGACTTTAGATAAGACAGCTAGCATACAAGAGAAAGGCCATATTGACATCCCTCAGCAAGCTCGCTGGAAAGGGGCAAGGCCGATTCCTTTTTTGATTACAGCATGCGTTGGGGCATCAATTTGGGCAATACCTACTCCTAACGGATTAACAACTCAAACCTGGCACCTTTTTGCTGTTTTTAGTTTTATTATTACAGGACTTATTACAAGACCTCTTCCTGTATCTCCAATGGTTTTGATGGGTTCGATTATAGCCATTGTAACTCAGACCCTCACCTTTAAGGATATCTCTATAGGCTTGAGCAGCCCAAGTATCTGGTTGATTTTCGTAGCTTTCTTCCTAGCTCAAGGTCTGATAAAAACAGGTCTTGCTATGCGAGCTTCGTTTTTTTTCGTCAAAATATTAGGCCACAGGATTGTGACTTTAGCCTACGGGATCATCTTAAGTGAACTTATTTTAGCTCCTTTAATCCCAAGTATTGTAGCAAGAGCTGGAGGGATTATTTTTCCAATCGTCTTAGCTCTTTCAAAAACCTATGACGAGCAAGACCCGACTAAGAGCACTGGGCGCTTTTTAACAATAGCAGCTTTCCAAGGCTCAGTCATTGTAAGTGGAATGTTTCTAACTTCTATGGCAGCCAATCCAATAGCAGCTGAGATAGCGGGTGAATTTGGGGTTTCTTTAACTTGGGGCAAGTGGTTTTTAGCCTCCTCAATTCCCGGAATCGTAAGTCTTATTTTAACGCCACTAATCGTCTGCAAGCTTCTTCCTCCTAAACTCTCCTACTCTCCAGAAGCTCCTAAGATGGCGCAAGAAAAACTTCAAGACATGGGCCCTATTTCCTCTGATGAAAAGCTGATGCTCGGTGTTTTCGCAATCGTATTAAACCTATGGTTATTCGGCTCCTACTTGAAGATTTCAAATACAGTTGCCGCCTTAATAGGAGTGATGCTTCTACTTTTTTGTGGAGTAATCACTTGGAAAGATTGCCTCAAAGAGCACACAGCCTGGGACACTTTATTTTGGCTTGGTATTTTAGTTGCAATTGGAACAGCTCTTAAAAATATGGGAATGTTCACTTGGTTCTCAATGAACATTGTCTCACTGATCTCTTCCATGACATGGCACTGGGCTTTTTTAATTATGATTGGCTTATACTTCTATAGCCACTACTTCTTTGCGAGTAACACAGCTCACTTAACAGCCATGTACTCTGCATTTTTAGCAGCGTCTATTCAGATAGGAGCTCCTCCTCTTCTAACTGTTCTTGTTCTCGCTTTCTTCAGTAGCTTATTTGGAGGACTCACCCACTATAGTTCTGGGCCTGCTCCTATATTCTTTAGCGCGGGCTATGTCTCGCTGAAAAAATGGTGGCAAATCGGATTTATTGTGAGCATTTGCAACATTTTGATATGGCTTGTGGTAGGTGGAGTTTGGTGGAAAGTCTTAAGATTCTGGTAAAGAATCTAATTTCTTTTTATAAAATTCTTGTCCAATTTGAATTAAAGGGCGCTCGTTTTTCTTGCGCCACTTATTAGAATCTCTTAGAGAATAAATGCAACCGCAGTACTCTTGTTTGTAAAAGCTCTCTTTTTTAGCAATTTCATACATGCGAGCGCCTCCCCCTTTCTTTCTCCAGTTGTAGGTCCAGTACTCAACTCCATGCTTGTTTGCGCTACGAACGCCAGAGTCGTTTATCTGGTTCATATTTTTCCATCTAGAGATGCCGAGACTAGAGGTGATAACTGGATAACCATTTTCTTTTGCATACTCGGCAGTTCTTTCAAAGCGAATATCAAAACAAAGAGTGCAACGCTCTCCTCTCTCTGGAGAGTTTTCAAGCCCTTTTGTCTTTTCAAACCATTGATCAGCATCGTAATCTGCGTCAATAAACGGGATGTCCATTTTTTTTGCATAACGGATATTTTCATTTTTACGAATTTCATACTCACGAGTTGGATGAATGTTTGGATTGTAAAAATAAATAGCAAAAGGGATTTTGGATTCAACCATAGCTTCCATAAGCTCTCCTGCGCAAGGCGCGCAGCAAGAGTGCATAAGCACTGGCGTTGCAGATGGTTTTAAAGGGTCTCTTTTCATAGCACCATTATAATAAGTTTGTTTAATTTTGTTCAAGGTCCGATAACATCAAGGATTTAAGTTAAAAAAATTATAATAAAACGCTTGATTTAACAAGAATAACTTGATAAATTGCAGAACAAGTAATGAACTATACGGAAAACATGGCCAAGAAACTCTCTTTTTTTGTTTTAATCTTAATTTTGACAGCGTGCTCTTACCACCAAAGAAACAGTCATAGAGTGGTTTCTGTTACGCCAAGTAATCTTCCTGAAGCGAACCGAATAAACTTCAAGTATTCTCAACAAGCATATGGTGGCGCCTACTTTCTTGACCCGGCTTTATCCCTCTATGTGAATGAGCTTGCTCAAAAGTGCGTAAAGCATTCTCTGCATCCTGACAATCAATGTAAAGTGGTAATTGTTAACAGTTCTATTCCAAATGTCTGGAGTTTTCCAGAAGGTTATGTAGCTATTACTCGAGGTCTTTTACTGGAGCTTAAAAATGAAGATGAACTTGTAGGCGTTTTGTGTCATGAGATCTCACACTTGCAACACTCTGATGGAAAAGAGAACATCCAAAAGATCATCTTAAATGCAGGACCTGTTAATTTAGATATCCAAAATAACAACTATATCCCAGACTTCGCGGTTGGCCCTTTAGGTTCAGGATCGGGACTGCTTACACTCAAGTACAATGTACAAGCTGAAGTTCAAGCCGATCAAGCTGCCCTCTCTCAGATGTCTCAGATGGGTTATTCCTCTAAAGCTATTTTAAATTTACAAAGACGTGTTCAAACCTATCAAAAAGTCCGTAACCCAAATTGGATGGGAGGCTATATTGCCAAACATCCGTTGAGTGACTATCAAATCACAAAGTGTGAGTCTTGTCAAAACCAATACTCTGACCAACAGAGTTACAAGACAGAAGAATTTGAAAAGCACATGTTTACTTTGAGAGCGCAAACAACTCTCTATGGAAAATTAGATCAAGGCTATAAAGCTCTTTTAAATAAAGATTATGAGAAAGCTATAGAAATTGCAAATCAAGGACTCGCTGAGGGCTATAATGAATCTCACTTTTATCTTTTAAAAGCTAAAGCTCAAAAGCAAATAGGCAACCATGTTCCAGCATTGAAGACTCTAAATGCTGCAGTCGCTATGAACCCTTACTATTTCGACAACTACCTTCAAAGAGGGCTTGTAAAAGAGCAGCTTGATGATTGGGCTGATGCCTGCCGGGATCTGGAGCGCAGCTTAGCGCTCTTACCAACAGCTGAGGCCTATTACGCTTTAGGAGAAATCGACTATAGTAAAGAGAGACAAGCAGAGGCTATTGAATATTTTAGAAAGGCAAGTATCTCAGCTTCTCCTGGAGGAAAAAAAGCGCTTCAAAAATTAAAAAACTTAGGGCTACCCCTCTCTGGCATCCAAACTATAGATGTTTCTAGCTCCTTTACTGAAACAGGTCACCTAAACTTAGAAGTCATCAATAAGGGCTGCAGGCCTGCTAGATCTATAGTGGTAGATGTGGAGCAAGTAGATCCCAAAGGAAAACTCCTTTATAGATATCTAATAGAAATAAAGAAAGACTTGCATCCCTACGAAAAGGTGTGTCAGCAAACCAACATAGGCCCCTTCTTTTCTGAAGAACACCTTCAAGAGAGTATTTACACCTATCCTGTCTACTGTGAATAAAGTCTAACGACCTCTGAAAATCTAAAAATTAAG
>CAYGMF010000059.1:6477-8874 GCA_964351075.1 uncultured bacterium
ACGGCACTCTAGATAAAGCCTGTACTCTTTGCAAGCACAGCCTACTTGATAAATCATCTGACGGCCAATTTGTAGTCTCTTTCGGAGATAACTCAAAAAGAATACACATCTCGCATCGAGAGTGTGCATTAAAGCTGCTTCAATCTAAACCAGCACTTACTGATACGGATCATAAAGTTAAAGTCACATTTGACAGCTTATTAGTTGCATTAGATCTTGAAAGGGATAAGGTCCCAGAAACGCTTTTATACCAATACATAGATGAAAATAAACCTGAAAAAGTGGCTACTCTTTTGTATCACTACCCTAGTATTGCAAAGTCTCAAGACGATACTGATAGAACTCCTCTTCATCAAGCAGCAGCTCTTGGACAATTAAAGATCGTCTCGCTTCTTTTAAAGCACGATGCGGAGATAAACGCACTGACAAAAGATGGATTTACTCCCCTACACGCTAGTGTCCTATCTGGCAGCCTTAATGTTGTTAAATTTTTAGTCGAACAGAATGCAAGAGTTGATTCTGAAGCAAAAGATGGATCGACTCCTCTTATCAGTGCAGCTATAAATGGCTCTCTGAGTCCAGCGCCAACAAGTAACCACAAAGCATGTGAAAATTTTTTACTACAAGCTCTTGCAAGTATTAATCCCTTAACTAAAAAGAGACGTGTCGACCCCATAGAAGATCCTCCTGCTGCTGCCCCTTTGCAAGCAAGTCTAGAAACAAGAAACTGCGCTATTTGCCAAAGCGAACTATTCCACCCATTTCTTCCCCTATTGGTATTAGCTAGAGCCCATGACCCTAAAAGTCACCATCTATACCATCGAGGATGTGTAACAACGCTACTTACTTCTGACTCTGACGCAACTTGCCCTCTTTGTAGAATTGAAGAACCATTTGAGGATTTCAAGATTCAGTATAGACTTGGCAATGGAGAAGATCCCCTAAGTCTTTTATCTGAATATATGAATAGGGATAAACCAGGCAACATAACTACTATTCTTAAATTGACAAAGATCAGTCCAGATACTCTAAATGAGGAGGGCTTATCAGCTCTACATTACTCAGCTAAAAAAGGGCATACAGATCTTGCTAATTTCTTACTAGATAATGGCGCTAATATTAACCATCGAGATAAAGATAACAACACCGCTCTACATTGGGCTACATACTCGGATCGGACACATATGCTAGAATTACTTCTAGAGAAGGGAGCCGAACCCAACTGTTCTGGTGAAAATGGAGATACCCCCCTCCACTGGGCTGCAATTAAAGGCAAGAAAGAGGCGGCTCGAACTCTATTAAAAAGAGGTGCTAAGATTGATCCTCTGAATATAGATGTGTTAACCCCAACCTACTATGCTGCAGCTTATGGACATGGGGAGACCCTTAGCTTTTTAATAGCGAATGGATCAGAAGTTCAATCTATGTACGCAAAGTTAGTGTCTTACGCTAAGGGCAAAGTGGATCGACAAACTCCTCTACATGGAGCCGTAGAAAATGGTCATGTGTCCACTGCTCGCATTCTGATAGCCGCGCGCGCCTCATTGGGCGCTCTTACTGAGGATAATGAAACACCGCTACATTTGGCTGCTAGAGCAGGTTCTACAGATACTGCTAAGCTGGCATTATATTTTGGTTCCCCATCTAATACTAAAAACAAGGATGGATACACTCCTCTACATTTAGCTGCAAGAGAAGGACATGATCCAATTGTCGAAGCATTATTAGCTCACAAGTGTGATTCTCACAGCAAGGCACGAGGAGGCGAGACTCCGCTAATTACAGCTGCAACCCGAGGCCACTTATCTACAGTCAAGCTATTATGTAAGCACGCTGAAGAAAATGGTTATGTGATAGCAGATAGATCTACTGCATATAGCAAAGCTAAAGAACGCGGTCATGAAGAATGTGCAGAATTTCTTAAATCCCAGTAATGCCCAATAGGCTTAGAGACAGAGGAAAGTTAATGGAATTACTATGAAAGGGCTACTTGAGCAAACGTCTTCCCAGTAGCTTTACGACTAATCAGAATGAAACAAGCGTGAGGCTTCGATAGAATCATAATCCTCCTCTATTGAGTTCAGATGAGGGTCGATAATCCTTATTGGGATCAAGTGGCTCAGCGGGAGGAGGACCTGAAGGAATAGCAAGAGGACCTGAAACAGGCGCAGCGGCCAGGAAATTATTGAAGTTCATAGGTGCAATAGCATCCGCGCCAAGAGCTATAGCCAATTGGGGTACGGGTTGACCTCTTAATCCTAATAATAAAGAGGCTGCTTCAGTTTTAGCTGCTGCTGCAACTGCGTTACAGCTCTTTATGTGTCTTGAAAGAGTTGATTTTCGAGCAGCACTGTAGTCACAGTGATCACATGCAAAAGGCCTCTCCCCTGTGTGACT
>CAYGMF010000060.1:0-7202 GCA_964351075.1 uncultured bacterium
CCCCACAAAGGGACCTATCTCTTTCCATTAGAATCATCGGTTTCTGTATGGTTCAGAGGACTTGATGATGGAAAGGGTGAAGTTGAAATCGAAGTCAATTTTAAGGGTTAGCAGATTTAAATCTAAAAAATAGTTTTACTTTCAAAATCTTTTCTTCTTAGGGTTAGGATTGACACATAACAGAAAAATGTGGAAAATGGCTCTCCTTTAATTCAAATCAATACCTAAATACACTATGTCTGTACGCGTTCGAATAGCCCCCTCTCCTACAGGGGATCCCCATGTAGGAACAGCCTATATGGCTCTTTATAATCTAATTTTTGCAAAGCATCATAAGGGAAAATTTATCCTGCGCATTGAAGACACCGATCAATCTAGATCCAAGCCTGAGTATGAAGAAAATATTTATAAGGCGCTTTCATGGTGTGGCCTTCAATGGGATGAGGGCCCTGATTGTGGTGGAGAGTATGGCCCCTATAAGCAGTCTGAGCGTTTAGACATTTATAAGAAATATGTCGATATCCTCCTTGAAAAAGGACATGCATATAAATGTTTTACGACTCCTGAAGAACTCAAGATGATGCGCGAGATGAATGCTAAGATGGGGCAAAAATCGGGCTACGATCGCCGTCACCGTAATTTAACACCCGAAGAGATTAAATCTCTAGAAGCTCAGAATAAACCTTATGTCGTCCGTTTAAAGATGCCTCTTAAGGGAACTTGTGAGTTTGAGGATATCATTAAGGGACGGATTACTACTCCTTGGGCCGATGTCGATGATCAGGTACTTTTAAAGTCAGATGGTTTTCCAACCTATCACTTAGCAAATGTGGTCGATGATCACCTAATGAAGATTAGTCATATTATCAGAGGCGATGAGTGGCTGCCTTCTACGCCTAAACATATACATCTTTACGATTGTTTTGGTTGGGAACCTCCCAAATATATTCATATGCCGCTTTTACTTGGAACAGATGGAAAGAAACTTTCTAAGAGAAAGAATCCTACTTCTATTTTTTACTATCGTGATAGTGGGTATTTACCTGAGGCCTTCCAAAACTTTTTAAGTTTGATGGGCTTTAGTATGACAGAAGACAGAGAGATTTATTCCCTTGATGAAATCATTCGCGATTTTGATACGAAGCGTCTTGGAACGTCTGCAGCTGTGTTTGATGTTAAAAAGCTCGATTGGTTAAATCAACACTATTTGATTAACAACATTTCCGAAAAGGAACTTTGGATGCGCATTAAAGAGTGGGGTTTTAATGACAAACTCATGTCTAAACTTATGCCCCTTTGTCATACGCGTATTAAAACGTTTGGGGAGTTCTTTGAGCTTTGCAGCTTTTTCTTTATTAATCACGTCCCCTACTCAGAAGAGTTTTTATGTCCTAAAGGAATTACACCTGAGCAAACCTGTTCTATCCTTCAAGCGATCCTTTGGTACTTGGAGAAAGATGATGACTGGAGTCGAGATAATTTCTATGCAGGGTCAAAAGAGATCGCAGAATTTTTCTCTATCAATCATAAAAAGATCATTATTCCTGTTCTCTATGCGACCCTTACAGGAAAACATACCGGTCCCCCTCTTTTTGATTCAGCGACCCTTCTTGGAAAAGATCGAGCGCGTGCTCGTATGTTAAAAGCAATGGAATTTTTGGGTGGTCTTTCAAATAAGCAGTTACAAAAATTGCAAAAATATTGGATAAATAAAGACGCAGCGGCAGTATTTAAAAAAGCATAATATGACCTTTGATAAAAACAATCCCTTTATAGCAAAAATTATAGATCGTAGAGTCTTGAACAAACCAGGTTCTAAGAAATGTACTGTACATCTCACTTTAGATTTAAGTGGCTCAGGCATTCAGTATAAGGCTGGAGACTCTGTTGCTGTTTTTCCTGAAAACTCACACCACATTGTTCAAGAGACTTTGAATGCGGTCGGTCTAACTGGTGAAGAGGTCATCCAAGACCAAAGAACCAATGAAACCTATCTTTTAGAAGAATTCATCAGGACAAAAGCAAATATCTCTAGAGTTACAAAGAAGTGGCTTACTTTTATTCTTGAACATGTTGAAGATGCTCAAGAGAAAGCAACTTTGGAGTCTCTTTTGGACCCTAGCAAGAAAGAGTCTCTTAAAGCTTATTTAGAAGAGCGAGAGCTTTGGGATTGTTTGGGTGAATTTAAAATACTCAAAGTATCTGCTCAAGACTTTGCAAATCATTTAACTCCCCTCTTACCCAGGTTTTATTCTTTAGCCTCTTCTCAAAAAGCGCGACACCATGAAATCGATCTTTTAATCGCCTATTTCCATTACTCTACAAACGAACACATGAGATATGGGGTAGCGTCTCACTATCTTTGTGAGTCTTCTCAAATGCAAACTCCTTGTATTCCCCTTTATTTACACCCTTCAAAGGGCTTTACGGTTCCCGAAGACCCAACAGTACCGATGATCATGGTTGGACCAGGAACAGGCGTAGCTCCCTTTCGAGGCTTCATGCAGGAGAGAGTTGCAACTCATGCAACCGGCAAAAACTGGCTCTTTTTTGGCGATTGGAACGAAGAGTTTGATTTCTTCTACGAAGACTATTGGAGAGAGCTCGAAGAGAAAGGTCTTCTTAAACTCTCCATTGCATTTTCTAGAGATCAAAAAGAAAAAAGCTATGTGCAACATCAGATGGAGAAATCGTCTTCAGAGCTTTTCAAGTGGCTTGAAAAAGGCGCCTACTTTTATGTTTGCGGAGATGCGCAGCATATGGCTAAAGATGTCGATCAAATGCTACATCATGTGATTGAAAAAGAAGGCAAGATGAGCTCTGATGAAGCTAAAGGGTATGTAAAAGAGTTAAAGTCTCAAGACCGCTATGTACGCGACGTTTATTAGCGCTCTTCTACTGTAAGTATACAAAGGCACTGCACACCAACACCACATCCAAAATCTGTGAGACCCTCTCCTGTTGTTGCAGTGATACCAACTTGAGTTTCGTTAAGTTCTAAGATCTCAGCTATGTTCCTTTTCATTTGATCCAAGTGGGGTTTGATCTTAGGTTTTTTAGCTTCTATAGAAATAGCTAGATGGTTGATGGTGTTCTGCTTGAGAGTCTTTTTGGCTTCTTTCAAGTAAGCTGCGCTATCGGTGATCCCATCTTTTAAGCAGAGATCATCCGCTAAGCCTCCTAAAATTAAAACGCCTGTAATAGAGCTAATGGCATTACAAATGGCATGGTAGACAACATCTCCATCGGAATTTGCGATGAAGCCTGGAACATCTTTATAATGAACGCCTCCTAAAACACAAATTTTTGAAGATTCATTAGATCCAAAGCGATGTGAATCTTGTCCTATTCCTGTTTTAATCATCTTGGGCCCTCTTTTTTTGAATTTTAGTAAGAATAGCATAATTCTTCAAAAAAGACAGATGTTATTCTGCAGTAAAGTAATTAGTTTAGATTGAAAGTAATCCTCAATCGGCCAATAATCTTTTCAAAAAAACAGGGATCTATCATGCAAGTACAACATACAAATTTAGATGAAATCAAATTGGTTGGGATACATGCCCATACCTGTTATGCAGATGAATCCAAAATCTACGAAGACCCAAACTTTGCGTATGGCTCTATTAATGAGAATTCCAAGATAACTCCTTGTGTTATGAAGTATTTTCATGAAGGTCTCTCGCAGCAAATCCCTAATCGCTTAAATCCTGGTAAGACCTTTTGTGTCTACACAGAGTATGAAAGCGACTTTAAAGGCGCATACAAATATTTTATTGGTGAGGAAGTAAGCTCTTTTGAAAACGTACCCGAGGGGTTTTCAACGCATACTATACCTGCTCAAAAATATGCTAAGTTTACAACAGATCCAGGTCCAATGCCAGCAACTGTTATTGATGCTTGGAAAGAGATTTGGCAAACTTCTGAGGAACAGTTTGGAGCTCCTAGAGAGTACCACTCTGACTTTGAGGTTTATGATGAGCGTGCAGCTGACCATACCAATGTGATAGTAGATCTATTCATTGGAATCAAGGAAAACTCTTCCGGACAAGCCTAAAAGCCCCATTCTAAAAAAGGTATTTCTATTTTTTTCATAATAAATTATGAAAAAAAATATGAAAGTGAAGGCAAAAACAGATGGGAATTGGTTTCGCAAGGTGAAGCCCGATTACACCCAAGTGATGCACCAAACTTTAGAGAAGATTAATGACCTCTCACCTAAAGAGGTCTTTTTTAATCCTGATCGCCTTTTGGATGAACTCACTGGAGGGGTTTGCTCTGCTGTTGCCTTAGCTTTTGCTAAAACCTTCTTAAATTGCAAAGTAAAAGACCTAAGAGAGCGTCTCCAAAAAAGCTTTGAAGAGTGCATGGAACTCTCTGGCTACTTTAAAGCACAACAGCTTGCTTTCAATACCATTGAAAAGTGTCCCCATCATGTCTCAAAAGATTTTAAGAGAGCTAAGATCCAATCTTTAGCAAATTATTATGGAATACAGTTTAACTGGGCTTCTAAAGATCAATTCTTTGATTATTCTAACAGTACTTTTGCTCACCTTGAAGACTTTATAGGAGCTCTTCCACTGGGAAGTTATATTATACGGATTCTGCTCCCAATGGAAAATCATAAAGAGGAGTATTGGGGACATACCGCTTTTTATTTAAAGGACCCTAAAGGGAATTGCCTCTTTGATCCCAATTATGGATTAACCCATATTTCCACTCATGAATCTTTCAACGTTTTAAAATCTCATTTTCTTTTGTTAGAAAAAGAATGGAATGTCAACAACCCTCGCTTTTATCGTATCAACGAACAGTTGTTTTGCTAGTTTAAGGTTATTTTTTTCAGAACACTTTAAATGTACAAGTTCTTGGGATTAATCTTGAATTAAACAAGAAAATAACTAAGCTATTAGTAGGATCACAAAAATGGAGTTTTATGAAGATTTTAGAAGTGAAAGGCGGCGTTCCCCTTGAAGGGAAAATTCGAGCACAAGGTGCAAAAAATGCAACAACAAAACTGCTTGTTGCTTCTCTTATTTCAGACAAACCTTGCATATTAAATAACGTACCCAACATTGGGGATGTTGAAATTACAGTAGACCTCTGCAAAGAGCTTGGTAGTCAAGTTAAATGGGATCGAAAAGAGAAACGTCTAGAGATTCAAACTCCGTATTTAAAGACTTCATATATTCCTCAAAGATTTTCTGGGGCTAACCGCATACCTATTTTAATGATAGGAGCGCTTTTAGGACGCACTCAAGAAGACATCATTGTTCCCACAGCAGGAGGAGATCGCATTGGCAAACGTCCTATTAACTTTCATATACAGGCTTTAGAGGCTTTAGGTGCCAAGATCGAATCTAGGATCATGAAAACGGAAGGGGCTTACTTTGCGCAGGCACACGAGGGTTTAAAAGGCGGCGTAATCCATTTAGATTATCCCTCTGTGGGCGCCACTGAAAATAGTATACTTGCTGCAATTCGAGCAAAAGGGAATACAACGATTAAAAATGCTGCTATTGAGCCTGAAATTATAGAGCTTATGCTTTTTCTCCAAAAGATGGGCGCTGCGATCTTTTTAGATTCAGATCGCACAATCCACATTGAGGGGATCAAAAAGTTTTTACCTGTTGAGCATACAATTGTTTCGGATCGCATTGAAGCTGCCTCTTATGCAATAGCTGCAATCAGCACGAAAGGACGTATTTTTGTAGAAGGCGCTCAGCAACTCAATATGCTTACCTTTTTGAACAAAATAAGAGAACTCGGTGGTGGCTTTGAGGTTAAACCCGATGGTATAGAATTTTTTTACACAGGAGAACTATCAGGAGGGATGCATCTAGAGACCGACGTTCATCCAGGCTTTATGACCGACTGGCAGCAGCCCTTTGCAGTCCTGCTTACTCAAACAAAAGGTTCTTCAGTTTTACATGAGACCGTCTATGAAAACCGCTTTGGTTATATTCACATGCTATGTAAAATGGGCGCTGACATTGACTTATTTAAGCAATGTTTGGGAGGAAAGGCGTGCAGATTTGCAACACGCAACTATTTACATAGTGCCGTGATAAGAGGGCCCACTCCCCTATTTGGAAATGAAATTGAAATCCCCGATTTAAGAGCAGGCTTTGCCTATGTGTTAGCTGCTCTCTTAGCTGAGGGAGAATCTAAAATTAAAGGACTTTCTATGTTGGAGCGTGGTTATGAGCATTTTATAGAGAAACTCTCTTCTCTAGGTGCCCAGATAAAGGTCGCGGACACTAAGGCGCCGACACTTGAGAAAGCAGCTCGTAAATGACCCTTACACCTTCTGTATCATCGTGGAGATCTATTCAAAAAGAGAACTTTGTACATCTAAAGCAACTCTTAGATTTTTTAGAACTTACAATTGATCAGCGTAAAAAAATTAGTTTTGATTCCAATTTTGTTTTAAATCTCCCAAAACGTTTAGCAGATAAGATAGAAAAAGGGACTTTAAACGATCCTATTCTTCTACAGTTTGTTCCTTTAAAGTTAGAAGATGAGACTCAAGAGGGCTTTACGCTCCATCCTGTCCAAGATGATTTATTTCGTTCTGAAACGCGTTACTTACAAAAATATAAAGGACGCGCTCTTTTACTCACAACTTCTGCATGCGCTATGCACTGTAGATATTGCTTTAGACAAAATTTTGACTACGGCACCTCTGTTGATTTTTCAAAGGAACTTGCACATATTGAGCAAGAGACTTCTCTTCATGAAGTTATTTTAAGTGGAGGAGATCCCCTCTCACTTAGTGACCAAAAGTTAAAAGAGCTGCTCGATCAAATAGAGGCTATTCCACATATTACCAAGGTGCGTTTTCATACACGCTTTCCCATTGGAATACCTGAGCGATTAGATGCACATTTTTTAGAGCTACTTAAAAACCGCCAATATAAAATCTATTTTGTATTTCATATTAATCATGCAAAAGAGCTTGATGAAGAAGTAGCTCTCGCTATTTCTAAGCTTCAAAAACTTGGAGTGATTACCCTTAATCAAGCAGTCTTGTTAAAAGGGGTTAACGACAACTATGAAACACAGCAAGAGCTTCATCAACAACTTGCAGACTGTGGCATTCTCCCCTATTACCTCCACCAACTGGACCGTGTACAGGGAGCGAGTCACTTCGAAGTAAGCCCTGATAAAGGGCGACAAATCATCCAGTATTTAAGAAGCCATTT
>CAYGMF010000060.1:7302-8766 GCA_964351075.1 uncultured bacterium
AAGCTTCATACATCTACAGCTGCAAGAGCAGGAATTTATGGAACGATCGGAGTTTTAAGTTGCGGACTCTTTTTGATCCCTGCTGTTGTTGACGGGATGAAGTCTTATGATGCGAATCAAAAAATCGATCGAGACTACCTTCGTAAATCAAGAGACTCTCTTGTTTTAACTCCTCATGCACAACTCAACACAATACTCTTTGTGCCTGTTGAAGCATTTTACGATGACTTCAACATTACTTTAATCAATGAAGAAACAGCAGAAGCTACAAAGATTACAGTACACGCAAGACAGTAAACTACTTACTTTTAAAAGTATGAAGCAGTAGATCCTTTAGGGTTCTACTGCTTTTTTTGTCCTTATGAAAAAATTTCTTCTTTCTTTTCCTGAAAGGCAGCGCTATCATAAAACAGCTCAATTTTTACAATCAGCTCATCGCAAAAAGTGAGCAATACTGCACCAGGAAAGTCTTTCCTTATTCCAGGTATATCTACATCGTAGACAATCATCGCCTGCTCTTTGGCACCAAACTTGGCCCTAATTGTTAGAGAATTAAATATCTTCATATAGTTAGTGGTGGCTTCAAGCACAGCTTCCTTTCCCCTTAAAGTTGCCATGGGGCCAAAAAACTCAACATCAGTGTGAAGATATTTTTTGATCCCCTCTACATTTTTTTCCCCTACTAGAGTGTAATACTCTTCAGCGCGCTCTACATGATTTGTTTTCATTACAATCTCCTTGTTAAAGTTTTGACATATACCGTTGAATATAGCACCATATATTCAATAAAAATTACTTAACATCAATATAGCATGCTATATTGATTATAGCAAGGTGTATCCAATGAGACAAGAGAAAAAGAGGGCTTACCACTCTGCATCCAGGGAGGCGCAGGCAGCTCAGACAAGGTCCCAGATACTGGAAGCTGCCAAAAAACTCTTTCAGAGCGAAGGGTTTGATCGAGTGACTATAAATAAGCTTGGAAAAGCTGCTGAAGTTTCCATGCCTACTATCTATGCCCTATTTAAGTCTAAAAGGGGTGTACTTCAGTCTCTAATTGATGAGGCTCTCCCCCCCAGCCAATTTGAGGCACTGGTAAAGGAATCTATGGAAGAGAAGTCTCCTATTAAACGTTTAAATATAACGGCAAAGTTAGCCAGAAGTATTTATGATTCAGAAAGGGAACTCATGGATATTTTACGAGGAGCATCTGTTGTAGCGCCAGAGTTTAAGAAACTCGAACAAGAAAGAGAAAAGCGACGTTATGATCGGCAAGGAGAATACGTCAAAAAGATGATGGAAGACAACCTTCTTGCTCAAGGGTTAACTATCCAAAAAGCACGTGATATCCTATGGGCTCTGACAGGTCGCGACATGTACCGAATGTTTGTTATAGAAAGAAAATGGACATCAGATGAGTACGAGAAGTGGCTAACACAACTTTTAATCCGATCTCTTTTGAAA
>CAYGMF010000061.1:0-8528 GCA_964351075.1 uncultured bacterium
ACAAAAATATCCACAATGGAGAGTTGCTCCCAACCTTCTGCCCAAAGAGCAATAAGAAGCCCTGAAAATGAAAAGATGAGTGCAATTAAGATCGCATACATTAAAAAATTCCAAAAATATTGAATTTCTCCAATGCCAAACACAATTGCAATAATGTAAGTGCCTATTCCAATTGTTAAACTCCTTGCGAGGGCTCCTAAAACGAAACCAGTAATGAGATCAAAATTTGAAAGAGGAGCTACTAGGATTTCTTCTATTCCACGATGAAAGCGCTGTAGATACAAAGAAAAAGTAGATTGTCTAAAAGCTCCAATAATAATATTGAGAGCTAAAACGCCAGGAAAGACAAACTCTAAGTAAGAAAATTGGCCCTCAAAGAAAGTAACTCGACTCCCTATAACCTTTCCAAAAATAAAGATATACAAAAGTGCGTTCAACCATGGGCCTACTAAGCTTTGTATCGCAGTAGATAAAAACTTGATGCATTCTCGCTTTGCAATGGTCTGTATGCCAATAAAGTTAAGATTCATTTTCTTTTATAAAGCAACGGTATGCTTCCTCTAGTGATTTATAGTCTTTGATAATTTCCTTTTTGGAACCCTGATAAAGCAATTTACCGTGGTTAATAATGGCTATGTTTTCACAAAGCCTCTCTATCTCTTCAATATAGTGAGAGGTCAAAATGATTGTTTTGCCCTTCTCTTTAAAAGCTCTAATATGATCCCAAAGCTCATACCTCAGCTCCACATCTAAAGCAGCAGTAGGCTCATCCAAAATCAGAAGCTCAGGATCACAGATCATAGCTCTTGCAATCATCGCACGTCTTTTCATACCCCCTGAGAGCTTTATAAAGGGTTTATGTGCGTGCTGTTTTAGATTAAACTGAATAAGTAACTGTTCAATTCTTTCTCGACGTACAGCCCCTGAAAGGCCGTGATAGCCTCCTACTATGTCCAAGATTTTATTGAGGTTAAGGAAGGGGTCTGCGTTGTAATCTTGCGCGGATAACCCTATTCTCTTCTTAGCTTCGATAGGGTCTTTTTGAACATCGTAACCAAAAACTAAGATCTCTCCTTCATCAAAATGATTGATTCCACAGATCGAACCTATCGTCGTACTTTTTCCAGCTCCATTAGGTCCAAGTAATCCAAAAACCTCTCCGGCTTGAACCTGAAGAGAAAGATCACTTACAGCAGTGACGTCTCCATACTTCTTAGTAAAATTTTTGATTTCTAATGCTAAAGTCATAACTAGGGGAGCCGTTTTTTAAATTCACTTAATTTTAGTAGCGCTTCCATTGGGGAGAGGTGATCGACTTCAAGAAGTTTTAACTCTTCCAAAATAGGAGAAATAGGAGCCTCATCATTTAAAAAAGAGAGTTGATCCAGGTCTGCTCGTTTCTTCTTTGGCTTTTGCCTTTTTTGTTCTTCTAACTCTTCTAAAATGCGTTTGGCATCTAAAATAAGGGCAGAGGGGAGTCCTGCTAGTTGAGCTACATGGATTCCATAACTCTTGTCCGTACTTCCTTTAATAATCTTATATAAAAAGGTAATACGATCATTAGATTCATGTACTGAAACCGTATAATTGACTACACCTTCTTCTTTCTCTGAAAGCCGAGTCAACTCTGAATAATGGGTTGCAAAGAGTGTTTTAGCCTTTGATTTCAAGAGATACTGCGCAGTAGATTGAGCAATTGCAATTCCATCATAAGTGGAAGTGCCACGACCTATCTCATCTAAGATGACAAGAGACTTGTCGGATAAATTATTTAAAATATTTGCTGTTTCAACCATCTCTACCATAAAAGTAGATTGTCCTCGAGCTAAGTCATCTGAAGCGCCAATACGTGAAAAAATGCGATCCACAATTCCAATATGTGCACTTTGAGCTGGGATATAAGAGCCCATTTGAGCGAGAATGACAAGAAGGGCAACTTGTCTGATATAGGTAGATTTCCCAGCCATGTTAGGACCTGTAATCAGAGCAAGTTTATTTTGTTCTTCATCTAAAAATGTATCGTTTGGAATAAACTGGCAGAGCTTGTCTAAAATAGGATGACGCCCTTGATCAATTTTAAGCGCCTGGCTTTCATCTACTATGGGTTTGATATAATGGTTTTTTTGAGCGACGAGCGCTAGAGATAAAAGTGTGTCTACTTGCGCAATGATTTTGGCTGTTTGCATCACTGGGTCTCTAAAGGAAGCCACTTTTTGTCTGAGCTCTTCAAAAAGGGTATGCTCCAAGTTAGCGACCCGTTCTTCTGCTTGAAAAATACGCGTTTCATAAGATTTAAGCTCATCTGAAATAAAACGCTCATTATTAGCAAGTGTCTGCCTTCTATGAAAATGCGTAGGAACTAAATGAGCTTGTCCTTTACTCACTTCTAAAAAGTACCCAAAGACCCGATTGTAACCCACTTTAAGAGTCTTGATTTGTGTCTCTTCTCTTACCTTGGCTTGGTAGCTTGCAAGCCACTCTTTTGAAGAGGTGTTGACTTTTAGCCATTCATCGAGCTCTGAGTGGTAACCTAAGTTAAAGGTTTGCCCGTCGCCTAACTTCAAAGGTGGATCTTCTTTCAAGGCAGACCCAATGTTTTCAACAAGCTCTTTAAGCGCTAAAAGCTCTTCATTTAAAAAAGTGAAAAGAGGCGAGTCCAATTCTCTTAATTGCTCCTTTAAATCTGGAATAATTTTGAGTGAGTGCTTTAATACATTAAGATCTTTTGCGCTTGTATAATTAGTCGCAACCTTCATAATCAAACGCTCTAAGTCTTGAACTTCACTTAAAAGAGCTTTGACCTTTAAAAGAACATAAGGGTGATTAAGCAAGTCCTCAATAGCGTCTTGTCTTGCATGAATCTTTGAAACAGAAAGAAGAGGCTTTTGTACCCAGTCTCTCATTAACCGGGCTCCCATAGGGGTCTTTGTTTGATTTAAGTGGTGAAGAAGTGTTTGGTCTTTATTTTGTCTATTTTGCGGCTCTATAATTTCTAGATGTCTAAGCGTGATGTGATCAAGTAAAAGGTGATCTCTCTCCTCAATTTTTTTAATTACTTGAATATGATCTGTTGAAAGACAGAGGTTCTCTGTTAAGTAGTGAAGTAAAACACCCGCACTATTAATAGCGGCTGTCATTCCCTTTAAACCAAAGCCATCTAAGGAATGAACTTTGAAGTGTTGGATTAAAAGTTCCAAAGCCATCTTGGGGTCAAAGTGCCACTCTTCTAAAGTTGAAGTTGAAAAATTAAAAGCCATCTTCATCTCATTAAAAGAGTCTTTTTGCGCCTCTAACAATTTTTCAGTGATGACAATTTCTGCAGGTTGCATCCTGTACAATTCTTCCAGAAGGATTTTAAAGTCTGTGTGTTCAAAAACTCTAAAGTCTGAAGTGGTGATGTCTAAAAGAGCGAGTCCAAAAAGAGAACCAATTTGAGAGATGCAAACTAAATAGTTGTGCGCTTTAGAATCTAAGAGATTAGAGTCAATTAAAGTGCCTGGCGTAATAATACGTACAACTTCCCGCTTAACAAGACCTTTTGTTTTTTTAGGATCTTCTGTTTGCTCAGCAACAGCTACCTTTATTCCTTTTGATAAGAGACGGTCAATGTAGTTTTGAAAGGCATGATAGGGAATACCACTCATCGGTATTTCCTGTCTTTTGGTAAGGTTAAGTTCTAAAGCATTTGCTAAAATTGCAGCATCTTCATAAAAAGCTTCATAAAAATCACCCATTCGGAATAAAAGTAAACAATCCTTAGATTGCTTTTTGCATTGCTGCCACTGCACCATCATTGGGGTGGAGGCTTTAGAATTCAGAGTAGTCATAGGTAGCCTGGAAAAAATATGTCAGGCATTTTTGCAAAAACGGAATTGGAAATGCAAGGAAAAAAAATAAAAAATAAGTTGTATAATAAAATAACAATCCTATATCTAAATTTCTACATTCCTTTAGGAGGGGGTAAAATATATGAGTGATATGTCAATAAATCCGAGCGGTGGTTCACACTTTAGGCCTAATCTGAACCCAGGTGGTCCTTCTGGAAAAATGAAGTTTTCAGGTGGAGAGCGAAAGGTTACAGTGCTCAAGCAAGCTTCAGGAGGGGTTGAAGTACCAACACCTACTATTACTTCATCAGATGAGCAGAAGAAGAATATGCGTCGCCGCACAGCTAAACCGCTAGATCCAGGCACTTTCAAATGGCATAAAGGCAGCTAATTACGAATTAGCTGTTTTAAAGCTGTATGCCTTTTTTTTATTTCATTGTTATTAATAGCAATGGCAAGAGCCTTTTTGGTTCCAATCAAAATCACAAGTTTTTTTCCACGTGTAATCCCTGTATAGAGTAGATTTCTGCAAAGTAATTTAAAGTGGTGCGTATGGATTGGCATCACAATACAGGGAGCTTCACTTCCTTGATATTTATGGATAGAGACGCAGTAAGCTAAATTAATTTCATCAAGTTCTGAGAATTGGTAGGGGACGATATTAGAATCATACTGGATCTCAAGAGTTTGCTCTGATGAATCCACAGATACAATTTTTCCAATGTCTCCATTGAATACTTCTTTTTGATAGTTATTGCGAAGCTGCATGACTTTATCGCCTACAGCAAAACGCTTCCCATACCAAACAAAGGATGCTCCATGCGGATTTAAAAGAGACTGTAATTTGCAATTTAAACTCTCCGTTCCAATGATCCCTTTTTTCATAGGAGCTAAGGCTTGAATTTCTGTTATAGGATCAAAGCCATACCGATCAGGAACCCTCTTTGAGACAACATCGGCTATAGTCTCTAATACTTCTTCAGGCTCTTTTGCCTCTATAAAGAAAAAGTCATCCTCTTTTTCCGACTTGAGTTTGGGAAACATCCCTTGATTAATTAAATGGGCGCTATAAGAGATTTTAGATCCTCGCCCTTGCCTAAAGATATAAGTCAAAGTCGTTGTCGTCATAACTTTAGAGTCGATTAAATCTCTCAAAATATTACCAGGGCCAACACTTGGCAACTGGTCAATATCTCCAATTAAAATAAGACGGCAAGAACTTGGAATCGCTTTTAAAAGATGGTAGAAGAGTTTAGTGTCGATCATACTTGATTCGTCAACGATAAGAAGGTCGGCATCTAAAGGAGTTTCAGCGTTAAACTTAAAACCCCCTTTTTTAAAATCGTATTTTAAGAGGCTGTGGATGGTCGAAGCTGGTCGATAGGTGATTTCACTCATCCTCTTTGCTGCTCGTCCAGTAGGCGCCGCTAAAACGACCTTCCTGGAGAGTTTTTCAGTAATGCGTATGATCGCTTTAGTGATGGTACTCTTTCCAGTACCTGGCCCCCCTGTAATGATCTGAATTTTTTCAGTGACTCCTGCTAAGATCGCTTCCTTTTGAGCTTTTGCAAAACGAATTTTTAAAATTCCCTGCACCCAGTCTAAAGCCTTTTGGCTATCGATCGTGCGCAGATTGCTCGGATGATCTTTCAATCGATAGATTTCTTTGACAATTCCATACTCTGAGATGTGAAGAGGTTTGAGCCAAACCAGCTCCTCCTCTTCAAGTTTTTCAAGTGCAATCCTCTTCTCAGCATTTAAATGAAAGAGAACAGGTTCAATCTCTTTAGGTTCAACTTCTAGAAGTTCAGAAGCGAGAGGGATCAGTTCTATTTTAGGGAAGCAGACGTGCCCTTGCAAAGAGAGTTCGTCTAGTAAATATTCAAGACCTGCTGCTATGCGAGCAGGGGAGTGTTTGGCTATTTGCAGCGAAGCTGCAATCTGATCAGCTATCTTAAAGCCGATTCCTTTAATGTCTCGAGCAAGCTTATAGGGGTTTTCTCTCACCACTTCAACGCTCTTTTGACCATAGAATTTAAAGATCTTTTGAGCGTAGGCAGGACTGACTCGATAGGACTGTAAAAAGACCATTACATCTTGAATGCACTTGTGGGCTTGAAAGCAATGCACAATGCTATTTAATTTCTTCTGGCCTAGACCCTCAATTGTTAAAAGCTTTTGAGGCGAGTTTTCCAACACATCAAGCGTACCCAGGCCAAATAAAGAGACAATTTTTTTAGCGAATTTAGGGCCGATCCCAGCAATAAGCCCAGAGGCTAGATACTTTTCTATTCCAAGCAAAGTAGCTGGTGCTTTTTTTTGATAGGACTCCACTTGAAACTGCTTGCCATGCTTAGATTCAGTCTTCCAGTGGCCTTTGCAAGCGATTGTTTCGCCAGGTTGTAAATCGACCATTTTTCCAACGATAGGAATAGGTTCTGATACGCTCACGCACTTTAGCTTTGCCACCGTAAAAGCATTCTCAGGATTATAAAAGGTAATCCGTTCAATATGGCCAGTTAATTCATCCATAGAAATGATCTTTTTTGCTAAAGAAAACAGTGTATCTAGATTTGCCTGTAATGTCATTTATTATTTTTTTCAAAAGGATTGAAAACTATATCGAGCATCCTCTATCTTTATTTCAAATTTTAAACTTACAAACAAATCAGGCTCAAATGACTAGATCAAGATTTAAATATTTTTTGCTTTTTCTTCTACTAAGCTTTTCGACATCGATCTTTTCTGCTGAAGAATCTACTGAGGAAAATCCCGATGGAGAGAAATATGAGGATTATCTTGCTAGTCTCCCTCTTTATGAAGAGCCTATCTCTTTGTCTAAGGAGCGCGCCTATGACTCCTCATCGCTTAACTGGGTTCCCTCTTCTCATGTAACAGGCCTAAATGTTTTGGGGCTTGTTCCTTCCGCTTATATTGGTGTTGGTTGGGTCCGGTTTGATAGCATTAAAGAGAATTCAGCTCTTTTTGAGTATTCTTGGGGATATCGGGTCTTTAGCTTCTGTAACCTTGCCTTTTCCTATCAAAACCAAGTCATGGAAGTCAAAGACTTCTCTGACAAAACTTGGCGCCTTGGAAGACGACAATACAAAGACAACTCAAAGTTTGCTCTACATGCTCTTATGTTCAAAGGTTACGTGGAATCTCCCAGAGTTCTACGCATTGATCGTTTTTTTATTACCCCCTACATCGCGATGGGAATGGGGCCTGGCTGGGTACAGCGAGGTATCTATGGAACTTCAGTCGGTACTTGGGAAGGAGATCTAGGAGTGCGCTTTGGTGCCATTCATCGTATTTCCTTCATCTCTCTTATGGCAGGAGGCAAATATATTGGATGGGGGACACTAGGTCACTCTCTTGTTCAATACCTCGGACTTCGCTTAAACTTTTAAATTAAGGATTGATTCTATGAAAAAAACGATCTTTTTGCTATTTACTCTCACTTTTTTTTCACCACTCTTTTCACAAGAAGAGGAGTCTAAAGGGCCTTCAGTTTTTGAAGCACTAGAGATGCTCATTCAAAAAGCTTCACAAAAAACAGACTCTGAAACAGATCAGCAGGTAGCAGAGACAACTAATGTGGAGAGTGAAGAGAACTATGAAGCAGAAGACCCTCTTCTTAGTGTAGACGGGGTTGAAGTCTAGCTTTAGACTTACTCATTGCTACTTATAATGGTAATTTAGAAAGTAATTCTTCTGAGGTCCAATAATTCTCCAATCAAAATCTATAGACTTCGTGGACCAAGAAAGAGTCCCAAGATAAGTGTCTTGCTTGCATAAATGAGCATCTAAAGAAGAAAGAGATTTGAGTCCTGAAAGTGTTAAATGGAAGAGGAAAGTAGGCTTTAAAATGCCATGCCTTAAATGTTCTAAAGTGATTAAAGTTCGATCCGTATCTAAAGTCCACCGAAAACTGTTACTAAAAGCGGTATCCGGTAACTGGTCAATATACCAATAGCCTTTTTCATTAAAAATAATAGTATTGGCATCAGGTGTTAAGACCTCCACTTCAGCTTTTCCTATTTTTTTCTCTTGTTTTCCTAACTCACTTGAGCGCGTTGTAAAGTCTAAGCTTTTAATCTTCTTGAGCCTTTTCCAAAAAGATTCAAGCTCTTTTCTGTATTTATCTTCTCTCTTAATCTCTTCTCCAATTGCTACCCTTGGTTTATGCAGAAAGCAATAGTATTTCTTTTCCTGAGGAGACAAAAGGGTGTAGGCCTTTTTGAGTAGAGACTCTATTTCCTCAAAAAGAGGGTAGGAAGGATTGAGTTCAAAGACCTTTTTGTTGCCAACCAGATGGCTTTGGATAATTTGACCCTGTTCTAGGCGAGATAAAGCATTCTGAATAGGCGTCAGGGGAATCTTCAAAAGAGTTTGAATCTGCGAGCCATAGCCCTTTTCATTTACAAACAAAAAGAGAAGGATCCTTTCAATATTTGAGTTCGAAAATAAAAACTTTAACATAAAAAACAAACTAAAATTTAGATGGAAGTAGTTTAGCCTAAATCCCTATTTTCACAAAGTATTCTCAATGAAACCTCCTATTTTAAACTAATTTTTAGTTTAAAATAGGAGGTTTGCCAATTTGACTTTCAAATATATCCAGGCAGAATAGTAGGCTCTTTTTTAAATCGAGGTCAGGATGAAAAGTAATTTGATTCAAGAAAAAATGCAGTCTAGCAT
>CAYGMF010000062.1:0-8200 GCA_964351075.1 uncultured bacterium
GGTTCCTTTAAACTTCTCCGATTAAAACTTTTTAATTTACTCACAAGGAAACATTTATGTTAGGCGCTTCTGCACCACTCTCATCACTTCCTAAATCCGAAATTCTTCCTGAACATCATGCATTAGTCGATATTCCTCAAAGGCCTGAAGGGGCTTCTGCGTATTCTATCGCGATTACCCTAACAACAAATTCGTTTGGTGTGAGATCTTCTAGGTCTACGGTCCTTGAGTACCCTTTTGATTCGCTTAAGTTTCCTTACAAAGGGGGCTTTAGTGTGACTGACTACTTTGCAGAAGAAGACCTTTCAGCTAGGTACTCAGCTTTAGAGCTTGCTCAAATCTTACGTTACTCTGATGGAGAATATATACAATCATCGGTTTCAAACTTCGCTATAAGCTCTCTCTTTTCTTCCAGGGATGAAAGAGAGAGCGAAAAGCATTTGTGTTTTGAAGTTGACCCAACTAAAATTCTTAAAGGAAGAGCGCTATCCGTGCGCTCTAGTCCAATTACAGTCTCTTATTTTGATGATCACGACACTTACCCAATTCTCCATACAACAGACACCTTAAGTGAGGAGAGAAAGGCGTAAATCACAAAACTGTATAGTTACCTGGTTCTCTTTCTATCTGACTCTTTTAAGATACGCTTGCGAAGTCTAATGTGATTTGGGGTCACTTCAATAAGTTCATCATCAGCTATGTAGTCAATCGCTTGTTCTAGGATAAACCTTTTAGGAGGCGTTAACTGTATCATTTCATCGGTTCCAGAAGCTCGAACGTTTGTGAGCTGCTTTCCCTTTGTAATGTTAACAACGAGGTCATTGGTGCGGCTATTCTCTCCAATAATCATCCCTTCATAGACATCTTGTGGGGGACTTACAAAAAGAGTTCCTCTGTCTTGTAGGTTAAAGCAAGCATATCCATTGACTTTTCCTGTCATGTTGGAAATAAGAACACCGCGTGATCGATGTTGAATATCTCCCTTCCAAGGAGCAAAAGAGTCAAATAGAGCCGTTAGAATTCCTTGTCCACGCGTCTTTGTCAAAAAGCTTCCTCTCCAGCCCATAAGACCTCTAGTGGGCATTAAGAACTCCATTCTTGTAATTCCGTGTTCATCTGTTTCAAGAGATTGCATCTCTCCCTTACGTACAGAGAGCTCCTCAATAAGAGTTCCGCTGTAAGCTTCAGGAACTTCAATGTAGATTCGCTCTATAGGCTCATGCTTTACTCCATCAATGGTCTTAAGAAGTACTTTAGGTTTACTAATGCACATCTCAAACCCTTCACGTCTCATGCTTTCAATAAGAACCGCTAAGTGGAGCTCACCTCTTCCTGCTACAGTCACTTTCTCCTTGTCATCATCGTCAAACATGATTTGAAGGGAGACGTTTCCTTTTTTCTCTTCAATTAAGCGGTCTTTAATTTTGTTCATGGTCAGGTGTTTGCCATCTTGGCCAGAAAACGGACAAGCATTAACCATAAAGTCAACAGATAGGGTAGGCTCAGCAATATCAATCGTAGGAAGTTGTGTGATCTTACTTGGAGAGCATAAAGTATCTCCAATTAAAACTTCTTCAGCTCCAGCAAGGCAGATAATGTCGCCACAATAGGCTTCTTTTTGCTCAATTTTAGAAATACCTAAATAAGTTTGAATGCGGGTGACTCTTTTTTTAACTTCTTTCCCTTCACGGTTGATTAAAATAAACTCATCTCCATGCTTAATGGAGCCATTCATAATCTGGCCTGTAGCTTCACGTCCTCTATATTTATCATAGTGCAGCGTTGCGCATTGCATTAAAAAAGGAGCTTCAGGGTCTCCAGTAGGAGCTGGAGCTTTTTCTAAAATAAGTTCAAAGAGGGGAGTTAAGTCTTTCGGTTCATCACTCGGATCATTTAAAGCATATCCTTTAATAGCTGATGCATAGCAGTAGGAAAAATCAGCTTGTTCATCCGAGGCTCCCAATTCAATAAAGAGATCAAAAACTTCGTTTAAAACGCGATCAGGATCAGAATGCGGACGGTCAATTTTATTAATTACAACAATAGGGTGAAGCCCCGCTTCTAAAGCTTTTTTCAAAACAAAGCGTGTCTGAGGCATAGGCCCCTCTCTTGCATCTACTAAAAGAAGAACAGAGTTCACCATCCCTAAAATTCGTTCCACTTCACCAGAGAAGTCTGCGTGACCTGGAGTGTCAATGATGTTAACTTTGATATCTTTGTAAACCACAGAGGTGTGTTTTGCAAAGATGGTAATTCCCCGCTCTTTTTCTTGATCATTGCTGTCCATTACGCGTTCATCTACAACTTCGTGCTCTTCGAAAGTGTGCGTGTTTTTCATCATAGCATCAAGCAAGGTCGTTTTTCCATGGTCGATATGGGCAATAATAGCAATATTTCTGATCTTAATTTTATTCTTCATGTAATAAGGGGGCTCTATTTAAAGTTTTTTTTCAGGGATAATTAACCAGCCTACAAGATACGCAATGATCATAGGAAAAAGGCCAGTTACAAATGTAATGACGGCAACGATTAGTCTTAAAACAGTGGGATCCATTTTAAGAAAATGCGCAAGACCTGCGCAGATGCCCGCAATAACAGGACCGTTAGAGGCCCGTTTACCACTAGCTAGACGATCTGTTGAGGATCGATAAAGATGTCTGAATTCAAAAGCAGGTGAATTTTTAGATTCAAAAGGAATCAACATAGTTGCTAGTAAGTATACGATGATAAGAGGGATGAACCCTGTTAAAGACCATAAAAAAATAAACAGCAAGCGGATAATTACAGGATCTATTCTGAAATAGTACCCAACTCCTCCGCATACACCAGAAATTTTTTTATTATACCTTGAACGGTAAAGTCTTCTCATCTGTTTTTATTGTATTTAGTATGTAAACCATTATAAACAAATAAAGAATTCTTAGGAAATAAAAAAAATAGAGAATTAAATTTTTATATACATCTTTTAAACTGCTATTAATAATTATCTAGCGCTCCGGCTGCAGTGGAATAATGATCCATGCAATAAAGTAACCGATAACAAACGGTAGAACACCTGTTATAATCATCAAAATAACAGTGATAATGCGTATAAGTGATGGATCTATATTGTAGCGCTTTGCCATCCCTCCTAGCACCCCTGCTATCATTCGATCTTTTCTTGACCTATACAATCTCTTCATAATAAGCACCTTATGTTTTTAATATTCCCCTCTAAATTCACTTTAAAGAAAAGAGGGATAAAAGGGAATTGTTATGGATGGCGCTTTCTTGTGAATTGATTCAAAAAGTGAGTCAAAACACCCTTTTTACTCAATTTTTTAGTGAGGAACTTAACAGTGATGTCTTCAGGATCAATCATCTTAGCGTAGGCGCAGTAATCGAGAGATTTTTTTCTCTCTCCTTTTTTGAGGTAATAAAACCCCATCAATGTGCTGAACCCAAGCACTTCTGAGAAGTGGAAGGTCTTGCGCTCGGGGTAGAGCCTGTTTAAATCCTGAACATTTTCAAAGATTTTAGGAATCTCATCTACTTTGCCCTTTCTTAAGCATTGATCAGCATAGTTGATTTTAGAAAAGAGGTTGTTTGGGTTATATTTGTAGTTTTCTTCAATTAGTCGTTCGGCTTTTCGTATTTTTTTTAGCTTTACGTAAATATACCCCAAAAGGTTGTAGATTTCTGGAAGATTTTCAAATTTTATGAGGAGTTCTTCTACAGACTTGCGGGTTTTTTTGGGATCCTTTTGAGCTCTTTCATAAAGGTTTAGATACTCTTTAAGCTCAAATGGGGAAAAAACTTCTGAGAGTTGATTTGTGAGTCGATCATAAGTGATTTCGTAAGCAGGAAAGGTTAGAACTTCAAACTGATGTGTAGGAATATGGGTAGTTGTCATAAATAATCTCCAACTATGTTGAGATAAAATATAGAGTTTATTTCTGCAAGAAACTTTTAAATTAAAAGAGGCTCAACTTCGTTTAGAGAGTCTTTGTGAACAAGCATTAAGATTTTATCATTAGCTAAAATAGCGGTTTCTCCTGATGGGACTACGTAGGTGCCATCACGTGTAATTAAGACAAGTAAGATGTTTTTAGGGAATTTGAGTTCAATTACCTGTTTTCCAACAGACTTGGAATATTCTGGAATTGTGAGCTCAATCATCTGCATTTCATGATCATCCTCTGTTAAAGTTGCCGTTTCATCCTTTGTGATAGAAGAAACAGGTGGAGCTGAAGTCTCTTGCAGCTTAAGTCGCTTTGCCATGAAGCCAATGGTCGTTCCTTGGAGCAAAATAGAAGTTAAAACAATAAAGAAAACAACATCAAAGATAATTTGCGCGCCTTGGACCCCAGCCATTAAAGGGAAGGTGGCTAAGATAATGGGAGCAGCTCCTCTTAGTCCTACCCAGGAAATAAGCGTTTTCTCGCTCAAACTAACCGCTTTGATTGGGAGACTGATGAAAACACTTAGAGGTCTTGCTACAAACATCAAAAAAGCTGCAATAGCAAGACCTATCCAAATAATCTGTAGCGTTTGAGAAGGGGACATCAAAAGCCCTAAAACAATAAACATAGAGATTTGCATCAGCCAAGAAATTCCAACATGAAACTGTCTCAAACTTCTTTTGTGAAGAGAGTTGCTGTAGCTGCAAACCAGTCCTGCTACGTAAACAGCTAAAAAACCACTTCCACCTAAATAAGTGACAACAGAATAAACAAAGAGAACAGAGGAGGTTGTAAAAACAGGGTAGAGCCCTTTATATTCAAGTTTAAGGTGATTGATACCTAAAACAATTGCTCTGCCAAAGAAATATCCTAAAATAAGTCCAAATGCCATTTGTTGCACAAACATTAAAATCAGCCTAAAAGTGCTCGCATCTGTTTGTTGTATAATTTGAATCAGTCCAATGGTTAAAAAAACAGCCATAGGGTCATTACTTGCAGACTCCATCTCAAGTAGAGAGCTTACTGACTTTTTTAAAGCTAAGTTTTTGGACTTTAAAATACTAAAAACGGCAGCAGCATCTGTTGAGGAAACTACAGCGCCAAGCAAAAGGCTCTCTAAAAAAGGAAGCTTTAAGACGAAATAAACAAAGGCTCCAGTTGCAATAGCTGTAACAAAAACACCTACAGTAGAGAGAAGTAGCCCCCTAGCAAAGATGGGTCGAATATCCTCCCAAATAGTGTTATAGCCTCCAGAAAACAAAATATAAACCAAAGCTAAAATCCCTAGAAATTGCGCCGCAAATGTGCTTTTGAAATCGATAAATCCAAGGCCTTCTCTACCTGCTAAAATCCCTAAAATTAGAAATAAAATAAGAGAGGGGATCCCAAGCTTTAAGGAAGCTTTACTACTAAAAATACTCAGCACAAGTAAAATGGAAACTTCTAAAAATATCTTTTCGGTAATCATTCGATGTCGAGTTTAAATTAGAGGAAACTTTTTTTTGACTCATTTCATAATATAAGTAAATTATTTTTTTAAATTTGTCTTGCGAAAGATAAATTTTTGCTATAATCGTAGTAATTTTAGATATAAAAGTATCGCCCTGCTATCATGCTTGGACAAATTAAATAATGGTCGATTTATGACTAAAGATTACGATGCAGTTATTGTCGGAGGAGGGGGAGGACTCAAGATAGCGCGCCCTGCTGCAAATCTTGGTTATCGCATTGCAGTTATTGAGCCTGGACCCTTAGGCGGCACCTGTTTAAACAGAGGGTGTATCCCATCAAAAATGTTGATTCATCCGGCTGATGTAGTCGAGCAACTCAAAGAAGCTATAAACGTTCAAGTAGAACTTAAGGGTGAGATTAAAGTTCACACTAAAGAGCTTGTTGATCGAGTGAATCAGACCATTGAAAAAGAATCTAAGAGTATAGAGCCTCTCTTAGAAGAGCACCCTAATATTGATTTTTATCCAAGCACTGCTCGATTTACAGGGCCCGATACTCTAGAGGTTGCAGAAACCTCAATAAGGGGGAAGAAAATTTTCATAGCTACAGGTGCTCGTCCACATATTCCTGAGATCAAAGGTTTAGCTGGGACTCCCTTCATAACTTCTACAGAGCTTTTAAAAGCCGATCACCTTCCCAAAAAGATCATTATTTTAGGAGCTGGCTACATAGCTTGTGAATTAGGCCACTACTTAGATGCAATGGGAGTAGAAGTTCAATTTATTGTAAGAAGTAAATTTTTAAGACATTTAGACACCTCTTTACAAGAAGCTTTTGAAAAAGCGTTCTCCAAGAGGTTTAAAGTCTCCATGGGAGAGCCAACTGAGGTGAAGCATGAAAATAGAGAGTTTACAGTTGTGCTTCCAAATGAAACTCTCAAAGCGGATGCTCTTCTCGTTGTGTCGGGAATTGTACCCAATACTGATCAACTCAATTTAGAAGCAACAAGCGTTAATCTTAACGAACACGGTTATATTGAAGTAAACGATCATTTGGAAACTGCTCAGAAAAACGTCTACGCATTCGGTGACGTTATCGGACGTTACCTTTTCAGACACTCCGCTAATTTTGAAGGGGAGTATCTCCTCTATGAACACTTTGAAAATCCAGAGTCTAATCAACCCATAAAATATCCTCCTATCCCTTATGGGGTTTTTACATGGCCCCAAGTGGCGGGAGTTGGAAAAATAGAGAGAGAGCTCAAAGAGGAAAAAGTAGATTATTTAGTAGGACTTAATCGTTACGAAGAAAGTGCTATGGGAATGGCTCTTCAAACAGATGTGGGCTTTGTTAAACTTCTCTTTGATCGCCAAAGCTTAAAGTTGATTGGAGCCCACTGTATTGGAGAACAAGCAACAACAATGATCCACATGCTAATAGCCTACATGAACTGCAATGCTACTTTAGACCAAATTTTATCTACCGTCTATATTCATCCTGCTCTGCCTGAAGTTATTCGCAATGCTGCTCGAAAAGTTCGAAAGCAACTGAAAGAGGAGACTTCTTAAAGCATGCTTAAATTAATCAAAAGCATTACAGCCCCTCTTTTAAGCCTTGCGATTGTTATGATCGCAGTGGGCCTGTTTTCTACTTTTGTTCCTCTAAGATTAGCTCTAGATGGACATAGTCCTTTTATTATAGGGGGAGTCACAGCAGCTTACTTTGCAGGGCTTGTTGTCGGTTCTTTAAAAACAGAATCCTTTATTGCAAGAGTTGGGTATATTCGTACTTTCGCAGCACTAGCTTCTCTGACAACAGCTATTGCTGTTCTTATGGGAATGATTATCAAACCACTTCTTTGGATGTGTTTACGCTTTGCTATGGGCGCTTTTACAGCAGGTATCTTCATTGTCATTGAGAGTTGGCTTTTAGTTGTAGGGGGAAAGGATAGGAAAGGGACTATTTTAGCCTTTTATATGATTGCTTTTTATGCTGCTCAATCAGGAGGGCAGTTTCTTTTAAATGTGGCTCCACCTCTCTCATTTATACCCTTTAGCTTAGCTACGCTCTTTATTTCTTTATCGATTGTTCCGGTTTGTTTAACTAGATACTCTTCTCCTCATTTAGAGGAGCCTTCACTTCTCTCGCCCTTTCAGCTCTTTAAAATCTCACCTTTTGGAATATTTTCCTCTTTTGGATCGGGGCTTATTATGGGGGCATTTTTTGGTTTAGCTCCGGTTTTTGCTCACAAAGTTGGTATGGTTACTTCAGATGTAGCAACTTATATGGGAGTTACCATTTTAGGGGGATTTATTCTTCAGTGGCCTCTTGGAAAATTATCCGATATGATCAATAGAAGGTCTGTTCTGATAGGAGTAAGCTTTATCACCTCTATTTTAGGGCTTTTGATAGCTTTAGCCTCAATTGTATCGACCAACTTTCTGTTTATTTTAGCTATTCTTTTTGGAGGCTTTTCCTTCACTATGTACCCATTAAGCATTTCATATACTAATGACTACTTAGATCCAAAAGATTTAGTTGCAGCAACTGGAGGTCTCCTTGTAGCCTATGGAGTAGGGTGTGTTTTGGGGCCTTTAATAGCTCCAATTTCGATGCAAATTCTAGGTCCTGCAGGGCTCTATGTCCATTTTTCTCTAATGGCAGCTATAATTGGAGGTTTTGGAGTTTATAGAAAGCGCTACAAACCACCTATCCCTCTAAGTGAACAAGCAGAATATAGATCTATTCCTAGAACAACTCCAAAAATATCAGAGCTTGATCCTCGAGCTGATGAAAAAGAGCCTGAA
>CAYGMF010000063.1:0-8033 GCA_964351075.1 uncultured bacterium
GCTAAAGCAAGATTTGAGCGGACGTTAGGAAATTTTTTTTCAATATAGTTTAATAGATGATCTGTTTTTTTTCTCATAGAGTTTTGTCCTACAGGACATCTGCACAGGATTCTATTGAATCCATGTTGAGAAGCAAAAGTTCTAATTTCATCTTCGGTAATAAAAACTAAGGGGCGTATAAGAGTCACCCCATAATGAACCATCTCAATTTTCGGAAGATTTGATGCAAACTCTCCTTTATGAAAAAGGTTCATAAGAAGAGTTTGAATAAAATCATCTTGATGGTGGCCAAAAGCTATCGTTTTAATTCCTCTCTCACTTGCTGCTTTAAAAATAAGAGAGCGTCGATCTCTTGAGCAGGGGTAGCAAGCAAGTTCTTCTTTTTTTTGAGTTTGATGAGCAACAACAAGCTCTACTTCAAAGTCCGCACAAATCTTTTCTAAAAAAGAGGGCTGGATAGAGGCGCCGCAAGAGAACTCACCGGTCACATGAATGGCCGTAATTTCAAGTTCTGGGAAACCCCTTCCAGATACAGCCTTCAATAAGCTCAATAAAGTGAGACTATCTTTTCCGCCGCTTAAAGCAACTGCAACTTTAGAAACTCCTTTTAAAAGGTCATATTCAAAGAGGGCCTTTCTAAAGGCTGATTCAAGATGTCTGCCAAGGCGGCTCCATGGAGGTTTGGCAATAGGCGATATAGTCATTTTTTAAAATTCAAAAAAAATATTCCAAGCATTTTACTTGTTATGGGTAACTTATGTCAATTAGACAAGGGTTTTTAATAAAGAATAGAGGCTTTAAAAAGTCAAAATGGGCCCCTATTTCAAAAATAATGCTTAAAATGAAAATTGAGCTTGAGTCAAAATAAAGATCTTTGTTAAATTTTTCCCATATTTTCGCTGGCATAGCTCAATTGGTAGAGCACTCGACTTGTAATCGAACGGTTGTGGGTTCAATTCCTACTGCCAGCAATCCCTCGGGGGTATCGCATAGCGGCTAATTGCAATGGACTGTAAATCCATCGACTTCGGTCTTCGCTGGTTCGAATCCGGCTACCCCCATCTCCTTTATCCCTGATTATAAACAACTTTGAAGCCCTTAGTAATAAGGTTTCTCAAAAAAAACACCTTGTGTTACTTAAGGTGTTAAGCTGCTTTGTAAACAAGGGATCTCTATATGCTTAAGAAAAAAAACATCTTTTTGGCTTTAATTTGCCTCTTTTCTTCATTTTCTCTTTCTGCAATCTCTATTACAGGTTCTGATTCCTATGTGAAGGAATTTAAAAATATTTCTTCTTTTAGAAAGCTGTATTTGTCAGCAGGTCCTATGGAAGTCTATTTGACCCAAGGAAATGGACCCTCTGTCCGCTTAGAAGGGGATAAAGCAGCTGTAGAGCAATTAGATGTTAAAGTGATGCAAGGTGAGCTCGACATCCTCTATAAGCAAGGGCAAAAAAAACCAAAAAGCTCTGGAACCGTTAAAGTTTATATTACCGCGCGTACACTAACTCAAATTACAGCTAGAGGCTCGGTTGAACTATCCTCAGAGAAATCCTGGAAAGTCGAATCTCTAAACCTTTTACTTACAGGCTCGAGCAGCATAACTCTTCCGTTAAATGCGACTAGCTTTAGCGCTCAAATTAGTGGTTCAAGTGAGGTAAAGACTTCAGGAAGTGCGCAATCGCAAAATATTGCGATTACAGGTTCAGGGGTTTATAGCGCTGAAGACTTAAAATCTAACTCAGCAACCATTATCTTAAGTGGTGCCGGCAGCGCTTCTGTTTTTGTAAAAAAAACAATGAATGTTACGATTTATGGAAGTGGAGATGTTGAGTATAAAGGCACCCCTCAAATTGAATCGAACATCTATGGTTCTGGTAAAATAAAGAAAGCAAGCCTTCTATAGAGGATCTTTCCACATCCACCAGTTAAGGAGGATGGGGTCATGCTCTTTGTGTGAAATAAAGTAAATTGCGCATCTAAATACGTAGAGCATACACCTGCAAGTCTTTTGCCCTTTTAATTTGTTGAGCCTGTCGTAGAGCTCATCAGGATTTTGATCCGCAAGCTCAGAGCTGGAGTTAAATCCTAAATCCACAAAATCTTGGGCAATGCTTTTACCGACTCCTGGTATTCTTTGAAAGTCCTTTAAACGTTTAGCATCAGCATTCATATTGGGGTCTAATCTAGAAAAACACATGGCTTTGAAAAGTGCCTGAAGACAATTTTCTTGTAAAGATTATATTAAGAGCGTAAAAAGTTATTCAACTTTAATCGATAAAAACCAAGCCAAAACAAGGAATGTCAAGATGGTAGATAGGATTAGCTTCTCCAAATTTTGTTTAACGATACTTATGATGGTATGTGCCTTTTTCAGCTTAGAGGCAAGTGAGCGTGAAATTTTGGATCAAATTAAAAGTGCAGAGTATATTTTTTGTGTAGATGGAGGGGGGACTAAAACAGCTCTTCAGATTTTAAATTCTAAAGGTCAGCCCCTGGTGCTCCATAAGGAAGGAGAAGATTCCTTACTTTTGCAAGGTGACTGCTCTAACGTTGTTGTTGTTGGAAAAGAGGGGGTTGAACGCGTTTTAAAAGAGCTGCTCAATGGTTTGAAAGTAGGGGCTGAAAAGACAAAAGTAGAGAATATCTTACCTCAAAGTACCTTCATAGGAGGGTTCGCAGGAGTTGGGCGCGAAAATCATAAATGTGAGATGACTGAAGTTATTAAAGACTTAGGTTTTGCACCAGAGAATATCTCCATTTATACGGATGCAGGTTTAGCTATAGAGCTTTTGGGCGACTCTGGGGCTGTCTTAATAGGGGGGACAGGTTCAATTTGCTTTGTAAAAGAAGAAGGAAAGGTAAAACGATTTGGCGGACTTGGTTACCGAATTGGAGATGACGGAAGTGGCTATGAGGTTGGCCTTAGAGCGATTAAAGCGAGCATCCAGGAAGAATACCTCTACGGACAGCAAACTTCGCTCACGCCACTCATTAAAAAATTGTTCAATGTAGAATCTGCAATAGATTTAATAGGGCCAATAAACGGAAATCAAGAGTCTCCAGGAAAAATAGCTTCAATAGCACCTTTAGTTTTTCAAGAGGCTTGGAAAGGGGATGAAGTAGCTTACCAAATAGTTGAAATGGCAGCTAATGAGCTTGGAGACTTACTGGCAAGTGGGGTGCAAGATACAGAAATAAAACATTGTTTAACCTATCTAATAGGCGGTCTTTTCCAGAATACTAATACGGAAGCTTTTCTTAAACTCGTTTGCAAATCCCCTTTAATGCAAAAGCTTAATAAGGGAACTAGACCCCTTTTAATTAACATTTCAGAGCAAATGGTGCCCACTTTAGTTGTACAAGAAAAACTAAGGCTATCTAAAAGTGATGAATATCAAAGCCTAACTTCGCTTCCTCTAGTAGAAGAGGTGCATTCTATAGATTATCATTCTGATTATAACAGAGAGTTTATAACAACTGAAAAACACCATAGTGACTCTAAGACGCTTAGTCACACATTTCATCGTGATCACCTAGAAGGATTGAAGCTGATGCAAAAATTGGATTACAGTGTGATAGCTGGATCTGAGAAATTTGTAGATCAATATTATGAAAAGATTTCCCAGAAACTTATTAAAAAAATAAAGGGGGGAGGGCGAGTCTTTTTTGTAGGCTCCGGCGCTAGTGGTAGAATCGCTGTAGATCTAGCTGCTAAATGGAAAAAGTATTGGATGGAAGAAAATAACTTGAATGCCCTTGAGTTTGAAAACTCTATTCAAGGTATTATTGCAGGAGGAGCTAGAGCCTTTGTCAAGGCAAAAGAAAAATATGAAGATTTAGAGGTGCTTGGTTATGAGGCAATGCAGAAAGTTGCTTTAACCTCCAGAGATGTCGTCGTTTTAATTTCAGCAAGTGGGTCAGCTAATTTTAACATAGGAGCAGGGAAAGCAGCGCAAGATGCAAAGGCTCATTGTTACTATTTTCATAATTCAAAAAATGTACCTACTAAGACTGAAAATCTTTTCAAAAAAAGTTGCATAAATTCAATTTGTATTGACATAGGTCCACAGACTATCTCAGGCTCAACTAGGCTCCAGGCTGCATCAATCGGAGAGCTTGTTTGGGGAATAGTGCTCAATGAGGTCTTGTTAAATCTAACAGAAAAAGTAAATGGTGTAGAAAAAAAGCGAGGACAAAGAGAAATTAGAAGGTTAAAAGAATCGTGGGACCGGGTGGTCTGCTTGCTACCTTCCGTTCAAGAGATCGTTGAAATGCAAATAGATGTTTTTTCAGATGAAGATGCTAATTTCTGGAAAGGGTGTGATGAAACTTACCAAGGTTATGTCTCTTTTCTAGCTTCGGAGGATTGTTTGCGTGAAGTAGTGGTAGACTCAACAGAAACTCCCCCGACCTTTTCTTCTAATCCACCTAGATCAATAGAGGAGAGGGGAAAGAAAAAAGCTGAGTATAGAGCTTATATGGCGGGCGACTATTCTAATATTGAGAGCTGGAAAAAAATGATTGGGCGGGACATTTATGTAGATGAACTTAACGAAGTTTCGGAGATTCTCCTCTCGATGAAAGAGGGAGGTTATGGAGAATATGCAGGTAGAACCATTTCATCTAAAAACCTAATTATCGGAGTTTTCTCAACTTCACTTGAATCTAATAAAATCCTAAATTTAGCATTAGAACTTGTAAAAGCTAAGGACAAAGGATTGAAGACAGTTATGATCGTTTTAGAAGAAGAAAACGCTCCTCTAGATACAACCTTCGTCTCTTATTTAGATCAAATGGACCTTGCGCTTATTGTTTCAGATATTCCTTATGACCCTCTGGGCATTATCAAGACGCTCACTTTGAAACAAGTCTTAAACTTAATCTCAAATGGGGCAATGATCGGAATGAACAAAGTCTATGGGAATATTATGATTGATCTAAAAGCCTCTAATAACAAATTTATAGATCGAAGTATTCGCATTATTCAAGAAATTTATGCAGCGCATCATGAAGGAGTTACATGTGACTATGATTTTCTCTTTCAGTATGTTACTCGCGCTTTGAAGTATAAGGAACTTGCTGAGCTACAGCTAGGGAAACATGTGCCTGCTCCAGCGAAGCTCGTATTAACGATGCTTGAAAAAAAATGTAGTGTTGAGCAGTCTGTTTCTCTTTTGAAGATGAATAATGAGAATATTGAGTTGATTTTGAGTGATATTTAGACTGATATAGGAAGTTTTAAGCGCAGCCACTCTTTAAAGCCGCCCTTAAGAGAGAAAACATGTGTGTATCCCATTTGCTTAAGATTTGCTCCTGCAAGCGCTGATCTAAATCCACCTGAGCAGTAAAGGATGATCTGCTCCTCTTTTTTGAAACCTTTCTGATGAATGTCTCTCTCTATGAGCCCTTTAGATAGGTGAATAGCGTGTGGGAGGTGTCCAAGGTCCCATTCAGGATTTTCTCTAACATCGATCAAGATGGTTTTTTTAGTCTCTAGTAAAGAGTGGAGATCCTGGCAGCTTATTTCTCGAATTTTCGCCTTAGCTTCATCTACAATTTGAATATACTCTTTAGAATGTTTCATTTTTCCTCAAAAGTTTGTTTTATTCATAATGCAAATAGTATACAAAAAAATAAACAGTAAAATTTTTATCCAAATACTATGTTGAGCAAATCATTTTATACGGGCTTTCTAGCTATTTTTGTAGTCTTTTCAACGCTACTTACCACTTTGGTTTACAGAGCCTATCAAAATGAAAAGGGACGTCCTATGATTTACAACTGCTTTCTCTATGAAGGAGACTACGAGCAGTTGAAATCTAGGCTAGATATTGAGTCTAAATATATTGATCGATTCGTTATTGTGCAAGCGACTCAAAACCAGGAAGTATTAGAGAAAGAAAAACAAGCTCTTTTGAAAGCATACCCTGAAAAAATTATTTATATCACAACGAATACTTTTAAAGAGAATAGCTTCGATCAGGGTTCTGATCGGTTTGTGAAGAACCAGTATTTAAAGGGTTTAGAGGGATGTAGCAATCGAGATATTGTTTTATTTACAGATGCTGAGCAAATAGTGAACTTTAAAACGCTGTACGGCTCGATGGATCAGATTTCAAAGCATCCTAAAGAGATGTTTGCTCTTGAAAATGAAACTGTGGGTTTGCCCGACTCTAAAGTCCGGGCCACCACTTACAAAATGCTTAAAAAAAATCCTTCTGCAACGCTTGAGAGCTGCAAGGATCCTAAAAAAAAGAACGCAAAAAAAAGAAGGTTCTTTTTTCAGACACAACACAGGATTTGAAAAAATGTTCTTAGATATTATTTCGTGGATCGCAATACTTATTTTATCAGTTGGATACTGGTTTCAGATTTATAGGATTCATGTTCATAAAGAAGTTCGTGATATTTCACTTCTCTATAACATTCTTTTGGCTATTGGTTTTGGTATTCTGGGTTTTACTGCTTACTTTGAACGCTCCATTATCTTCTTATCTAAACAAATTCTTACGACCATTCCAGTGCTTGTGATCATCGGGCAAGTGCTCTATCATAAAGGAGATCGTTGGCACGAAAGGGATGACGATCATTGCCCCAGTTGCAATGAAGAACTTGAAAAATATTGGACTTATTGCCCATTTTGTGGGAAAGGAGGAAAATCATGAATATTTTTATTCTAGGCTGTGGCTTTGTGGGGTCTCATCTGGCAAAGGATCTCAAGCAGAAAGGAAACGTTATTACAGTGAGTACAACCTCTGTTTCTAAAATAAAGAAGCTTGAGTCCATTTCTAACCAAGTAGTGCTATTAGATGAAAAGACCTCATTAAAAAAGCATTTAACTCATCAAGATGTTCTTGTTGTTTGCGCGGCTCCCAAAAACTCTGAAGAATATGAAAAAGCCTATTTGCAAATTGCTCTAAAGGTACAAGAAGCGCTTGCTGAAAACACACACATTAAACAAGTTATTTACACCAGTAGCTGTTCGGTCTATGGAGAAAAAAAAGGAAACTGGGTAAATGAGAGTCACCCTCTGGAGCCTATTAATCTAAACCAGCAAATATTAGTAGATGCTGAAAAAGTCTACCTCAATAGACTTCCTCGCTCTATAAAACCTTGTCTCTTTAGACTAGGAGAAATTTACGGGCTAGATAAAGCGATTGAAAAGAGAATAGAAAAGCTTAGCGGGTCGTCACTGACTACCCATCCTGAGAATTTCACAAACTTGATTCATGTGAGCGATGTGATTCGAGCAATAACCTGGGCTATTCAGCATAAAGCTAGTGGGGTTTTCAATCTTTGTAATGATAGTCATTTAACCCGCAGAGAATTTTATGATAAATGGTGCGAGTTTTTAAAACTCAAACCTGTTGAGTTTGGTCCTCTTAAGCAGAATTCTCATAAAGGAAATAAAAGGGTTAGTAATCAAAAGATTAAACTTATGGGGTTTGAGTTTGAGCATCCTTATAGTGATCCAATAGAGGGTTGACTCATTAGACCTTTCAGTAGCAAAAAAAAGCCCAGTTCCTTAGGGAGCTGGGCTATAGAAAATCAATTCTTTTTAGATTATGCTTTTACAGCAATAGCTTGCATTTCAATTTTAGCGCCTTTAGGTAGACCCGCTACTTGAACAACAGCACGTGCTGGAAGGTTCTCAGGAAGAACGTTAGCCGCTTCAAAAGCTGCTGCATATTCTTTGTTTAGAGCGCCATAGTCGTTGAAGTCTGTGATGTAAACAGTGACAGAAACGATATTAGCAAGAGTGCGCCCGCCCGCTTCTACAACATTCTTTACATTTTGAAGTGTTTGCTTAGCTTGACCTGCTGCGTCTTCTGAAACGAGCTTGCCAGCATTCGGGTGATTAGCAGGAAACATACCGATTTGTCCTGCAGTAAAAACAATCTTCTTGTCTGTAGCGTTTTGTACAGCGAACCCTTGTGAATAAGGAGCGATTGAATTTGGAGCATCAGGTGTATAGATAACATTAACATCTGAATTTGTATTGTTTGAAATTTGTGTCATAAAAACCAACCT
>CAYGMF010000064.1:0-1790 GCA_964351075.1 uncultured bacterium
ACTTTAACTTTTCCTTGAGAGATAAAGTACTTAATAATTAAAGATTCACCTACAAGCTTGCTCATTGCTTCTGCATTGAACTCGATAGATGTTTTAAGTAGGTTTGGAGGATTTATTGACTTTGCTCTAGTAACTGAGGGGTTAATCATTTGAGCGATATAAGGAATGTCTTGTATTTGATTCTGCACAACAGCATTTACAGCCCCACAGTTTTTATGTCCCACCACAAGAATGCACGAAGAGCCGAGTGCATCCACAGCATACTGAATACTTTCCATTTCAAAAGGGCCTACAACGTTACCTGCGACTCTGACAACAAATAAGTCCCCTATTGCTTGGTCAAAGATAATCTCAGGTGCCACTCTAGAATCTGCACAGGCTACAATAACAGCGAAGGGAGCCTGGTTATCTATGAGCTCCTCTCTTCTATTTGTAGTTTGATCTTGGGAAGTCAATTTATTTAGCTGAAAGCGAGTATTGCCTTGCACCAGTTTTTCTAAAGCTTGTTCAGGATCAAGAGCTGAGAGCTTACAGCTCAAAAAGATAAGAGTCGTGAATACAAATTTTAGCATAAGACCTTCCTGCTGTTTTTTTTTGGTGTAGCTAATTTGTGATTTTGTGATCAAGAGTATCTTTTTTTGAAGTCTTGCATATGAACCTTCATACAAGAAAATAGCTGAGTTACTCAACATTACTGAGGCTTTTTGTAAGAATCCGCATCTCTTTTTTTAATCAGTGTCATAAATGCCCTAAAAGATTCTTCTGTTTCAAAAGACTTTACAAGAGCACCTTCTCGCTCAATATTAATAATGCCGCGTAAATGATCCGTCTCATGTTGAAAAGCTTTAGCTGCAAATCCTTCCAAAGTCTTCTCTATTTTTTCCCCTTTAATATTAAAATAACTTACCCGAATGGTTTTATATCGAAATACTTTTGCAATCTTAAATACCCCTTCATCAGTCATGCAGGAAATGCAGCCCTCCCAGACATGTTCTTTTTCTTCATTCAACGGGGAAAATGTTGGATTAATTACAGCTTCTAAATTTTTAGGATCTCTATCAAAGCTTACAATAAAAATGGACCGATCTAAGCCTATTTGAGGAGCTGCTAGGCCAGCAGCTGGAAAATACGGCTCAAGAGCCGCCAAAAGTTGATCTGCAATTTCTTGAGCTAAAGGAAATTCATTTTCTTGAATATCTGTTGTTTTTTGCCTTAAAAGGTAGCTTTTGGGGCTATTTATATTGATGACTTTCATATGAACCTTAATAATCTAATGTAACTTCTGGCAAGTTCCAGCTCTCTTTATATTTCAGATAATCTGATTGTGTCATTTGAACAATAACCGGCTTGGCTGCACTTCTAAACCACTTTGCAACCTTGTGCATGTCTATTTCAGACATTGCCGTGCAACCCGCTGTAGGGTATCCTGGAGCTCTCCATACATGCAAGAAAATAGCTGAGCCTGCTTCTTTATCAATAGGGTCAGAGTTAAACCCAACAACTGCCCCATATTTATAACCTGGAATTTTACTCATATCCTCAGCACTATCCCAATCTTTTTCTACAACATTAGCGTCTACAATTAAATTGTAGTACTTGGATTTAACGTCATCGACAGCAAAGACTGATGAAGTGAAATGAATATAGGGAAGGTCGTAAGATTTCTCTGCTCTTAAAGGATTAAGACCAAAAACAGAATCAATGGAATAAATTCCAAGTGGCGCTGTACTACTCCCCTCTTTTCGACTTTCTTCTCCTTTAGGGCAATCGCCATGAAGACCACGTGACCA
>CAYGMF010000064.1:1890-4287 GCA_964351075.1 uncultured bacterium
CGATAAGTATCAAAGTATAACTTATCTTTGGGTCCCCAGTCTGTGTCCCATCGGTTTACCATCTCAGGAGGTTCTCCTTGTGAGCGATCTCTTTTTTTTGCACGCGCCATAGCGAAATCTTGAGGACAATTCATCCAAACGCTAATGTCAAAACTAGGCATGAGTTTAGGTTGCAACAGTCTTATACCTTCAAAGATAACCACTCTTGGTAACTCTTCATCAATATGCAGAATGTTTCCCCTCCAATCTTTTCCTTGGTACTGGAGTCTTTTACCTGCAACGACATCATCAAGAATGCGATTAATAAGAGGCCAATTGCTCTGATCAAAAATGCCTGGACCGTCAGGGTTAGGGCCATATAGCTTATCAATACAAACCATTTGATTTTCTTTAAGGTTAAAGTGATCTCGAAGCCTATCCGCTAGATGAGATTTACCCGATCCCCCAAATCCAGATATTGCAACGACTACATGAGGTTTTTTGTTCATGAGGTCTTCAATTTTTGAAACTAATTGGTCAAATTCATTCACTTGGAGACTCCTTTATTTTTAAGACATTTTTACGACATTTCATCCATTATTTTGTCATATAAGCAGAATTAATCTCTTTCAAGTTTTTTTACGACATTTTAAGCCGAAATTTGTCGCTAAAAAGAAAGGATTCAACTTTATTATTTTAAAAAGTTTCAATCCCATGAAAATTTAAACTCAGAGTTTGAATTTTCATGGAATCATAATAAACCTCTAATTATAGGTAGGTTTCAGGAATTAAAAGAAAATGCGCCTGTCAGAAACTAAACAACCCTAGCGCCTTATTATCTGCACTTTACAGTAGGTATTTTACAGTTTAACGTAATTTACTCATCTAATTTTTACGTTACATCGTACTATCGTCTTGTTTAGGTGAGGATCTATGAGATTTGATCTCTGAGCGCTTTTTCTTTTCTTGAAGAATTTTTTCTTTTGCTCGTTTGGAGCGCTTTTTTTTCTGTCGCCTAATCTTTTCAATTTTTTCTTGCTTTTCTGTTTTTTCTAATTGGATTTTTGAGGCGACTTGCTCACAAATCTTTCTTCGCGCAAGAAAGCGATTCATCTCACGTGAGCGACTTTGTTGGCACTTCACTTCAATCTTAGTTGGAATGTGCTTAAGATAGACGCAGGATGCACTTTTATTGACCTTTTGTCCCCCTTTTCCTGAGCCTAGGATGAACTTTTCAATGAGATCTTCTTCAAAAACCCCAAGTTCATTCATCCTTTGATTAAGAGCATCTAGTTTTTCTTTTCTAATAGGCATTTCTCATTTTCCAAATAAATTATAGGATTAGAAATAGCTCCAGATTATTCTGCATATATTATTTTTAAAGTACAAACTGGCTTCACTTTTAAAATTGAGTTGTTTCTTCTAGCTAATATTAAAAATCAATAGCCCTTTAGCTTATTTTTAATTTCTTCTAAAGTAAACCGCTTTTCTTTTAAGCGTTTGATCTCTTCAATTTTTTTCAACATAGAGGCCTCATATAAAAAATAGCCCGAATCTGTTACTTCTCTTGCTTGAAGAAGCTCCAGCTTTGTCCAATGCCTGATTGTTGGAACAGTCTCTTTAGCCCTTTTAGCAAGTTCCCCTATCTTCATTAATTCATTTGTTTGTGGTGCAAATTTCGTCTCTGTTCCCTTTAAAGCCTTTAGATAAATGTCTAAAGACCTTCCAATACATTTTGTTATAAGTATATGGTAATCATCCAGAGAGCCCCCTAATCGCGCTTTTTCAAGGCTATTCAAATACGTAAGTCTGTCTCTTTTACTGATAATCGCTGGTGGGTATCCGTGCATGATTAAGATAAGGTTCATTAACAATCTAGCACCTCTTCCATTTCCGTCTACAAAAGGATGAATCGTCACCAGTCTATAGTGAGCTTCAGCAGCTAGTTTTGCTGGATGTATTTTTGATGATTTTTGTAGCCAATCCATAAATCCATCCATCAAATCAGGTATTTTTCTCGGATTGGGCAACACAACCCTTGAGCCAGCTATCCTAGCTGCCATATTTCTATACATTCCAGCATTATCGTCACCTATCCCTTTCAAAATAGTTTGGTGGATCTGAAATAGATCAGCTAGGGTGATTTTTTGTGATTTTTTTTTGGCAATTTTGTGGATGTAATCTAAAGCCTTGTCATGATTTGTTGCTTCAAGGTGCTCCTGAAGTGACTTACCCCCCACAGTAATTCCCTTTTCTACAACAAGGAAGGTTTCTTGACGTGTTAGAGTATTTCCTTCAAGGGCATTGCTCGTGTAGGTCAATTCAACTCTAAACCAATCTTCAAGATTACTAACAAGTTCTCTTGGAAGAGGTCTAAAATGATCTAACTCGGCTTTTTTCTGGTCTATAGAATTATAC
>CAYGMF010000064.1:4387-7639 GCA_964351075.1 uncultured bacterium
TTGGAAAGAAGTGAGAAGGTTAAAATTCGGAAGAGGAGGGATTCGAACCCCCGGACCCGTGAAGGTCAACTGTTTTCAAGACAGTCGCATTCGGCCACTCTGCCACTCTTCCAAAAAATTGAATGGATAGTTTATCTAATTATCCAAGTTTGAATCAAGAAATAAAACACTAATCTTTAAAATTGTGAAAGGAATCTAATATCGTTATCGGTAAAGAGTCTGATGTCTTTGATGTTGTAGAGAAGCATTTGGAGGCGCTCTACCCCAAAGCCCCATGCAAAGCCGCTATATTCTTCAGGATCGATCTTACCCGCTTTTAAAACGTTGGGGTGGATCATTCCTGCACCCGCTACTTCTAGCCAACCTGTCTCTTTACAGATCTTGCAACCCTTAGCGCTGCAAACAAGGCATTCTATATCAACTTCAAGGCCAGGCTCTACAAAAGGAAAGTAACTGGCTCTAAAGCGCATTTTAATTTCTCTTTTAAAGATTTTGGTGAAGAACGTTTTCAGGGTAGCGAGTAAATCTCCAAAGGTGACATTTTTGTCGATATAAACCCCTTCTATCTGATGGAAAAAAACATGGGATCTTGCAGAGATGTTTTCATTTCTAAACGCTTTTCCAGGACAAGCTACTCTAAGAGGGAGTTCTTCTCTTTCCATGAGCCTTGTTTGAATGTTGGATGTGTGGGTTCTAAGGAGCATATCCTTTGAGAAATAGAAGGTGTCTTGCATATCTCTTGCAGGGTGATCAGCTGCAAAATTTAGAGATTCAAAGTTATAATAGTCAGACTCTATATTGGGTCCATACTGAACAGAAAATCCCATTTCTTTAAAGATCTCGAGGATTTCGCCTACGACTTTAGTAATGGGGTGTGATCGTCCTTGAAACCTTCTTTTTCCTGGAAGGGTGACATCTACTTTTTGAGTTTGTAATTTGATTTTCTCTTCTTGAAGCAAGAGAGACTCAAAGGTATGGTGACAAGACTTTGTGAGGTCTACTTTGAGCTCGTTGATGAGTTTTCCGATTTGAGGGCGCTCTTCTTTAGAAACCTCTTTTAAAGAGCGCATGAGATCTTGGATGGGACCTTTTTTACCTAGAAATCGAACTTTAATTTGATCAATTTCAGAGGAAGAGGTTGCTTTTTCAAGCTGAGAGTCGAAATCCTCTTTAATTTTTTTTATGGCCTCATCCATTGGGACCTATTCCTTTTTTTTAGGAAGCTAGTGCCATTTTCGCGGTATTTGCAACTTGTGCAAAACAATCTGGATCATGAACAGCTAGATCAGCAAGCATTTTTCGGTTGATATCACATCCAGCTTTTTTAAGGCCATCGATCATTTTACTATAAGAGATGCCATTGATTTTAGAAGCAATTGCAATTCTTACGATCCAAAGAGATCTGAAGTTTCTCTTGTTATGTTTACGGTGACGGTAGTTAAAGGCCATCGCACGCATTACAGCATCAGAGGTCAGTCTTAAGTGATTCTTACGATCTCCAACAAACCCTTTTGCCTTTTTAAAAATTCTTTTCTTACGTTTTCTAGACGCAACTGCATTTGTAACTCTTACCATTTTAACCGACTCCCATCATACGTTTGTACATTTTTAATTGAGCATCATGAACAAGGCCTGGTTGCTTTAATTGTCTTTTACGCTTGGACGTTTTTTTCGTTAAGATGTGGCGTTTTCCGGGCTTCGTTCTCTTAAGCTTCCCTGTTCCAGTCAGGGAAAACCTGGATGCAACAGCCTTTTTGGTTTTCATTTTAGGCACAATTTTCTCCTTTAATTCACTTTTTTTGTTGCGGATTGAAGCGGAGCTACTACAGCTGAAAGTGTCCTTCCTAACTGTTTAGCAGGACTTTCTAAAGTCCCAAACTCCGTTAAATCCTTACATACTTTTTCAAAAACTTGATGCCCTATTTCCTTATGGAGCATTTCTCTTCCCCTAAAGGTACAGACAACGCGGACTTTATCGCCCTTCTGCAGGAAGACTCGAGCTTTATTTAACTTAAATTCCAAATCGTGAGTGTCGATATTGGGTTTAAATTTTATTTCTTTAACTTTTACTTGATGAAGAAGCTTCTTCCCCTCTTTCTTTCTTTTCGTCTGGTCGTATCTAAATTTTCCATAATCGACAAGCTTACAAACAGGAGGGTTCGATTTAGCTACAACTTCAACGAGATCTAATCCTTCATCTCGAGCCATTTCCAGGGCTTTTTCTGTATCTACAAGTCCTACCTGTTTTCCATCGCTCCCAATGAGTCGAATTTGTGGCACTCGTATTTGATGATTAACTCTCAATATTGCTCTCTATTTTCATGTTCTTAACTCTTGCAGAAGTTCTTCTTTGGTCAACCAATTTTCCTTCCTGCAAGTTCCCTTCCTAAGGGTCAGCTTGCCTGTTTCTGCTTCTCGTTTTCCAACGATTGCAATGTATGGAAGCTGTTCTTTAAAAGCTCTATAGAGCTTTGAGTCTAACTTTTCTTCTGTCTTGTCTACTGTTACGAATATTTTATTTTCCTTAAAATACTCCGCAACACCTTCCACAAACTTCTCTGTTCCTTGTAGTGGCAATATTCTTACTTCTAGTGGGCGAATACTTTCTGGTAACTCCCCCCTATTTTCTTCAATAAGCCAAGCTACAAGCTTTTCTAAAGAAAGACTGCATGATCCTTTGAGAAGGTCTCTATCAAAGAGTTCTTCTAGCTCTAAGGACAAAGTGACAAAGCTTCTCCCCCATTTGTCTAGGAGCCTAAAGTCAATACGATCACTTTTATTACCCTCAAGTAAGTGTGCTTGAAGGCCACATTCTTCCAGTGCTTTTTCTATTGAGAAGGCCTTCTTTTTACAGGAATAATCTACCTCATAAGAAAAGCCCAAAATTTTAATGATTTTCGAGTAGAATTTCAAGCAATAAATACATTCTTCAAGAAGTTGTTGAGGTTCAAGGAGAACTCTAAAGTTATTTTGAGTCCCATTTGAGAGAGTAAAGAGCCCTTTTAAAAAAGGATTTGACTTGCTTTTTGGGTTTTGAGTCCAGCTCATTATTCTACAAGGCAAAGCATTCTTTGAACTTATCTGCTCTAAAACACGATCAAAAAGTTTTTCTGAAAAGGCTGGGCAATGAATTTCTTGAAACCCAAATTCATCAAAAAGGGTGTTCATTTGCTCTTGAAGATTTTTTAGAGCGAGTTTCCCTTTGGGATGAAAGACCCAATCTTGATCGATCTGAGAAAATAGGTTAAGTTG
>CAYGMF010000065.1:0-7417 GCA_964351075.1 uncultured bacterium
GGCACATAAACATTGGAACTCCAAGAGTACCCTCTTAAAATTCCAAACCCTTGTCCAGCAGCGAAATTTTTAGACTGCTGAGCAAATTGATTTTGAAAAGAGCTTAAAGAAGCTCCATTATAAACGATGGAGTATTGTGGTTGATTAGGCCCTATTAAAGTGACAAAAACGGACCATCCTGAACTTCCTGATGCTCCACTCACCCAGGTAGATAACATTTTTTCAAAGTTCGCTTCTTGTCCTGGAATAACATCTAGATTCTCAATGATATTATACGGTTGAACACACCCCCCTTGCGCAGGCTGATAAGAGAGGTTATTTAAAGACATTAAGAAGCTTACGTCGTAGCTATTCACTGCACCTGAAATTGATTGGTGGAGTTGAGAAAGAACACTGGATTGATTGCTCATCGCTTGATAGATCGATTGAAGATGTATAAAGTCCATGACAGGAGTCACATAAGTGTAGACAGCTTGATCAGGAGTTACAAAAGTGAACCAATTAAATGGTGAACACCCCTTAGAACCCACTTGCAAGCTCATGACAAGCTTTTTGATATTGAGCTCATACTCTTGTGTAGCATTGGCTTTTACATAGACTTTTTGAACAAGCCAGTAGGCTGGCTGCTGGGTTGCACTACTTGTTTGTGCATAAAGTCCAAAGGAAAGGGTGGTTAAAAAAGCTAAAACTAAATTGCGCATATTGATACTCCTGTGAAATTCACCTATACAGAATTAACAGGGTTTTTGACAAGCTTATCTTCTTGCGGAAGTTCATTTAAGAAAAAATGGGTTTCTGTTGCAAAGTTAAAAAAGAAAACAATGAAGGGTGTTAGCAAGGCATTAAAAGGGAGCATTAGAAAGAACCAAGAGAGTCCAACAAAGAGAGGATTTGTTGAAGAGAAGTAGCTTAATTTAGTTAAATAGGCAGCTCCTATTAAAAAACTTAAGATAAATAAAATAGGCATAGAAGCAATGGTTAGAAAAGCAAGGTTTGCAAAAACATGCTTTTTCAATTTTAGCCCAACTTCTTTCCAAAGTTTGATATCTAAATGTTCTTTTAGAGCAATTGAGGGGGCCATAAAAAAAAGGATTGCGACGTTTAAAAAGACTAAAAATAAAGAGGTCAAGATCAAAATAAAGGGGCCAAATGATAAAAAGACACCGACTATATCTCCGATTCCTGGGATAGCCTTAAGTAAAAAAAAGATCCCTAGCACTAACCAAGCACAGAGATAGACTAAGAAAAGAGGGAGAGTAATATAGCAGATGGAAACAATAGGTTTCCAGGCTTGAATCATGAGTTGAGAAAAGGAGATATTCCCCCCATTTGCTTCATTTACATACATTTTAACTAAGAGAATACCTAGAGCAAACAAAAGACTGGAAGATGCAAAGACAGGAAGAAAGCTTAAACTTAGCGCTACCCACTGTCCTGATCCTATAGCCAAAACTCGAGAAAATACAACTAACAGACCACAGAAGCAAAGGGTGAAAAAAGCAAGAATAAGTTTCTTTTTATCAAGCGTTGTCCATGCCTTTTGAAAGAGTTTTTCTAGAGTTTGTGTATTCATGGTGTACCTTTGTAAAAGTATTTAGGTCGATAAATAGCAACCCCTTTGCCCTCTCTTGCCTCGCATCTCTCATATACAATTTGGATTGCGATTCCAACGATGCGCGACATTCCAAACATAACGGTATAATATTCAGGGAATGAAAAACCAGCAGCTGTTAAAAGGGCTCCTGAGATCGCATCTACATTAGGATAGGGGTTTGAAACTTTGGGATTTTCTTTAAGCACCTTGGGACCGGCCTCTCTTAAGAGCATGGCCATACGGATCAAAGGATGATCTGAGTAGTGCTTTGAAGCTAGCTCATAAAAAATCGACGCTCTTGGATCTTCGACACGTAAAACAGCGTGGCCAAAGCCAAAAACAAGTTCTTTTTTCTTAAGCTTTTCACGAAGTAGATCTTCGACTTCTTCTTGAGTAGCATTATCCCCTAAGTGTTCCAGCATAAGCTTTGTGAATTCAAGACAATCTTGATTTGCTTTTCCATGTCTTGGCCCTGCTAAAGCGCACATGCTCGATGCAAGTGATCCATAAATATCTTCGAGTCCAGAAGCAACAGACTTTCCAACAAAAGCCGAAAGGTTCCCTCCTCCGTGATCGTAGTGCAAAATATTAAAGACTTTGAAAATTCGCAGAAGCTCTTCTTTGTTTGTATTTGGAATATTGAGGAGCTCATTGAAGTTTTCTATGTAACCAGCCTCAGGGTTATTCTTTCCAAGGGACCAACCTGCATGATGAGAGATTACAGACGCTGCAATCAGCGGAATTTTTGCAATAATATTCAAGCAATCTTCTTTATAGTCTTCTTTGCACTCAAGCATTCCTGCAATCAAAATGGCAGAAGAAAAGAGTTTCATCGGATGCCCCTCTTTTGGCAAGGCTTGAATTGCTTGCAAGACTTTAGGAGATAGATGGGCTCTTTTCTTTAAATCATCAAAGAAGTGATTAATTTCATTTGAGCTTCCCTTGCGTCCATTTAAGAGCATGTGAATCACATCAATAGGCTCATCATTTCCTAATTTTGAAATAGGCTCATCGATATAGAAAAGCCCCTTTTGAGGGTCTACAAAAGAGGTCGTACAGTAGCCTACCGGATAGCCTCTTAATCCTGTTTCTAGATGTTCTTCGGTTACCTCAAAGATAACTTTGTTCATTTTTCCCCCTTTAAAATCGTCAACATTACTTCTCTTTCTTCTAACAGTTCTTTTTCAGTAAGTCTAAGCTTTTCCTCTAAAAAAGGATCTAGCTTAAGCCCTTTTGCAAAATCCCACTTTCCTTGTCCATGACTTACGCAGGGAAAAGAAAAGATTAAGTCATCTGCTATTCCGTAAGGGTTGCCATTACTCAGTACGCAGTCCGAAGACCAGCTTCCAGATGGAGTTGGCTTCAATATGGATTGAATAGCGTCAATTGCTGAGCTTGCAGCGGACGCAGCAGATGATTTTCCTCGCGCTTCAATAATCTGAGCTCCTCGTTGCTGAAGGTGTTTAAAAAAGTCATTTTGAAGCCAGTGCGCGTCTTTAATAGCCTCTTGAATAGGTTTCTTCGAAATTGTTGTATTGACAATGTCAGGAACTTGAGTAGCTGAGTGATTTCCCCAAATTGTAAAATTTTCAACTTCAGATAGGGGGACCTTAGCTTTATGAGCTAAATGATAACGCCCTCTATTTTCATCTAGCCTAGTCATTGCGTGAAAGTTTTTTGCTGGAAGATCAGGAGCACATTTAAGAGTCGTCCAGCAGTTTGTATTGCATGGATTTCCAACAACCAACACCTGAACATCACGCGCAGCAACTGCATTGAGTGCTTTTCCCTGTCCAATGAAAATTCTTCCATTTTCCATAAGTAGATCTTTTCTCTCCATCCCTTTTGATCGAGGTTTAGCGCCTACTAAAATGGCAATATCTACATCTTTAAAGATTTTTTCTGGGTCTGAGCCGCAGATCACTTCTTGAAGAGGATCAAATGCACAATCATAAAGTTCCATAGCCACACCATCAAGAATGTGAACAGCTTCTGGAATTTCTAGAATATGTAGAGCAACAGGTTGATCAGCTCCAAGCATCTCACCACTTGCAATTCTAAAAAGCAAGTTATAGGCGATATTCCCAGCTCCTCCAGTTACTGCAACGCGCATCAGTTTTTTTGCCATAAGTATTTCCCTTTATAAAGTCATTGAATAGGGTGCACAATCTAACTAAAAAGGGGATAAAAGTGCAAGATCTCTCTTTTGAATTAGCTCTCTTTAAAAACTCTTCTTATGGAATGAAGTAGCCAAGAGATGAGATGAATGGGTTTATCTCTAAAGAACCAGAGAAATGCTGCAAATAGACCGTAGTATTTATAAACAATTAAAAGACGTCCAAAAAGAGCTCCTAGATTTAACATCCGTTTATCACTCCAGTTTGTATTACAGATGGCCCAATAGGTCGTTGCAGTACGGATGTCTTTTTTTCGATGTAAACGACAAAGAAAGTCAAAGATACTTTTGGAAAATGAGTAATGGTAGTTGAGTTGCCCTTGCGCCTTAAAAGTATCCGCTTTAAACCACATACAGAAAGGAGAGGTTGGTAAAAAACCCCTTTTTAAATAGGCATGACTAAAAGGATAGATGCTAAAGTTTGAGGGCATCTGAATGAGTGATTCGGAAAAGGCTTCTCTATAGCTTTTAAAAGCTTCTTCTGTGTGGTTGTCTGCAGAATAAATAAAATCAGGGTGGTCATTTTCTTGAGCAGTTCGGGCTATCTGACAAAGACTATAGGGATTTAAATAAACATACCCAGGGAAAAGATACCCAATGTATTGACCTGTAGAGAGAGAAACTCCTTTATTGACCATTAGGGGCAAATTGTATTTGGTGACATAGTAGAGGCGAGCTATTTTATCTTTACACTTTTGAAGAAGCGAATGGGTTGTATCTTCTGATCCCGCATCGACTAAGATGATTTCAAAATCAACATTTTTCTGTTCAAAGATACTCTCTAAGGTCCCCATGAGCACATGAGCTTGATTGTAACTAGGAACAATCACAGAGATTTTGGGCATCCCCTCAACTCTCTCTTTTTTGTAGTGGCTACTTATTCGTTGCCAGCTGCCTTCTCTTGTAAATTCAACAGGTTCTTCCATATCTTAGGTCATAGTTGATTTTAGCCGATAAAAGCAAAACTATTTTTTTACACATCAAATAAAAACTTAAATATTGAGTATAAAAATTATTCCGACTAAAATGGCTTCATGATTTTTTTTCAAGATATAATCCAAAAACTTTCAGAATATTGGGCAGCAAAGGGTTGCGCGATACAGTTCGGCTATGATTTAGAGATGGGGGCAGGAACTTTTAACCCTGCAACGTTTTTTAAGTCTTTAGGTCCTGAGCCTTACAAAGCTGCTTACGTGGAACCTAGTCGAAGACCTACCGATGGACGCTATGGGGACAACCCGAATAGACTGCAGCATTACTTTCAATTTCAAGTGATTTTAAAGCCAGCTCCTCTTGATATTCAAGAACTTTACTTAGGTTCCTTGAAGATGCTAGGTCTCTCTTTAACTGAGCATGACATTCGCTTTGTGCACGATGACTGGAAATCTCCAACGCTCGGCGCTTGGGGAATGGGCTGGGAAGTTCAAGTTGATGGTATGGAAGTTTCTCAATTCACCTACTTCCAGAATATGGGAGGACTTTCTCTTCAATCGATTACGGGTGAGATTACCTATGGACTTGAGCGACTCGCTATGTATTTGCAAAATGTAGATAGCGTCTACGATTTAAAATGGAATGCCGATTTATCTTACGGTGACATCTACCATCAAAACGAGGTAGAGTGGAGCACCTACAACTTTGAAGAAGCCGATGTTGAGCTTTGGCGATCAAACTTCGAAGGTTTTGAACAAGAAGCTTTAGAGCTTATTAAAAAGGGATTGCCAATTCCTGCATACGACTTCACCATGAAAGCCTCTCACGCTTTTAACCTACTAGATGCTAGAGGTGTGATTTCTGTAACAGAGCGAACAGGCTACATCAATCGTATAAGAGCACTCTCTTGCCAGATAGCTAGAAAATATTTAGGAGATAGAAAAGAGAAGGGCTTTCCTCTTTTAAAGAAGAGAGATAAAGAGACTTTAAAAATGCCTACTCTTCGATCTCCATCTTTTAATGTGAGCAAACAAGAAGATTTCGTTTTAGAAATAGGAACCGAAGAACTTCCTCAGTCCTTTGTCCCCATTGGAATACGGAGTCTTAAAAAAGACTTAACTTCGACTTTAAAGGAATTGGGTTTAGTTCACGGATCTATTAAGACCTATGGAACATCTAGACGACTTGTTGCCTACATAGAAGATTTAAAAGAGGGAATCCCAGAAAAGAGTGTTATCAAAAAAGGCCCTTTAGTCAGTAAAGCTTTTGATGACTCGGGTCAACCTACTCGCTTAGGATATGGTTTTTTAAGTGCATTAAAAAAAGAGTCTGCGACTCTACTTGAGATTAAAAAGGGCTCGATTAAAGGGCTTTCGATCGAAGAGAAAGGCGGGCACGACTATCTGATTATTTCAGATCAAAAACCTGCATTGAGCGCGTATACTTTACTCTCTCAAAAGCTGCCTTCTTTGATTTTAAATTTAGACTTTCCTCAAAAAATGATCTGGTCGGACTTAGAGGTTCCTTTTCCAAGGCCGATAACCTCTCTTGTTGCGGTTCATGGATCGCAAACTTTTGACTTCTCTATTGCAGGCATCTCTTCCTCTTCTACGCTTAGAGGGCATCCTATTCTTTCACCTAAAGCTTTCCCGTTAAAAAAGGCTAAAGATTACTTCTCTTTAATGAAAAAGCACTTTGTACTTGTTGATCCTGAGGAGAGACGGACAGCCATTTTAGATCAGCTCAAAAAAATTGAATCAAAACTAAAGGCAAAAGCTTTAGAAGTTGAAACAGTTTTAAAAGAGGTTCTTTATTTAGCAGAATACCCTCAGCTTATGGTTGGATCTTTTGATACTAAATACTTAAAAGCCCCCAAAGAGCTTTTGAAACTTGTGATGATCGTCCATCAAAGGTATTTCCCTTTAGAGGATTCAAACCACCATTTAATTCCCAATTTTGTCGTTTGTCTAGATAACAAACCTAACAAGAAGATAAAACATGGGCATGAAAAAGCAATAACTCCAAGGCTTGCCGATGGTCTTTTTGTTTACCAGCAAGATTTAAATTTAGGTCTTGGGCAAATGGTTGACAAACTTCAGCAAATGACCTTTCAAAAGGAGCTTGGGAATTTAACTCATAAATCAAATCGTATTTTAAAACATGCAAGTGCACTTAATCCTTTTCTACAAAGCTCAGCTGACCCCCACCTGTTAGAAAAAACAGCAGCTCTATTAAAAGCGGACTTAGCTTCAAACCTCGTCTTTGAGTTTCCAGAGCTTCAAGGGATTATTGGAAGTCACTACGCTAAATTGGAGAAAAAGCCTGCTGAGGTTTCCAAGGCTATTGAAGAGCATTGGCTACCTCGCTTTGAAGAAGACAAGCTTCCTCAAACTGAGCTGGGTCTTCTATTTGCATTAGCTGACCGTATTGATAATTTACTCTCTTGTTTTTTAACAGGGCGTCTTCCCTCTTCTTCTTCAGATCCTTATGCGCTAAGGCGACAGACTTTTGGTATTATCCGTATTTTAATAGAGCATCGTCTTCACTTGCCAATGCATGAAATTCTCCTAGCTTGCGCAGATCACTTTGACTTAGAAAAAAAAGGTGAATCTCTTAAAGAGTTAACCTCATTTTTTGAATCTAGGCTTAAAACAGTTCTTTCTCAATACGCTTTAAATGTGGATGAAGTTCAAGCTGTTTTAGGAAATGAAAAT
>CAYGMF010000066.1:0-5910 GCA_964351075.1 uncultured bacterium
CTGACTTATTAAAATTGATTTGATTTTCAATCTTCTCATAAATCTTTTGTTTATGATAAATTCCATTTTCTTAATCATTCAAGCCCCCGGGATATCCAATGAAGTTAATTAGAGAGTCTATTTTTAGTTCAGTTGTTCGATCATTTTGCATTGCCTTTTTTTCAGTCATTGGAATTATGATCGCTGTTTTTTTAGTACTTGTTCTATTTGGGCTTGGAAAAGGCGCAAAGACGGTAGATTCTACAACATTTGATTTCGTAATCCCTGAAACAAACGGACGCAAGTATGCTTTTGCTTCGCATAAGCCTATCTTACTTAGAATTGATTTAGAGGGGACAATTGGATCTACAGGTGGAATTACAACAGAGGAAGTTCGCTCTATTTTGAATGAATCCACAACAGGTCCTCTAAAAGGAGATAAAGTTCGTGGAATTCTACTCTATATGAATTCTCCAGGTGGTGGAGCAGTCACTAGTGAGTCTATTTATTATGCCATCAAAGATTATGCGCTAGCGCATCAAATCCCTGTATATACTTATGTAGAAGGATTATGTGCATCAGGCGGCTATCTAATTGCGTGCGCTACCGATAAAATTTATGCTTCTAATGCAAGTATGATTGGGTCTGTCGGGACTTTAATTATGTTCTTTAATGTATCAGACACTATGAACAAAGTAGGTGTTGCTAATTGGACGATGTCTCGCGGAAAAGGAAAAACGTCTATGAATCCATTTCAGCCTTGGGGCGAGAATGCAAATGCTGAGTACATTCCTCTTTTAAACACAAACTACGAGCAATTCCTTTCAATAGTGACAAATGCAAGGCCACAAGTTAGCAAGCAGCAATTAGTTGAAGTTTATGGAGCGGGAATATTTATGGCTGATAAAGCGCAAGAAATCGGCTACATAGATGGCGCTGGCTACCAATTAAATGAAGTGACTGACATGCTTGCAGAAGCTGCTAACTTGGATAAAAACAATTACCAAGTCATTACCATGGAGCCGAAAGCAAAATTTACTGATTTTTTAAAGCTCGATACTTTCTCTTCTAAAAGTCCATTAAGTTACTTTCAAAAAGCTCTTCTAAATAAAGATGCTCCACTTAACCTAGAGCCTCTTTATTTATTTAATCCCCCAACGACTCAATAAGAATGGAAAAAATCTTCATCCTAGATTCGCTTGGTTATCTCTTTCGCTCTTATTATGCGATTAGAAACCTCTCGCGCAAGACTGGAGAATCTACAAATGCTTTATATGGCTTTGTTCGAGCGATTTTAAAAATTAAGAAAGACTTTGCCCCCACTCATTTAGTGGCTGTATTTGATGGCCCAAATAATACGAAGAAGAGAGCAGCGATTTATCCTGAATACAAGGCTAATCGACAAAGTCCTCCTGAGGATCTTCCTCATCAGTTTGAATGGGCCTATCAGTTTTGTGAACTTGCAAACATTCCACGGATTCGATTAGATGAGGTTGAAGCGGATGATGCAATGGCAACGATTGCCCTTTGGGCAGCTTCAAAAGGGGCTAAAGCCTATATTTGCACAAGCGATAAGGATTTATTCCAACTAGTATCCGAGAATATTTCTATCTTAAATACAAATAAGAACAATTTGATTTATGATGCACAAGGAGTGAAGGATCACTTTGGAGTGTGGCCCTCTCAAATTCTAGATTACTTATCTATTATCGGAGATGCCTCCGATAATATTCCAGGGATTCAAAGTTTTGGACCTAAAACAGCGCAAACACTTTTAGAAAAAGCAGAAACGCTAGATGCGATTATTAAAGATCCAGCTGCCTATTTAAATGAAAAAAAACAAGAGGTCTTTTCAAGCCAATTAGATCAGCTTAAAATCAGTCGTCAACTAATCACGCTGTTCACAAACATTGAAGTTCCAAAGGAGGCTGATTTTTACAAGCTTCAAGAGCCCGATTCAAAATCGCTCATGCTTTTTTATGAAGATATGAGCTTCAATACTCTTCTCAAAGAACATAGCACGCAATTGACTCAAAAAGAGAAACCAAGTGTGCCCAAAATTGAGACAAAAGTAATTCAAGATTTAGATCTTTTGAAAAGTTTAGTTGAAGAGCTTTCCAAACAAAAAGAGATCTGCATTGATACAGAGACTACAGGACTTAATCGCCTTCAAGATGAGATTATTGGAATAGGGATAGGTTATGGACCTCAGCAAATCTGGTACATTCCTTTGAACGGCAGACTTGCTTCTAAAGATGTATTTAATATTATGCGTCCCTTATTTGAAAATCCAAAGGTAGGATTTTATGGTCATCATTTGAAATACGATCTTCATCTTTTTTTAAATCATGATATTGAAATTGCCAATGTTGTTGGGGATACAATGCTCATGTCTTACCTTCTGACTCCTCATTTAAGGCAGCATTCTTTAGATGACTTAAGCCTCACTCATTTTAATCATCAGAAAATCTCAATTAAAGAACTTATAGGCACAGGTAAGAATCAAAAGAGCATGGCAGATGTCCCAATAGAGCAGGTAGCTCCCTATTGTGGTGAAGATATTTGGATGACCTTTTGTTTAAAAGAGCTTTTCGAGCAAGAGCTCGAAATGAATAAGCTCATGGAGGTTTACCAAAAGATAGAACTCCCATTGATTAAAGTCCTTTTAAAGATGGAGCGCTCTGGCATCTATGTAGATACAGAAGAGTTAAATCGGATGAAGCTCGAGCTTACAACTGACTTATCTCAACTTGAAGAAGAAACGTACGCACTAGCTGGAGAGAAGTTCAATTTAAAATCGCCTAAGCAACTTGGAGAAGTTCTCTATCAAAAGCTTGAGATAACCCCTTTAAAGAAAACTAAGACAGGTTATTCTACGAACGCAGAAACTTTAGAGCTTTTGCAAGATACTCATCCGATTATAGGCAAAATTCTTCACTTTAGGCTTTTAGAGAAATTGCGTTCGACCTACGTCGAGTCTTTAGTCCATGAAGTGGATCCTAAGACGGCTCGCATCCACTGTAATTTTAATCAAACGATTACAGCAACAGGGCGACTTTCTTGCCAAAATCCCAATCTACAAAATATTCCAATTCGAACGCAAGAAGGTAAAAAAATTAGAGCAGCCTTTATGCCTCAAAAAGAAGGATGGACATTTTTAGCAGCTGACTATTCTCAGATAGAATTACGTCTTTTGGCTCACTTTAGTGAAGATCCCATCTTACTTGAGACCTTTCGCAACAATGAGGATGTACATGCTCAAACAGCTTCAAAAATTTTTAATATTCCGCTAGACAAAGTCACAAAAGAAGAGCGTTCTTTAGCTAAAGCTGTCAACTTTGGAATCATCTATGGCCAGCAAGCTTTTGGCCTTTCAAAACAACTTAAGATCAGTGTGAGTGAAGCCAAAACATTTATTCAGAGCTATTTTAATCGTTATCAAAGAGTTAGAGATTACCTTGAGTCGACTAAAGAAGAAGCGCATACAAAAGGGTATACAGAGACTCTTTTTGGACGTAGGCGCCCCATCCCTGAAATCAAAAGTTCAAATAAACTTTTGAAGCATGCCGCTGAGCGTCTTGCAGTCAACTCCCCTATCCAAGGGACGAATGCAGACATTATTAAACTTGCTATGATCCAAATAGAAACTTTTCTTGAGACAACCAGTAAAAAAAGTCTTATGCTTCTTCAGATTCATGACGAACTTCTATTTGAGGTTAATAATCAAGAACTTGAAGACATTAAAGGGGTAGTCCAAAAAGAGATGGAGCGCGTTATAGAGCTCAAAGTCCCCTTAACTGTAGATATAAAGATTGGCAAAAATTGGAAAGAATGTTAACTTTTAAGAAAATTGCTATAACAGGCGGCCTAGCCACAGGAAAGACCACAGTGTGTGGAATTTTGAAAGAAATGGGCGCCTACGTCTTAGATACAGATACAATCGTACATAACCTTCTTAATCACAGGAAAGACATTCAAAAACGGGTCGTTCAGTTATTAGGTCAAGATATTGTTGAAAACAAGATGTTAAACCGAGAAAAAATAGCTCAAAAAGTTTTTAAAGATCCTTTATTACTAAGTCATTTGGAAAAAATTTTACATCCAGAAGTTCGAGAAGAGGTCAGAAACAAGTGGAAGGAAGTCTCTAAAGAAACGAAATGGACATCCTTTGTCGTTGAAATTCCCCTTCTTTTTGAGACAGAGCCTGAGCATCAATTTGATGCGACGATTGTAGTCCACGCTGATGAAGCTCTTTGTTTTAAACGATTTCATTCAAAGACTCAAAAAACAAAAGCTGAATTTCTCCAAAGGATGGAAAGGCAAATGCCTTTAAAACACAAAGCTCAGAAAGCGGACTTTGTTTTATATAATGACGGAAATTTAGCAAATTTAAAAAAATCAACCCAAAAAGTTTACTCTCAAATAACTCAGTAACTCAAATTTATTTACCCAAGAAAGTATTATGAACGAAGAATCTAATCTACCAGAAAGCAACCAGCCGGCAAGAAGAAACCCTCCGAAGAAGGCTGCTCCACACACACAAGATCGCAAAAAGCCTCGTCCTAAGGAAAGCGCCATCCAGGTACCTGAAGCCCCAAAACCCATTGGGACAATAACACAAGCACTACCTCAAGAGCCTGTTGAAGAGAGAGAACCCCCTAAAATCGAGGTCACCAAAGTGTCAGAGCTTCAGCGCATGAACATGAACGAGCTGAACAAGTACGCAAAGACTTTTGGTATCAAAAATTTGGGTTCATTGACCAAATCGCAAGTTGTTTTTGAGGTAGTTAAGTTTAAGTCGAACCAACCTTATGAGGTTTTAGTTGGTGAAGGGGTTTTAGAGGTTCTACCTGATGGTTTTGGATTTTTGAGATCACCGGCTTATAACTATTTACCTTCTGCGGAAGATATATACGTATCTCCTGCTCAAATTAGACGTTTTGAGCTTAAGAAGGGAGACAGTGTAACAGGATCCATTCGTTCTCCAAAAGAAAAGGAAAAATACTTTGCTCTCCTTAAAGTGGAGACGATCAACACAAACACACCAGAAATTGCTAAAGAGCGCGTCCGTTTTGAGAATTTAACTCCTCTCTACCCAGAAGAGCGCCTTGTTATGGAAACTTCTAAAGAACTATTGACGACACGTGTTTTAGATTTAGCAGCTCCTATAGGTAAAGGTCAAAGAGCCTTAATTGTCGCCCCTCCTCGAACAGGTAAGACCATTATTATGCAAAATATTGCAAATTCTATTACAGCTAACAACCCAGAAGTTAAGTTGATTCTTCTTCTTATTGGAGAGCGTCCTGAAGAGGTTACAGACATGCAGCGCCAAGTCAATGGTGAGGTTGTTGCCTCTACTTTTGATGAGCCACCGGATCGCCACGTTCAAATTGCGGAGATGGTGATTGAGAGAGCAAGACGTCTTGTTGAGCATGGAAACGATGTGGTGATCCTACTGGATTCCATCACCCGCCTTGCAAGAGCTTACAATACTGTAGAGCCGCACTCTGGAAAGATCTTGAGTGGTGGTGTTGACGCAAATGCCCTTCATAAGCCTAAGCGCTTTTTTGGAGCGGCTCGTAATATCGAACACGGTGGATCACTTACAATTATTGCGACAGCTCTTATTGATACTGGGTCTCGCATGGATGAAGTGATCTTTGAGGAATTCAAAGGAACAGGAAACATGGAGTTAATGTTAGACAGACGACTAGCCGACCGCCGTGTTTATCCCGCAATAGATCTTATTAAGAGTGGAACGCGTAAAGAAGAGATTCTATACCATCCTCATGAGCTTGAGAAGATTTATGTCTTAAGAAGAGCAACAGCAGACTTGACTCCAGTTGATGCCATGAACTTGCTTCTTAACCGTTTGAAAAAAACTAACAGCAATGCTGAATTTTTACTTTCAATGAAAGATTAATTCAGTTA
>CAYGMF010000066.1:6010-7127 GCA_964351075.1 uncultured bacterium
GGTAAAAAGTTTGATAAGCTCCACTCTATTCTTTAAATTCTAAAGCAAGAGAGTTAATACAAAATCGTTTATGGGTCGGTTTAGGCCCATCTTCAAAGACATGTCCCAAATGCGATTTGCAACGACTACATTTCACCTCAACACGAACCTGCCCAAGAGAACTATCTTCTAAAAAGTCCAAAGCATCATTTGAAAGTGGCTGAAAGAAGCTTGGCCACCCACTCTTTGAGTCATATTTAGTATCCGATGAAAAAAGGGCTTTTTTACAAGCAGCGCAGTGATAGGTTCCCTTCTCATAGTGCTTGTTGTACTTTCCAGAAAATGGGGCTTCCGTACCTCCAAGTCTACAAATTTCAAACACTTCCTTTGAGAGTTCTCGTTTCCACTCTTCCTCTGATTTTTTCTCACTCATTGCATAATCCTCATAGAAATTACTTTAATAATAAATACTAAATAAAAGAAGAATTTTGATATACTCTTTCATTATTTAATTTTATTCACAGAAATATAGGTGTTTATGGTCCCTACAGCAACAAACAGCTCCATTGTTAAAGAGCCTTCTTGGGCTCCTGCAATCGCAACAGTAGGGCTCTCAACAGTTGGAGGAGCTATTGTAGGGGGCATTCCTGGAGCGCTTGTAGGGCTTTGTGCAAGTGTTGCGGATGAATATTTAATCCAAGGAAAGCAACAGAGTAAGCATTACTTGTCTTCTACGACCTTTTGGTCAAGCGTCGTGGTCTACCCTCTTTTCAGTACTTGTAGTACATTTCTACCTGTCACTCCTCTTCCTCTTTATAGCGCAGCAAGTTTGGTAGCAGGAATGACCGCTTCTTACTTTACGGACGACTTTTTGGATTTTAAGGAGAGGCTTGAGATTCCAATAGATTCTTTTTGCACTCTCAATCGTTTTTTTGATGATCGAAACATTCTGTCTAAGAAGGAGGCTAAGAAGATTTATTCTACTTTTAAAAAGGATCCTTCTCGGGCCCTTGATCTAATCGTTGAAGATCTAAAAGCGCTCTATCAAAATGACTTTTTCATGATGTCTTTGAAAGCACAATCTCTTAGTCTTCTAGATACCATGCTCAATACTTATTTCCTTACAACTCTAGCAGGC
>CAYGMF010000067.1:0-6855 GCA_964351075.1 uncultured bacterium
GGCTAAAAATATTCAAATAAGTACACTTCGGCTTCTTTTCAAACTAAGGTCGCCTGTGGAAAGCAAAATTATTGAAGCTGTCGAAGATGGAATACGTGCTGTAGAGCAACTGAAATCACCTGAGTCCCTTGAGTTTATTTCTAGTATAGCGCTAGCTATTGCAGCGTGCTATAAAGAAGGGGGAAAGCTCATCATTGCTGGAAATGGGGGTAGCTTATGTGATGCGGGGCACTTTGCTGAAGAGCTTACCGGACAATTTAGACAACCAAGGGCTGCTCTTCCAGCTATTGCTCTTAACGATCCTGGTTTTCTTACCTGTACAGCGAATGACTTTGGATTCGATACTGTTTTTGCAAGGGGCGTTGCTGCTTTTGGAAAGCCTGAAGATATTTTTATAGGGCTTACCACAAGTGGAAATTCAAAGAACCTGATCAAAGCTTTTGAACTTGCCAAAAGAAAACAGCTTAAAACCATCGCTTTTTTAGGAAAAGGGGGGGGAGCTTTAAAAGGCGTTGCTGACTATGAGCTCATTATCGAAGGATTCAAAACATCAGACCGCATTCAAGAAGCTCATATGACAGCTATCCATATTGCTATCGAAATGGTTGAAAAAGAGCTCTTTTATGGAGCGCATTCACCGTTCCCTAGATCTCTTCAATTCCTTCCAAATCCCTCATGACCACCTGGATTGATCGCATTCATTCTCCTGAAAAAAGCTGGGGGATGCGCTTTCTCAGCTCTTTTTTTTATCTTCTAAGCTTAGTTTATGGGTTTGTGATCCGTATTCGAAACTTTCTCTATGATAGAAACTGGCTCAATATTTACCATTCAGAAGCTTTTGTAGTTAGCATAGGCAATATTGTAGCTGGAGGAGTGGGTAAAACACCTCTTACTTTAAAAGTAGCTGAGATGATTTTAAATCAAAATATACCTCTTGCTATCTTATCAAGGGGGTACCTCTCTCAATTCGAGCATGCAAAAGTCTCTACGGTGCTTAGTAGGGGAGAAGGGCCAGTATTTTCATCTAAGCTTTGTGGAGATGAGCCCTATTTAATCAGTAAAAATGTGCCTAAAGCTCTCTTTATTGTGGGAAAAGATAGAGTGCAGTCTGCTCAAAAAGCTGAAGAGTTGAATGCAAAGGTCCTCTTATTAGACGATGCTATGCAACATAGACGGCTACACCGTAATTTGGAGGTTATTGTCTTAGATGCAAAAGATCCGTTTGGGAAGGGGTATTTTTTACCTCGAGGTTTTTTAAGAGAACCGCTTAAAGCTCTTAAAAGAGCTGACTTAATTGTCATTAATCATGTGCAGAAAAAAGAAGAGATAAAGAGTCTTCTTCAAGAACTTAACCTTATTTCAAAAGCTCCGATAGTTTTAACGAAGGTTAAAGTGCGGGGTTTTTATGATCTTCAAGACCAAAAATATCCCTCTTTAAAAGGAATTAAAGTAGCTGCTTTTTGTGGACTTGCAAAACCCTATTATTTCTATGACTCGCTTGAAGAAGAAGAAGAAGCTCAAATCCTTTTGAAAAAGAATCTTTCTGATCATGAGGGTATTCAAGAAAAAGTACTTCTTGCATTTTGTAAGCAGGCTCTTAGTCTAGGAGCCAAGTGTGTAGTTTGCTCTGAAAAAGATGCTGTGAAAATTTCTAAAGAATCAAAATTCCCCCTCCCTATTGTTCAAATGAAGATCGATTTAAATATCATTGATGGAGAAGAAGAGTTTCAAAATATATTTAATAAAGTGAATCTAAAACAGTAGAATTAAAATTCTAATGACTGTGTTTAAGGGGCAAAAAGGGGTTTTTTAGTGCAATTTAATGAAATCTATTTTAGAATCTAAGCTTGAAATATACAAATTTTTAGACTTGTTTCTAGTATGACAGAGATTTTCGACTAAAGCATCAATCCATCTCTATTCATCAAACCCCACAAACAGTTCTTTTTAAGACGAATGAAATAAGTACAATTTGAAAACTGAGGAAACATTATGAAATTATGGGCCAAAATTCTGATCGGCATGTGCTTGGGTTTAATTGTTGGGACCCTCTTAGGTCCTAAGGCTGCCTACTTAAAGCCAGTTGGTCAAGTCTTTTTGAATATGATAGGGATGCTCATCCTTCCTCTTATTTTTGCCTCTATGGCTGTTGGAATTACGAGTATCAAAGATCCTGCAAAGCTTGGACGCGTCGGTGTCAAAACACTGGGGCTATATCTCACGACAACAGCAGTAGCTATCGTACTAGGCCTCTTTTTTGCTTACCTCTTTAAACCAGGTTTAAAGAGTAGTTTTGAAATGGCTGTTCCACCTGTGATAGAAAATCAAAATGTCACAGGTCTTTCTGAAATGCTTTTCAATATTATTCCAAGCAACCCGTTTGAATCCTTTTCTACTGGAAATATTTTACAGGTGATCGTTTTTGCTGTTTTTGTCGGCTTAGCGATTCAGTTTTCAGGTAAGAAAGGAGAGCCATTTTTAAATTTTCTAGAATCTGTATCTGAAGTGATGTATACCTTGACGGGTATTGTCATGAAGTTCGCCCCCATAGGAGTCTTTGCAATTATGGCTTCTATTTCAGGAACTTTTGGCTTTTCTGTTTTAATCCCTCTTGCCAAACTTATGGGAACCATCTGTATAGCCTCACTAATGCAGTTTTTTCTTGTTTTTAGTGTAATCCTTATTTTCTTGTGTAGACTTAATCCAATACGTTTTTTCAAGGGGATGATTGAGGCGATTATCTTTGCTTTTTCTACCAGCAGTAGCTCCGCTACTGTACCTGTTACCATTCATTGTGCTCACCATAATTTAGGTGTCTCAAAGAATATTGCTAGTTTTGTTGTCCCTTTAGGATCTACTATTAATATGAATGGGACTGCGATTTTTCAGGGAATAGCTGCAGTTTTTGTAGCTCAAATGTACGGGATTGATCTTGGACTTCAAAACTTAATTATTATCGTTGTGACTGCAACCTTATCCGCAATAGGAACAGCTGGAGTGCCGGGAGCGGGATTCATTGTATTGTCTATGGTGTTAAAGTCTGTAGGACTACCTATAGAGGGACTTGGCCTTATCCTTGCAATAGACCGTCTAAGGGATATGATAGGCACTGTTGTGAATATTGTAGGTGATGCTGTTGTTGCAGTTTATGTAGCTAAAACAGAGGGTGAGCTTGACCTTGATCAGTATAATAGCCCTCAAATTATAGCTTTAGAGAATAGTGAAGCTTTATAAAATAAGTAGGATGGAAAGAAAATGAGTGATCGTATTATAGAAATAAAATTGCCTAAGTTAGGAGAGAGCATTGTCCATGCTACTATAGTTCAATGGCTCAAAGAAGAGGGAGATCAAGTCTCTCAAGATGAACCTATCTTAGAAGTCTCTACCGATAAAGTGAATAGTGAAATTCCTGCACCTCAAGCAGGTGTTTTAACAGAAATTCTAGTTCAACCTAATGAAGAAGTTGATGTGGGCGCACCTCTTGCTAAACTTTTGATTGAAAAGACAGGAGAAGTAGCTGCTACTCAAGAATCAAAATCTCTTTCTTGCCAAGCCTCTAATGAAGAGAAGAGCAACTTTTTATCTCCTGCTGTTTTAAAAGCGGCGAGTGAACAAGGAATTTCTTTAGACGCTTTAAGTCAGATCTCAGGGAGTGGACATGGCGGGCGTGTCACTAAAAAAGATTTAGAAAATTACTTAGCTCAGTCTGATGAGCCTTCAACGCCTGAGAAAAATGAATTGAACATTGAAAAGCTTCCTATGGATGCCCTTAGAAAAGCCATTGCCGATAATATGGTTCGTTCTTTTTATGAGGCGCCACACGCTTCTTTAGTAGCAGAAGTAGATGTCACAGACGTTATGGCTCATATTAAAGCCAAAAGAGAGGCTTTTAAAAAGGAACATGGGGTAAAACTTACGATTACAAGTTATATCGTTCAAGCAATTACAGATGCAATCAAGCTCTATCCTATGGTTAATGCTTCCATTGATAAAGATACAATTTTAATGAAACGCTTTATTAATATGGGAGTGGCTGTCAGTGTTGATAAGGGCGTTGTTGTTCCTGTTATCAAAAATTGTCAAAAGAAAGAGCTCCCTGAAATTGCAAAGGAAATAGTAAAGCTTTCTGATAAAGCTAGAAATAATAAGCTTAATCAAGAAGATATGGAATCAGGAACAATCACTATGACTAACTTTGGCATGTCGGGCATGCAAATAGGAATCCCTATTATTAAGTACCCTGAAGTTGCCATAATAGGGATTGGAAGTATCCACAAAAAGGTAGCTGCTTTAGAAGATGATACTATCGCTGTTCGCAAGCATGTCTATCTTACACTGACCTTTGACCATAGACTCATTGATGGAATCTATGGGGCCAATTTTCTTAATCACGTGAAAACCTTTTTAGAGAAAATTCCACAGTAGCTTTTTAGTTTACAGCTCCAAATGCTGCTTTTAAATTGTGGTCTAATTTTTCTAAAAACTGCTGTGTTGTGAGTGACGGTGTATTCGGGCCTATCAAACGAGCTAAATCTTTTGTCATATCCCCACCCTCTACTGTTTCAACACAGACCTTTTCAAGTGTCTCTGCAAAGCGAACGAGATCATCATTTTGATCAAATCGTCCTCTATGAGAAAGAGCTTGAGTCCAAGCAAAAATAGAAGCAATAGGGTTAGTGGACGTCTCTTTTCCTTGCTGATGCTTGCGAAAGTGTCTGGTTACTGTTCCATGCGCCGCTTCTGCTTCAACAGTTTTTCCATCAGGTGTCATTAAGACTGAGGTCATAAGTCCCAAAGATCCGAAACCTTGAGCCACGGTATCTGATTGAACATCGCCATCGTAGTTCTTACATGCCCAAATGTAGCCGCCTTGCCATTTCAATGCGCAAGCTACCATGTCGTCAATTAGTCTATGCTCATAATGGATGCCTTTCTCTTCAAATTGGCTTTTAAATTCATTTTCATAAATATCTTGGAAGAGTTCTTTGAAGCGACCATCATAAGATTTTAAAATGGTGTTTTTTGTAGAGAGGTAGACAGGCCAGCCTAGTTCTAATCCATAATGGAGGGAAGCTCTTGCAAATCCTTTAATGGATTCATCAAGGTTATACATCGCCATTGCAATACCACTCTCTTTAAAATCTAAGACTTCTTCTTCTTGAGGCTCTGATCCATCTTCAGGGGTGAAGACAAGTTTTAGTTTACCTGGCTTGGAAATACGCATTTCATGAGCTCTGTATTGATCACCAAAGGCATGTCGACCAATTACAATAGGTTTGTCCCAACCTTTCACTAACCTTGGGATATTCTGGCAAATAATAGGCTGTCTAAAGATGGTCCCTCCCAAAATGTTTCGAATGGTGCCGTTAGGGGAGCGCCACATTTTCTTAAGACCAAATTCCTCAACTCTGGCTTCATCAGGAGTAATTGTTGCGCACTTAACCCCGACCCCATACTTTTGGATAGCGTAAGCTGCATCTACAGTAATTTGATCATCAGTTGCATCTCTAGATTCTACACCTAGGTCGTAGTATTTTAAATCGATGTCAAGGTAGGGTAAAATAAGTTTTTCTTTGATGAATTTCCAAATAATACGAGTCATTTCATCGCCATCTAGTTCAACTATAGGATTTTTAACTTTTATTTTTTGCATAGAGGCGTCCTTTTGGGTAGGCTAAGAATTTAAAAATTGTTACCATCCTAGCTTATTTTTTTACTAACTTCAAGCGATTTGAATTAGGGGTATTGGTTTGAAACACTATCAATTAAAAGACTTTTTTAAGGCGCAAAGAAAATCTTTAGACTACTTTTTTGATCATGTCGATTTAAAGAGCACGGAAGAACTTTTGGAGATACTTTCAGAAGTTAAGGGAACGATTTTCTTTACTGGGGTTGGGAAGAGTGGTTTTATTGCACAAAAAATAACCGCTTCTTTTGTCTCTCTTGGTATCAAGTCTTACTTCTTATCTCCGATAGACGCGCTACATGGAGATTTGGGCATTATAGATAAAGACGACCTTCTCATCTTGTTTAGTAAAAGTGGAGAAAGTGAAGAACTTCTAAATCTAATTCCTTTTGTTAGAAATCGAGAAGTGAAGCTAATTGCTCTTGTTTCAGAAAAAAATAGCCGTCTTGCAAAAGCCAGTGACTTTGTGATGACTCTTCCCATGGATAAGGAGCTTTGCCCTCATAATATTGTCCCTACAACTTCTACAGAGATACAATTGATCTTTGGAGATATTTTAGCAGTTGCTCTTATGCAGAAGAAAAAGCTTACTCTAGATGAATTTGCGTTTAATCATCCCGGAGGAAAAATTGGTAAAAGGCTCAATATTCGAGTAAAAGATTTGATGCTCAAAGATAAAAAAATCCCTCTATGCCACCCTGAAGATAAACTTATGGATGTTTTAAATGAGCTATCAGAAAAGAGATGTGGTTGTCTTCTCATTGTAGATGATAAGCACCATTTAAAAGGGATTTTTACAGATGGGGATCTAAGAAGAGCCCTTGAAACACATGGTCCAAAAATCTTTGACCTAAAGCTCAGTGACCTTAAAACTTCTCAGCCCAAAACGATAGGACCTTTGAAGCTTGCTTGGGAAGCCATGCAATTGATGGAGGCGGATCAAAAACGTCCCTTTATGGTTTTACCTGTTGTGGACGAAGAGAAAGTCGTCAAAGGTTTGATCAAAATGCATGATATTTTGCAGTCAGGGTTGGGTTAGAATTTATTCTTTTCTACTTCTATTTTTCGAGCATCTTTACTGAGAATTCTTTATGCTTATTTTTTTTGAAAGATGGGCTTCATATAAAGAGGGACGTCCTCGTCTTTGACGAGAGGTTGGCTCTTTTAAT
>CAYGMF010000068.1:0-6490 GCA_964351075.1 uncultured bacterium
AATGTTTCCTTGTGAGTAAATTAAAAAGTTTTAATCGGAGAAGTTTAAAGGAACCAGCTTCTTTTTTTGAAGCAAATTCAAGCTAAGTATCTTGAAGAGCCTTCGCGATGGACTTCAAAGAACTCCCTCTCCATCGTAGCATTTTTTTAATCATAGAAACGCGGGCTAAGGCTCTTTTCGTAAACTCTGTAACATGATCAGCTCCTCGATCACAAGTAAGACCCATCCAGTAGCAGAGTGGATTTTCATTTACAAAATGCTCTTGCAACGGCTTTGCATATTTTGAAGCGATCCTATTTAGAAATTCAGGAGTTAGAGAGTTTAAAAAATCAACAGCATTTGGCAGCAAGCCTTCGTGGTCAAACAAACCCAATAGAGCTAGATAGTTCTGGTTGTGAGCAAGAGAAGCTCCCCTTGCTAAAAGGTGATCATTATCAATAGCCCTAACACCACTGCATGTCAGCAATAAATTTCCAAAGTGTCTATCACTATTTTTAAAAATTAGATCAAGTAGCCAAATTACTTGAAGGTCCTCCATAAACGCAGGCTTCCTTAAATATTCTTTAACATTTCCAGAAAAAAAACTGAGTGAATCTAAAGAGAGATTTTTTAAGTATTTAACAGCCATGTAAACCTTTCCTGCTATAGAAACTTGTGCGAGCGGCGCAGTAAGATGCTCTAGATTTACTCCCAGCACATCTCTTACTAAACACTCTTTATTAAGTCCTTCAAAAGGAGGCTTTAAAACGGCAATACGCTCCCCTAGTTCATTTAATAAATAACTACTTCTAGTTATACCTTTCCCTATTTTTTGAAGGGAAAAATTTCCAGCTAATGTTCGCTTTAGCAAAGCTTGAAAAGGGTCTAAAAAAGAGAGCGCGCTTAGACAAAGAGAAGAGACGTTTGAAGCAGTAGAGTCATAATCAGCTGTTTGATTAGGATCCACAACAGTTATTTCTGAATAGCTTCCATTTTCGGGATTTCTAATACACTCAGTTACAAAATCCGCTTCTTTTGACTCATAAGAAATACTCTCATAGCTTAAAAAATATCCAACCACGTAGATCATAATACAGATACAAGTGAAGTATGCTACATTTGTAAGTTCACGATATAAACAAGCATTTTTAGATTTTTTTGTTTGTGCTGAAGTAGGCTCTATGCCATTTTTTAAGACAGCTTCGGCTACCCTTGAGAGGCCATTGCGGTCTTGCTCTCCTCCCACAGTTTCGCTAGTTCGAAGACGCACTGTGTCTGTCTGATGATTTGGTCCGCTTAGAAATGAAGCTTTCACAATAACTTATCTCCTTGCTCTATTTTTATTGAACAAGCTGATAGTTACGCCCTTCATCACCAAAACGAGTCTTTACAAAAGCATCAATCGCTGCTGGACCTTCATTACCTTCAACAAACCGTTTAATCCAAGAAACGCTGATTAAGGTGTCATTTATGAAACGACCAACATGGTCAACATTGTAAGACAGCTTAAATAGCGCTTTTTGGCGAAAATGTCTTTGAAGCTGATCTTGGTACTTAGTCGCTAGTTTCTTAATAAATTCAGGAGTTAAAGAATCTAAAAAATTGCGTGCACCTGTTAACAAGTTCTTGTGTTTAAAAAAATTCAAAGATTCTAGCGTATGCTTGCTTGCATCAAGAAGCATCGCTCCTGTTTCTCTGCTTAATAGAAAATCATGATCTATAGCCTTAAATCCATCACACGTGAGCAATAGATTTCCTGCATTCCTGTCTGCATTACTAAAAATAAGATCCAAGAGCCAAATCGTTTGAAGTCCCTCTATAAAAGAAGGGATTTCAAGATATCTGCTTACTTCAGCTGAACTGGATAGTGCTTGCAAAGGGGAAGGTAACAGTGATATCAAAGGGATAGATTTTAAATATTCAACAGCCATGTAGTCAATATTATTTAGAGTAATCTTGGCAATCCCTGCAACAAGATGTTGCCGCTCATTCCCTAGTATTTCTCTTACAAGACATTCCCAGTTTTCATCACTATAAAAAGTAGTCATCTTTTTTAGGACAGCAACTCGATTCCCAGCTTCATCCAACAAGAAACTGCTGTCAGTGATACCTGTGCCTATCTTTTCAAATGAATGTGCTCCTGTTAATATTTCCCCCAACCTCTGGACAAATAAGTCTTTAAAGGAGAGGATTCCTAAGCACGTAGAGGAAACTATAGAAGAGAGATTCGAGGCCTCAGATACTGGCTCGTGAAACTCACTAAATCTCTCAAATGTAGACCGTGTAGGATCTATAGTTGCATTTTTGAATTGACTTACACAGCTACTCAAAAAAGCCTCCTCAGATTGACCTCTTATTTCTGCATAATCTCTTACTTGATGCATAATTACCGCAGCCACAGCAAGACAAATACAAGTTAAAAAAGTGGTCATGAGAAGTTGAATTTTAAGCCATGAAAATAAAGCAGCCTTGATCGAGCGGTACACTTTTTTTAAACGAGGAGTTGGCTCAACTTTTTCAGACAAGCGGTCCAATATAGCCCAAGCTGCATCTGAAGGACGAGCTTCTCTGACTGCCTCTTTATTCTCTAAAACGATGCTTTCTACAAGTGATTCATACTTGGATAGTGACGGGTCATGCTCTACTTTAAGTTTAAGTACAGCGCCTCTCCAGGGAAAGATAGAACTCTTCTTAGCTTCTACAACAGGAAGCCGTTGTAGATCTGCAATTGCATCTGGGCAATCCCATATAGCATTTGGATGACTGTTACCTATTGTTACTGAACTCATAAAATACCTCAGGTTACTACCTATAGAGTACTAATATTTACTTTAAATGTCAAGGGTATTTTTAGATAAAAAATCACAACGTACTAATAATAAACTAATTGCAAATTTGAAGAATTCACTTAGAAGTCTTTTGCGAGCGTTATGCTTGCCTGAAGCTTACTGACCAGCTTGTGAGCTGAGTTGTAGCTCTCCTGCTTGATGATTTCGAACTTCCCTTGGACAAATTTGGAGTAAGTGATGACCCCTCCTTTCATGCTAATTTGACCCACATAGGGTGATTTGGCATAGTTGCCCTTCTTATCACGAAAAAAGATCACAAGATCTAACCCTTTTTCAGAAAAGGGATAGGGTTCTAGTTGAGATCGAAGCCTGGCATTTTGATTTAGCCCTTCTAGGAAATCATCTGCAAATTCCAAAAACATCTCACGTGCAGCATCAAGTTGAAGAGGATCTGAGGAAGAGTAGTAGAGGCTAATCTCTTTAATTCCAGAAGAGCCTGACTCATAGCTACCCGTATAGGAGATTTCATGGTTTTTAGTGATTTGGTTATTGAAGTTTACAATATAATCGCTTAGAGCTTTGCTCTGAGCTTCTAAAGAGGTTCCTAGGAGTAATAAGGGTATTAAAAGAGCTAGGAATTTACTTTTTAGCTTCATCAACTTTTTCCTCTTCTGCAGCGTCTCCGGGCATCCCTGCTGTTGCAGCAAAGCGGAGCCCTTGTTCAATCCCCATGTTAACAGGCTGCACCATTGACTTTGGTAGAATAACTGTCATACCACCTATTTGGTAACTCATGGGGATATAGACGGCAACGTCTCCTTCTCCTCCGATCCCTTTGGGAAGGTCTTCGAAGTTGTCTCTTGAGACAAGGCCCATTATTTTCATATCTAGAAAGGTGATCATAACGACTCTCCCCCCCTCCATTTTAGAGTTCCCCTTAAAGAAGCTCATAAGGTCACAAATAGAGCGATAAAGTGTTTTTACAAAAGGAAGGCGATCTAAAAGCCTTTCGAAGGTCTGATAAAGCTTTTTTATCAACCAGTTATTGATTAGGATCCCAATGATGAAAATGACAACAAGAGTGATGAGTAAGCCAAGACCTGGAAAGTAGTACTTCTCTCCAATAAAGCGAATGTAGAGCCCTCCGACTGCATCCTCAATCATATTATAGAGCCACACAATGATTGCTATTGTGATGGCAATGGGCGCAACGGCTAAAAGTCCGCGTATAAAAGCTCGCTTAAACATAAAGAACCTCAATAGTTTCGTGATAACTAAAGGGTTCAATTTATGAAATAGAAAATCACTATAAAATTAAGAAGCTGATTTATAGAAAGATAGAGTTAAATCTTTTCCTTTTTTCGCAGCACAGGCTTAAAACCACACCCTTTAAGCAGGTGAGGTTTTCTAAAACTATGGGTTTTAGGCCAGTCTCTACAGATCCCAGGCCTTAGCCTATAATGCTTGCAGGTACCTTTTTTTGTGAGGTAACGACAGCTCATTACACGGGTGAGCTCATCATCTTCAATGAAGTCAAAGCTTCTGAAATAAAAGCCTAAAACCTCTGTTTGCCAAAAGACATAGAGCTTAGAGAGGGATGATATTTTTGATTGGTTCTTATCAGGCCACCCCATATGAATAAAGTGACAACAATTACCTCGTTTCTTACAGCCCCCTTCAAGCTTGTATTTAGGCTTGAAAATTAGATAGGCAAATTTCTGAGAATAGACATCTAAAATCATAACAGGAAAAGCGAGTATTCTAAGAGGCCATCTAATCCATCCTGGCAGTCGTTGCTTGGGAGGATTGTTCTTTGGGGGGTCAAAAAGCTTTAATTGATCATTCATGCAGCTATGAAATGAAAATCAGATTAAATATGCAATATTTTTTAAAAAAAGTTTTCCCCAAGTTTATAGACCCTTTCAAGTTCTTTCATCTTTGATGTAAGAGTTGAAACTTCCAAGTGAACAGCAGATATTTCAGCTTTAGCTCTTTTAGATTCAATCAAATGCTTTAGCTGATGGTTTCTGTGGTAACTTGCATAAACTTCAATGCGCGATCTTAAAGCATCGACCTTTTTTTTAAGTTCTAAACTCACCTCACTAAAAAAAGGATTGAATTTACTTTTAAAATCTTCTAGTTTTAAAGAATATTCTTCTAAAAGTAGTTCTAGCTCATCGGGGCGGGGCATTTCTGAAGACATAGGTATAAACCTCCTTTTTAGTTTTTTATACCATTTTTGTAAGAATAATCAAGGAAAAGCGATGCAAAACTGGATAGATGTAGTCGAAGAGCTTTTAATCGAAAAGCTTAAGCCCACTAAATTAATTATCGATGACAGAACTGACAGGCACAAAAATCACGCAGGACACACCCCTGGAAAACTTCATCTTAAAATCGAAATAGACTCGTTTCTTTTTAACGAGAAAACGAAAGTAGAACAACATCGAATCGTTTTAGATCTCTTAAAACCCCATTTAAAAACGAGTCTTCACTCTATCTCACTCGTCACAAATCCAAGCTATGATTAACCCAAGGAATATGATATGAAAGTTTCAGCTTACTGCGTTTTAGTTTATGCAGCTCTCGTAGCAATGGGAGGAATGCTCGGTTGCTTTATAGCCGGCAGCCTTCCCTCTTTAATTTCAGGAGTTGTTTTTGGCGTTTTAATTTTATTAAATGGAATTAAAATGCTTAAAGGAAATCCTAAAGGACAGCAGTTAGCCCTTATTCAAGCGATTATCTTAGGATCGTTTTTTGTCTACCGCTATCAAACAACGCACAAGTCAATGCCTGCAATTCCTATGATTGCACTGAGCTTTGCCTTGGCCGCTTTTCTCCTCTTCAGAATGCCTAAAAAGGAAGCCTCTTAAAGAAAGGCTCGCTTTTTTTCTCAAAAAACGTTTGCTCTAAAAACTACAAACGTAGTACAACAAGCCCCATGAAAAACAGAAATGCACCAGGCGAGTTGGAACTATTAATATTGAACCATCTTCAAGTTGTTGAAGAAGCGACGGTTCATGAACTTGAGGCGCGCCTTCAAAATGAGTACGCCTATACAACGATTCTAACAGTGCTTTCTCGCATGTATGCGAAAAAGCTGGTTGACCGAACAAAAAGAGGGCGGCAGCACCTTTATTTTGTTCACTCAAAAAAATCAAATTCTCTTTTAGAGCGGATAAAAAAGAGGCTCTTTGGAGGGCGAACAGCAAGTATGGTTCAATATCTTATTGAATCGTCTGATAAGCTTTCTAAAAAAGAGCTCAACGAAATAGAAACCTTAATCAAGAAGTATAAAGATGAATCATAAGCTCTTCATACAGTTTGTACCCAATCTCTTTTTGAATACTTATTTAGCTTTTATTATTTTTACTCTCTTAGTTGAGTTATTCCTCCTTATTTGTCGCGTGCGTTCCAATCAGCAGACCAACCCATTTTTTAACCATAAATACTACACATGTAGTAAGAAGACAATTATGTCTATACAACAAATTTCACCAAATACCGTAAATATCGAAACAAAGTACGAAGCAGGAGCTAATGCATTAGCTCTTAAAGAAAATTTTCTAGTAGAGAAAAAGTTTTGCAAAGGAGATATTTTTCCCATCTCTCTTGAAGCAAAGGGAGATGTCTTTCAACTAGCTCCTACCAATTTAGGAACAGTAAGAATTACTCATGACATCTTTGTTCAAGCTACTGAAGAAAATCTTCTTTTTAGTTTA
>CAYGMF010000069.1:0-6479 GCA_964351075.1 uncultured bacterium
CCTTGATACTGATAAGAGAGAGCCGTCTTCATCCATGAGTTTAGCTGATACCCTAAAAGATACTCATAAAGAGGGGTACGATTATAAGATAGTCTTCCCTTTAATAGGGCATCTCGCCATGTCGTTGCAGGAGCAAAATCTGTTGCAGGTCGACCCATTAAATTTGCGCGAAGACCACTAAAGTATAAAAAACCAATTCCAATATTAGTTTGAAAAAATAAACTCTCCCTAGATTGTTGCTCCTTGGTAGAGCTGATACTCACCTTAGCTATAGATTCCCTTAGAGGCTTATAATAAGATTTGTTTTCTACACGCTTTTCAGAAGGTACGATGTCATCATTTAAATTTAATTCTTGACCGTCCTCAGCTCTTAGTAGCGAAACACTAACAAATAAAAGAAGCAGTGGTCTCAAAATCTTATACAATCTCATAAATCTACCTAGTAGTTTTTTTATAATATCGATAGTGCATAATAGTAAATTATTTCAAGAGGTTTCTAAAAAAAACATTTGATCTAATTGTTTTTTGAACGGAGCTCTTTTATTATCTGGATAAGAGAAGGTATAAAAAAGAGTGTGGAAAACTTTTTGCAAATAATTCTCCCATCATGCTAGACTGTACCCTAAACTTTTTAAGTCACTCAAACTTTTAACACTATTTGATTAAGGAGTAGAGCACCTAATGCCAACTATTAACCAGCTCATTCGGCAGGGCAGAACGGACAAGAAAAAACGTAAAAAATCCCCTGCACTACAGAAATGCCCTCAGCGGCGTGGTGTTTGTCTTCAAGTAAAGACAAAAACTCCAAAAAAACCAAACTCAGCTCTTAGAAAAGTAGCTTGGGTCCGTCTTTCTAATGGGCAAGAAGTCATTGCTTACATTGGTGGAGAAGGCCACAACCTTCAAGAACACAGTATCGTTTTAGTACGTGGAGGTCGTGTTAAGGATCTTCCTGGTGTTCGCTACCACATCGTCCGTGGTGCACTTGACTGTGCAGCGGTTGAAAACAGAAAGCAAAGCCGATCAAAATACGGTTCAAAACGTCCTAAATAATTTTTAAAGGTAATTAAGCATGAGAAGAAGAAGAGCAGAAAAGCGCGCAATAGAACCCGACCCAGTTTATGAAAGCTTGGTCCTCTCAAAATTCATTAACAAGATAATGCTCGATGGCAAAAAGAATACTGCTAAGAAAATTGTCTATAAAGCTCTTGAAAAGTTCGCTCAAAAAGTAAGAGTAGAAAATCCTATTGAAGCCTTTGAAATAGCTTTAGATAATGCAAGACCCGCTCTTGAAGTAAAATCAAGAAGAATTGGCGGTTCTACTTACCAAATTCCAATAGAAGTTCATCCTCAAAGAAGCTATGCGTTAGCAATGCGTTGGATCATTGACAATTCTAGAAAGAAAGTTGGAAAATCGATGGAAGATGGTTTGATGATGGAGCTTTCTGACTGCTACCAGAACCAAGGTTCAACGATTAAAAAGAAAGATGACACACATCGCATGGCAGAAGCCAATAAAGCATTCGCACATTTCAAGTGGTAAGGAGTTCATAAAAGAATGGCAAGATCGGATAAAGACAAACTCAAAGACGTACGCAACATTGGTATCATGGCTCACATTGATGCTGGTAAAACGACAACAACAGAGAGAATCCTGTACTATGCAGGTCGCGTGCATAGAATTGGAGAAGTTCACGAAGGTGCCGCTACAATGGACTGGATGGAACAAGAGCAAGAGCGCGGAATTACCATCACTAGTGCTGCTACAACCATTTATTGGAAAGAGCACAAAATCAATATTATCGACACTCCAGGTCACGTTGACTTTACAGTTGAAGTAGAAAGATCCCTTAGGGTCTTAGACGGATCTGTTGCAGTTTTTTGTTCTGTATCTGGTGTTGAACCTCAATCTGAAACAGTTTGGGCACAAGCTGACAAATATAAAGTCCCACGAATCGCATTTGTAAACAAAATGGACCGTACAGGGGCTGATTTCTTCGATGCTGTCAACACAATGAGAGAAAAGCTTGGCGCTAACGCGATACCGGTTCACTGCCCTATTGGTGCAGAAGGCAACTTCAAAGGTATGGTGGATTTGATCACCATGAAAGCTTTGATTTTCAATGATGAAAAGCTAGGTGCTGAATGGGAAGAAACTGAAATCCCTGAAGAATTGGCTGATCAGTGTAAGAAGATGAGAGAGGAACTATTAGAAGAGCTTGCTACTGTTGATGAGGCAAATGAATCTTTCATGAATAAAGTCTTAGAAGCTCCTGACACATTGACAGAAGAAGAAATTCACGCAGAGCTCCGTAAAGGTGTTTGTCAAAACAAACTTAACCCTGTTCTTTGTGGGTCAGCCTTTAAAAACAAAGGGGTACAGCAGCTTTTAGATGCTGTTATTAAATGGATGCCTTCACCGCTGGATCGTGGTAAGGTTAAAGGTCTTAACGTAGATAATCATGAAGAGACCTTCGACTTAGACCCTAAAGATGACGGGCCTTTCGCAGCTTTAGCATTCAAAGTTATGACTGACCCTTATGTTGGACGTTTAACATTTATCCGTGTTTACAGTGGAACTCTTGCAAAAGGTACTACTCTTATTAATACGACAAAGGGTAAAAAAGAGAGGATTTCAAGACTTCTAGAGATGCACTCTAATCAGCGAAAAGATCGCGATGAATTCTACACAGGTGACATTGCAGCTTGTATCGGTCTTAAAAATACCACTACGGGAGATACACTTTGTTCTCCTGGAACACCTCTTCTCTTAGAAAAGATGGATTTCCCTGAACCTGTTATTTCGATGGCAATTGAGCCTAAGTCTAAAGCTGATAGAGAAAAGCTTTCAGTAGCACTCAGCGCTCTTTCAGAGGAAGATCCAACTTTCAGAGTTCATACAAATGAAGAGACTGGACAAACTATTATTTCAGGAATGGGAGAGCTTCACCTCGATATTTTACGCGATCGTATGACAAGAGAATTCAATGTTGAAGCAAACGTTGGTAAACCTCAGGTTTCTTACAAAGAAACTATTACACAACCTGCTAAAGCGGACACTAAATTTGTTAAACAATCAGGTGGTCGTGGTCAATACGCACACGTTGTTCTTGAAATCGAGCCTAATGAGCCTGGAAAAGGAAACGAAGTTGTCAGCAAGATTGTTGGTGGAGTTATTCCAAAAGAATACATTCAACCTACTATTAAAGGGGTTGAAGAAGGACTTGCAACAGGTGTCTTAGCTGGTTACAACTTAATTGATGTTAAGGTTTACATTGTCTTTGGATCTTACCACGATGTAGACTCCTCTGAAATGGCCTTTAAGATTTGTGGTTCTATGGCTGTCAAGGAAGCTGCTAAGAAAGCAGGGGCAATCATATTAGAACCAATAATGAAAGTTGCTGTAACTACACCAGAAGCTTCTCTAGGAGATGTATTAGGTGACCTAAGCAGAAGAAGAGGAAAGATTTTGGGTCAAAGTTCTCAAAAAGCAAGACAAATTGTCCAATCAGAAGTTCCATTAAGCGAAATGACTGGATACTCTACTTCTCTAAGATCTCTTTCATCTGGAAGAGCAAACTACAGTATGGAACCAAGTCACTTTGAAAAAGTTCCAAACAAGATTCAAGAAGAAATTATAAAAAAATAAACTAAGAGTGAAGAATGGCTAAAGAACAGAAACAAAAAATACGAATTCGCCTCAAGGGCTATGATCAGAGAATCTTGGATCGTGCAACAACTGATATTGTTGAAACAGCTAAGAGGACAGGAGCACGTGTTGTGGGTCCTATTCCTCTTCCAACAAGAAGAGAGATCTATACTGTTCTAAGGTCTCCTCACGTAGACCGTAAGTCCAGAGAGCAGTTTGAAATCAGAACTCATAAGAGACTTATGGATATTTTAAATCCTACAGGAAGAACTGTTGAAGCTCTCAAAACTCTTTCGCTTCCTGCAGGGGTAGATATTAAAATTAAAGCTGCCTAGTTTTAATTTGATCTAAACCTTCACTCATTCTATGGAAACCACCATCAAATCAAATAGAACTGCCTTTATCGGGGCAGTTCTCTTAGCATCAGGAACTTGTATCGGGGCAGGTATGCTTGCTTTGCCTATCCTTACAGGACTCGCTGGTTTTTGGCCTGCTTGCGCGATTTATCTTCTATCTTGGGGGGTCATGACCTATGCCTCGTTTCTACTTTTAGAAGTCAATCTAACTATGAAGGAAGAGAATGCGAACTTGATTTCAATGGCTAAGAAGACCTTGTCAAAACCTGGTGAAATTATAGCCTTTGTGACTTACGTCTTTCTCTTTTATGGCGTATCCATTGCTTACTTATCAGGCAGTGGATCCATCATTAATGATCTTTTACATTCTCTATTCCACACAGATTTTCCACGATGGGTAGGAATTACAATAAGCCTGCTCCTCTTTGGTCCTTCTATTTACTTTGGAACTCGGGTCGTATCCAATTTGAATTTAATTCTTGTATTTGGAATAGCTGTTAGCTATTTCTTTTTGATTATCTTTGGTGGCCATTTAGTACAATCTTCGCGCTTTACTCATGTCAACTTGTCCTATGCTTGGATGGGGATTCCAGTAATTGTCACTTCATTTACTTTCCAAAATATCATCCCTTCTCTCACCACCTACCTAAAGCGAGATGTTAATTTGCTTAAGGGTGTCATGATTTTAGGTGGCTTTGTTCCACTTTGTATCTACATCTTATGGCAGTGGTTTGTACTAGGTGTTGTCCCAACAACAGGCTCCTATAGTTTCACCGAGATGATACATCAAGGGCAACCCATATCTCATGCTCTAAAAAACATTTTAAATAATCCCTCTGTGATCACCTTCAGCCAAATCTTTGCCTTTTGTGCCATTATTACCTCCTTTTTAGGAGTTATTTTAAGTCTTTTTGACTTCATGGCGGATGGCTTTAAAATCAAAAAAGTGGGCTCAGGCAAGCTTCTTTTATGTGGAATAATCTTTATTCCTCCCCTTATATTCTCAATCCTGTTTCCTAGAGCCTTTTTAACGGCTTTAAACTACGCAGGAAGCTTTGGATGCGTCACTCTCTTCATTATACTTCCAGCCCTTATGGCATGGAAAATGAGGTATAAACTAAAGCAAAAAGGCCCCTTTCGCGCCTATGGAGGGAAGCCTGCACTCATCGGAATGCTTGTTATAGGATTTGCAATCTTTGCTGTTCAGTTTGGCCTAACCTTTGGCGTTCTGAAAAGCTCCTAAATCGTTAGGTTTATTAAATCTTCCAGCCACTTGTTTGCAGATCCTTCTTCAGCTTTAATACAGCAACTTCTTTTGCTTTTGCTTCTATTTCTAAAGTAAAATTTGAGATTTCTTTCCATTCAATGGGCATATCCCCAATGTCTAGAAAATCATGGTGAAACTGTGGCTTTGGCTCCCCCCAACCAAATCTAGGACTCGAGATATGAAAAAGAGGCTCTCTATCCCAAGTAGAAAAGGCTAGCTCAGTGGCTTCAGTAATACTCATTCCATCTTTAAGACATCTATGGTGGTGCACATCATATACAAAAGGAATCTTGAGCTCTTTGCAAAGAGGTATCAACTCTGAGGGTGTATAGGTTTTATCATCGTTTTCTAAAGTGAGCCTCGATCGAACCCTTTTTGATAATCTTTTAAAATTTTTAGAAAATCGTTTAAGAGCCGCAGCTTTATCTCCATATCCCCCACCTCCATGAATATTAATGACATCAGCGCCCAAAAGCTCTGCCATCATACCCTGATATTCAAGATCAGCAATTGATTTCTCAACCACATCTTCTCGAGGAGAATTCAAAATGACAAATTGGTCTGGATGAAAAGTTAAACGAATATTTTTTAATTGGGCTTCTTTCTTAACTTTTTTAAATCCTTCTCTAATTTTTAATGAACTGGGTAGGTCATCTAGATCATAGCCTTGCTCAGGATGCGTATAAATAGGCAACAAGCCACTATTTATCCTAAAAGACCCAATGCCATGATCTGAACAAAATTGAACAGCTAGAAGGAGGTTATGAAGGTTACTTTCAATAATTTCATCAAGATAATCCAAGGGATTGATCCCTTTTTTAGGTAAAGTAGATAGATATTTTGCTGTTGTCGTCCTAAATCGGATAGGAGCTTCAAGAAAAAGGCAGCATAGCCCAAGACGTATCATTGGTTTTTCTCATTTTGAAAAGATTAAGCCTATGCTACCATGTTAGCGGTATATTACTCACGAACTTGAATCTAAAATAATCGTATGTCTTCAAAAATTTTCAGCACATCTTTTGCACTTGATCCAACTATAGCTGAAAGCTATCCCCACCTACAGGTTGTTTATAGAGATGCAGAGAGAGAAACAAAAATTAATTCCAAAGGGAGTGCTGTTTCAATATGCTGGACTAAAAGATCAGCTTTATTTGTTTCTGCTATAGACCTCAGAGCAATACGATTTGGAGGAGAAACACTTTTAGCT
>CAYGMF010000070.1:0-6275 GCA_964351075.1 uncultured bacterium
TTTTGGAAAGAAGCAAAAGAGAGGTCTTTTAAAAACTCTGGAAGAGATTCATTTTGTGTGTGAACAAGGAGTTGGTTTACACTAAACAGCATTTCCTCATTAATGACTCGAAGCTGAGGAGATAGTTCTGTTTCAAAATCTTTAACATCTTCAAATTTATCAATAGAGTCTTTTTCAAAAAGAAGGAAGTCTTCGTTTTGAATGCGATGCCCTGCATTATTCTGAGCTTCAAAAAAACTAGCTATAAAAGCATCATTTTCTTGCCCACCTTCAAAAAGAATGAGCTCTTCATCATCCAAAGTCGCTTCCTTAAGGTCTGCATTCCATTTGTATTTTGCAACCTCATGCATCAAAGAGAGCCGCTCTTGCATGAGAACAAAAAGAGATTCCAATTCATGTACTGTGTGGTTAATGCTTTCTGCTTGATCAAATGCTTGGGCGTCTTGTCCTTTCAATTGAAAGGGTACAACACATAGCCCCAATAAACAGGTTAATAAGGCTATTTTCTTCATATGCTTCATAGGTTTTTTCTCTCCCATAGTTACAATTTATAAATAATATTTACCCCATTTCTAATAGGGAGTAGTATGTTTTCAACTCTTTGATCTTCTATAATGACTCGGTTAATTTCGTCCATATTCTTTTCACGTGCCCGAGTGGGTGTAATGGCTAGCCCTTTCCAAAGGGCATCATCGATAATCAGGAGGCCTCCTGACTTCAATTTCGGAATTAAGGTGTGATAATATTCTAAATAGGTATTTTTATTGGCATCTAAAAAAGCTAAGTCAATGGGCTTTTGAACCGACTCGAGGCAATCTTGGACAGATCCCTCATATATTTTTATACGGTCCCCTAAAGAATGTAATTTAAAGTTTTTTTTTGCTATTTGAATGTGCTCAGAACTAATATCACAGGTTAAAAGCTCTCCATCTAAGTCCATAACTTCAAGCATTGAAAGTGCTGAAAAACCTGTAAAAGTTCCCAAATCTAAAATAAATTTTGCCTTTGAAATTCTGACTAATAGCCTTAGAAGAGAACTTACTTGTGGACCTGACAACATGTGGGCAGAGGGAAGGGTCTTTTGAGTATTTTGGGCAAGAAGTTGTAGCTCTAATGAAAGGGGATGAGAGTGATCAGTTAAATAATTATTTATTTTATCTGATAACATTAGAATCAATTTTCCTTTTTTTATTTTTTCTAGTAGTATATCACCGTCTTAGCAAAAAATCAATCTAGCAAAAGAGCAAATTATGACATCCAACCCCTTTCCTCCTCACCCTATTCTGTCTGATCCTAGTGCAACTCTCGGAACTGTGTTAAAAAATGCAATTGCATACCACCCCTTTAATTTGGTGGCTGTTATTATTTTTGCTTTAGCGATTACCCACACTCTTTTAGCTCACCAAATAGCCCATTTTGCTCACATGCTTGAAAACAAATGGGATAGAGAACACCCCGAGGAAAAGGGTAAATCTCGATATTCCTTCTGGATAGAAGTTCTCCACTTTCTTGGGGAAGTGGAAATTATTTTTGCTATTTGGGTCATTCCTCTTTTAATTAGCATCTCTATTTTTTGGAATTGGAAAGAAGCGGTTAACTACCTCAATGCCCTTAATTACAGAGAGGCGCTCTTTGTTATTGTGATTATGGTTCTAGCGTCGACAAAACCCATTTTAAATTTTGCAGCGTTTTGCCTCAGACAAATAGCACGCCTATTTAAAGAGAAAGTCTCAGCATGGTGGCTTATTATTTTAACTTTCTGTCCTATTTTGGGTTCTTTCATTACTGAACCAGGAGCTATGATCTTAGCGGCACTACTTTTGAAGCAGCAATTTTATCAATACAACCCCTCTAAGAAATTAGCTTACGGAACGCTCGGTTTACTTTTTGTCCACATCTCAATAGGAGGGGTACTCACCAATTTTGCAGCGCCCCCTGTTCTCATGGTAGCTCAAAAATGGGGCTGGACCAATTCCTATATGTTTATTAACTTTGGGATCAAGTCCATGGTGTCTATTGTGATTTCTAACTTGGTCTATTTTGGTGTTTTTTATAAAGAATTGACTGCATTAAACAAAATGAAGCCAAAGATTGACCCAAAAAGTGAAGAGGTTTTAGTCCCTGTTTGGGTTACTTTTGTGCATATATTCTTTCTAGTAGCCGCTGTCTTTTTTGAACATTATTCAATTGTTTTAATTGGGCTTTTATTTTTATTTATTGCTTTTCATCAAGCAACGATGCCCTTTCAAAAAGACCTTCATCTTAGAGGACCTATTTTAGTCGGTTCCTTCTTAGCAGGACTTGTTGTACACGGCAGCTTACAAGGGTGGTGGATAGAGCCTATTATTACTAGACTCAATCCTATCCCTCTTATGGCAGCGTCCACAGTTTTAACAAGTTTCAATGACAATGCACTTATTACCTACTTAAGTTCTCTCATTGCAAATCTCTCTCCTTTGGTTAAGTATGCCATTGTCAGTGGAGCGGTTGCAGGAGGTGGACTTACTGTAATCGCCAATGCCCCAAACCCAGCTGGGCAATTCCTCCTAAAAGAGCACTTTGAGGACGGGGTGGCCCCTTTTAACCTCTTTTTAGCAGCCGTTTTTCCTACGCTAGTCATTCTAGGGCTCTCCCTCTTATGGATGGGATTATTCTTAAAGCACTAACAATAAGTTGCATATAAAGATTTCTCTGTAATTAAATGTGCATTTTGTAGATCTTATTTTTAAATAAAATAATTGACAATTAACTGTTTTTGTGTTATAATAAACTAACAGTGAGTTTATTGTTAACTAAGGATTGTTATGTCATTTACTACACAAGTACAGCCTATTGGAGGAGAGGGGGGAGTTACACCTGTACAGAATACAGATACAGACCCTATCTATGTTACAGGTGCAGGTGACCTACCTGCAGGTGCTATTGGATCTGAAGGCTCTCATGATGACCCACAAGCAGTTTTCCCCGACACCTTTGTTGATATGGCTAAAGAAGCTTCCGAGGAAAAGACCGAAGAAGAGCCTCCTAAAAAGAAGAAAAAGCAGCTTCCTGAAGAAGACTTAGAAGAGAAGATGGAAGATGAAGAGTTAGAAGAAATGCCGGACGAAGTTCTATAGTTTTCTTTTGAATCTAAGGCTTTTTGACTCAAAATCCAGTAAAATTTTTAATACCTAAGCTTAAATGGACTCGAAAACATTGACTTGGGATTAATCTGAGAAATCAGTTATCATATCTTGAAAAAATTGGGGTAAGTAGGACTTGAACCTACGACCGACGGGTTATGAGTCCGTTGCTCTAACCGACTGAGCTATTACCCCAAATAAAAGACAAACAAGATAACGGATTTAATCTAGATAAATCAAGTCCTTTTATGCTCTTTACTTCAAATGAGACAGAAATTACTACCCCTCGCTTTCTAAAAACACGCTCTGCTGTTTTTATTCACGAACTTTTGTCTGCACCTCTATCTTACATGTGTACTTTTGCTGGGATAATTCTTTATAAAAGCTTAGGAAGTACTCCTTTCCAAGTAGCTCTACTCACTATGCTAAAGCCTAGTGTCTCGCTGTTGATTCTCTATTGGAGCGTCTCCATTCACTCTAATAAACATAAATTGATGCAGAATCTAGTTTGGGCTGGTGTTTTAGCATGTATACCATTTTTTATTTTCCCTTGGGTTCAAAGCCCATGGGTTTTTATTTGCTGTATCGCCATCTACCTTTTTTTTCACAGAGCTGGAACTCCTGCCTGGGTTGAAATTATGAGAATGAATCTACCTTCATCTCATCGAGGGAAGATTTACTCTTTTGCGACTGCTCTAGCTTATGCTGAAGGCTTCTTGCTTTCCTTTTGGATAGGACCTTGGTTAGAGGGAAATGAATCCGCTTGGAGATGGCTCTATCCCTTAGCCGCCCTGATTGGAATGGCCTTGATTTTGATACAAAGTAAATTACCTCTCTACATTGATGAAAAAACTAAAGAGACCCCCCTATTAAGCTGGAAGAGTAAAGTGACAACACCTTGGAAAGACGCCATTAAACTCATGAAAGAGCGTCCTGATTTTCGACGCTTCCAGATGGGTTTTTTCTTATGCGGCTTTGGCTTGATGATGGCCATGGCTGTGATCCCCATTTATGCTGTAGATGTCTTAAATATCTCTTACAAAGAAGTGGTGACTGCCTTTTTAGTTTGTCAGGGATTTGGCTACGTATTGACTGCCAGAGTTTGGGGGCATCAACTGAACCAGGTTCCCATATTCAAATTAATGGCATGCGTCATCTCCTGTTTTGTCCTCTTTGGAGTCTTTCTTCTTTTAACAACCTATAGTACCAACTGCTTCTATATTGCTTATTTTATTTATGGAGTGGGACAAGGGGGGAGTCGCTTATGTTGGCACCTTGCAGGTCCCATATTTGCTAAAGAAAGAAATAGTTCCGTTTATAGCAGCGTGAATATCCTCATGGTAGGAATAAGAGGCTGTATAGCCCCTTTACTAGCAAGCTTTCTTTATGGAGTCATAAGCCCTTTTGGTGTGATCCTCCTTTTTATTTTCCTCTCTTTAGTTGCCATCGTGATGATGGTTAGAGGACTGAATTTACTCCCTCAAACGAATTAATTTACTTTTTTACTTGTGTTTTCTACTGAAAGTCCTTAGAAGAAAGATCTTTGGGGTATATGGATCCCTATGGCTTTTGAACACAGTATAGTAAGATGCAAGCACTCTATTTTTTAGTATTCGTATTTTCTCTACTTTCCTTAATGAAGGTTAGAGCAGATGACTTGGAAACTTTTACTCATACCTTTTATAAAATTCATATTGAACCTTCGATCCGCCCTGAATCTAAAGAATCACCAAAACCTGAAAAAGTTGAAAATGCTGATTCTCTTGCCCAAAATACTCAAGATAGAAAACTAGAAATTAAAACTTCTCTCCTAGATAACCCGAGTATTAGCGATAGTTATTTAGAAGGTTATGTACAAGCACTTATCGATGATGAATATCACAAATACAAAGTAAAAGTCATTATCCGAAACAAAATAGCCTACCTCTATAACCTACCTACTGAATCAGAAGTTGCTCAAAGCATTATCAATATGGTTTCTAAAGTTCCAAGAGTTTCAGAGGTCCATGATGAAAAAAATACGAAAGCTCCTCTTAGAGCAGAACGTAAATATATTGTTCCTAGACCTCAAATAAAAGGAATCTGGTTTCCTCAAAATACAGTTTTATTTCCACCGTTAATCGCAAATCCAAGAGCTATACTGAATGCAATAGGGTATAGGTGGCAGTGGGGCTCTGGAACTCAGTACTTAGGAAGAACTGCAGTTGCTGTCTCTTTCGGAGATATCTTTCCGCTCTATAGATTTATAGATTTAGGCCGTATTCATGCAAAACTGCAGCTCAGCCTAGAAGCAGGTGCTTGGCCACTCTTTAGAATCGACCATCGAGAAGATAATGACTGGAGTGAATTTGTTAATGCAGATTACTTTCTAGGGATTCCCATTACCATGTCTATTAAACAATGGTTTTTGAGATTAAGACTCTATCACATCTCGACACACTTAGGTGATGAACTCTTAGTGAATAATCCACAGCTAGAGAGAGTGAACCCAAGCTATGAAGGGATAGATCTCTTTGTTGCCCACCAATGGACAGATAATGTGAGGCCCTATGCAGGTGTGGGACGGATCTTTAGAAGTGATGACAGTTTTCCTTTTAAACCCTTTTACATAGAATGGGGAGCTGAAGTTAGAATGTTAAGGCGAGTGGTACACTACAATAGACTCTATGGTCAGGTCTTTGTTGCAGCTCACTTTAAAACAGACGAAACTCGCAACTGGGCTTTAGACTCTACAGTAGTCGCAGGTTACGAATGGAGTAAGCTTAGAGGTGCAGGAAGACGCTTTCGTATCTTTATGGAGTACCACAATGGATTTGCTCCTGATGGTCAATTCTATTTAGATCGCCTCAATTATTTTGGATTTAGAATTTCATACGGCTTCTAAAATACGTAAGTCTTTGAATTTGTGGAAAACCTGTCGATAACCTCTTTCTAATTTTTTTAGAATAAACCTTTAAAGAACATTTTTTAAAAAAGTGCGTTTATTAAAATACGATTAAGAATTCTTAAAATGTTTTATTTAAACATCTTATGAAAAACACCTCTCTATAACAAGCGCTCTCTTATTTTCTGAATTTTATGGGGAAACTTTGTTAACAGATTGTTCATAATTGTTTATAACTAATATAAGTCTTTTATTTTGATGTCACTTAC
>CAYGMF010000071.1:0-6230 GCA_964351075.1 uncultured bacterium
TGCTCTACCGACTGAGCTACCTGGCCTTAAAAAGAGGCCATCACTATAGAAGCTTGGAAAATTTTAAACAATCTTATTTTGATCCAAAATAAGATTTGAAGTTAAGAGCGGGCGCTCAGCTTTCTATCAGAGCGCTCCTGGATCTTCATCATATCCTTCATAATATGAATAGCCTCGTCCATTTGAAGGTCTATTTCTTCCTCATCAAAAGCGGATTCATTACTCTTGTAGTCCCCATTCATCTGTCTTAGAAAGGTTTGATAATTAGAGTCCTTAGCAATTCTGCGAGCACTATTTTTCGTAAGCTCTGGAAGCATTGCACGCCACTTATTAGAGCGTTTTTGAAGGCTTGGAAGGTAAAATCTGGTAAAGATGTCCTTAGCTTTTGGATCTAAGTCGGTCAGACTATCTTCAAAGGCAGGATCTATAGCATCTTTTGAAAGAGGATAGGTTAAATACTGCTCTCCTATCTTCTCTTTATAGTAGTGCGATGGAACAAGGACATCAGCCTTAACTCCTTCAAGCTGGGTGCACTTTCCACTGACTGTGTAGTAACGACCAATAGTTACTTTAAAGTAATGCTTAGCTTTCGGGATAGTGAGAGTTTGATATTGGATAGATCCTTTACCAAAAGTACTAGGATCTCCTACGATCAGTGCTGTTCCATAGTCTTGCAAGGTACCTGCTACAATTTCAGATGAGGAAGCAGATAGTCTAGAAGTTAAAAGGATTAGCGGCCCATCAAAAGATACCTTGCCGTCTAAAACTCTTAAGAAGTGTTGCTTTTGGTCAGCAAATTTTGCGACGACCACAACTCCATTTGTAATGAAGAGGCCTGCCACATCTACAGCTTCTATTAAAAAGCCTCCGGTGTTCTCTCTGAGATCTAAAATGACCCCTTTAAGCTCACCTTGTTGTTTAAACTCTTCTATCGCTTTTTTTACATCTTTTGCTGAACTCACTCCAGCTTGATTGTTATAGAAAGAATTAAGAGTGATCTTCCCAATAATTCCTCCCTCACAAGATTCATAGCTCGATTCAATCAACCTGTGATTTAAACCAATTTTTCCTCTTTGAATGGTCACATACTCAGTCTCTTCTAGGCGAGTCTCATCGATTTTTTTGATTAATAGTTTTACTTGAGAGTTTTCTTTACCTTCTAAGAGTTTGACCACATCTTTATAATTTAAAGAATTGAGCTCTTGATCATCAATAGAGACGATTTCATCTCCAACCCCAATTCCACCAACTCTTTCAGCAGGTCCACCCTTAAGAACTTCTCTAACTGTAATCCCTCTAAAGTCTCGTTGTAAAACAAGACCTATTCCACAGAAGTTCTTACTAAGAGAAGACTGCATCCCTTTTGCTTCATCTGGAGAGAAAAAAGCGGTATGAGCATCTAAACTTCTAGCCATTGCTTTGAGAGTATGTAAAGAGCAAGAGTGCTCCATTTCTTGATTAGAATTCGCAGCATTCACATCGACAAAGTGCATGTTCTCATATTCTTGCATCCGACTTTCATAGTAATCGAATATTCTCTTATAGTCACTCTTGCTCAAAGTATAGGGTGTCCCCTTTTCCTGGATACGAACAAAGCGCTCCATATGCTGCTTCTGGCGTTTCATTAAAGCTGCTTCACTTTTAGGATAACTTGAAGAAAGATCATAAGTGCCACCCTCATCAGAGCTTTGGCTCAAAACAGCATTTTCAACCTCAACACGTATCAGTGCTCTATTTTTTCGAGCTCTCAAAACTGCATTTTGAACAAGACTTTGGAGTTCTTCAAAGTAATATAAGTCGTTGTTATTGTATCGATTAATGGCATCATCTATCATCTTAGATGATGGATTGATATAACTTGCTATCTCTTTTTCAGTAACAAAGGCCTTTAGGATATCAAATTGTTCAACATAGAAATAGAAAGAACGCTTCATAACTTCAGGCTTCATTTCCTTGTATTCAACATGGTAAACAAAGAGATCTTGCATAACTGATTTAACGTCTGTTTTAACAAGTACGCTTTGTGCTGACCATAATGAAGAAGTTGTCGCGAAGAAAAGGGCTAGTACGAAAAAGATTCGTTTAAATTTGGAGTGCATCATAGGTCGAGCCTTCAGTTTTTTAAGAGTTTATTAAAGTGAGGCCTCTCTATTTTCTGCCCCCACAACCCAACCTATAAAAGTAAAAAAATATTTCCACAACTTTTTTCTCAAATGTTTTTATTAATTACTTATCTAATTAAAAATAAACTCGTTACAATTTAATTTTTCATAACACCTCCTTTTAAAATAAACCTTGTAATCATTTAAACTAAGAGACTTGCAAAGAAGTCTTTTATTCGCTATGTTTCAAAAAAAACCAGAATAAATAAAAAGATGTCCATACGAGTTTCGAATCCCAGTTTTAATTTAAAAGCCTTTGAGGGCCCTTTAGATCTTTTGCTCCATCTTATTGAGAATAAGGAGCTTGATGTTTACGAAGTGGTTATCGGAGAAGTGATGGATCAGTATCTTGGCTATTTAAACACCCTGATGGAATATGATCTCGATCTAAGCGCGGAATTCTTATCTGTAGTTTCCTCTCTTATGCTTTTAAAAAGTAAGATGTTACTGCCTAAACATGACGAAGAAGATGTCCTTGATGAGAGCACTCTTAGAGTCGATATCATCGAGCAGCTCATTCACTACTATAAGTTCAAAAATATTGCTCAAGATTTAAGGGATAAAGAAAGTGCGCAAAAAGCACGTTTTAATCGTGGCTTTTCATTAATAGAGGCCCTTTCGACTTCTGAGCTCAAAAAGCCCAATTCTGAACACCTGCTATCTGAACTTTTCATTAAAGTGTTAGAAAAAAGACGTTTAAGGAATGTCGGAGCCATTGAAGAAGAAAATTATCGCGTTCAGGATATGATTAAATACTGGAAATCAGCCCTGAAGGAAAACGAAACGCTCTCTTTTTTCACTGTTTTTGATTTTAAAGAACCCAAGCTGAAGCTCATCACCCTTTTTCTTGCTCTTTTAGAGCTCTTAAAAAATGGGGTTGCAAGAGTCTTTGAAAAAGAACACCAACTCCTAATAGAAGGTATTAACTAGTCCCATGGAAGATCTAAAATCTTTAAAACGTATTGTTGAATCTCTTTTTTTTGCATCCAACACTCCCTTGAGCATCAAAAAGATCCAATCTCTTTTAGGAGAAGAATGCACCTTAAACAAAAAGGAATTCACAGCCCTTTTGGATGAGCTTTCTGAAGAATATAAGCAAAGTGAGCGAGCCTTTGAACTCGTTGAAATTGCAGGTGGATATGCTCTTCAAAGCTGCCCAGAGTTTTATCCCTATATCCAAAAACTCTACCCTTCAAAGCAAATAAAGCTCTCTCCCTCTACTTTAGAAGTTCTATCTATTATTGCTTATAAACAACCGATTACTCGAGCAGAAATAGAAGGTATTCGAGGGGTAGACTCCTCTTATTCTCTCTCCCAACTCTTAGAGCGAAACTTAGTGATGAATAGCAATAAGCTTGATGCACCAGGACAACCTTCTCTTTATGAAACAACTCCTCCCTTTCTCGAATACTTTGGATTGAAAAACCTTAAAGATTTACCACCTCTACCCCAAGACGAAGAGGTGGCTGCTACAGATCCCAGTGCAGACTGATCCCTTTACGATCTTCTTCAAGAATAGGGTCTACTTGAAGCTTTTTTCCACAATACCGAGTTGTAAAAAGAACATTTGCAGCAACAGCAATTGCTGCCCCTCCTAAAACATCTCTAAACCAATGCCTTTGTCCATAGACCCTTGAAAAACCTACATAACTAGCTGCTAAGTAACAAGGGGCCCCAAACCACCACCCATATCGCATCTGTAAAAAAGCAGCTCCTCCAAAAGCTGCTGCAGTATGACCACTTGGAAAAGACATATTGCCCGGAGCTCTCCCCTCTTTCAATTTAGAGCTACTGATAGGTCTTTGCTCATTAATAATAGGCTTTAAAATGTAGGTGACCCCTAAAGTTGTTCCAAAGGACTTAGCAAACTCTAAAGTTCCCTCAAAATCTCGATAAGCAAAGGTCATAGAGGCAGCCAGAGAAGGGAGAGCTATTTGAAGAGCATCTCCAAGTTTTTTCACAGGCTGTGCCCCTTTTTTAGAAGCTTCAACGTTAGTTGTTAGTAAGATACAAAAAAATAACAGTAGAAAATATTTCAACTTTACAGCTAAAGTTCTCTTTATAAACATATTTAGAGGTAATAGACTTTTAAACAAATCTCTGCTATTATGGTGATATGATGAAACAAATAAAACAAAAAATTCAAATAGTAGGTTTGCTGGCTTTTTGCCTGCTTACAACAACCCTATTAGTTGCTAAAGAAGAGAGGCCTTCTATGTCCAATGTATCTAACTCTTTAATCCTTTACTACTCCCCTTCTTGCCCTTATTGCACGAAGGTGACTAATTTCGCGGAAGATAATAACATCAAGTTAGAGAAAAAAAATGTCCAAAAGCCAGCTATCCGAGCCGAGTTAATTGAAATTGGCGGAAAAGGACAAGTTCCTTGCCTTGTCCATAATGGCGAGCCCCTTTATGAATCAACTGATATTATCAATTGGCTAGCTCAAAATGAGCTCTCTTCCAATAAATGACTAAACCCCTCTCAGAGGAGCTAAGGCCCCAAACTCTTGAAGATATCGTAGGGCAAGATCACCTTATAGAAAGTGAAAGCTTTCTAGCTCAGCTGATTCGAGAAAAAAAACCTCTATCTCTCTTATTTTGGGGGCCTCCTGGGTGTGGAAAAACAACGCTAGCACGCATCTATGCTAAAAGCCTCAGTGATCATTTCTTTCAATTTTCAGCAGTCTCTACTTCATTGTCCGATTTAAAGGCACTATTAAAGAAAGCTGAAGCTCAACCCATGTTTCACTCCAGGCCCATTATTTTTTTAGATGAAATTCATCGTTTTAATAAAAGCCAACAAGATTTCTTTTTGCCCTACCTTGAAAGTGGCAAGCTCATCCTCATTGGTGCAACAACTGAAAACCCTTCTTTCTCTTTAAACAATGCTCTTTTATCTAGGATGCGTGTATTTACACTCAATGCATTATCAGAAGAATCTCTACTTCAAATTGTTGAGCGCTATGAAAAAGAAAAGTCTCCCCTACCTTTAGCCCCTGAAGCTAGAGCACTCCTCATTCAAATGGCTCATGGCGATGGCAGATACCTGCTCAACTTAATTGAAAACATCAGACTCTTAACTCCTAAAGAACCTCTAATTCCTGAAGAGCTAAAAAAAATAGTACAAAAAAGAGCTGCTCTTTTTGACAAACAAGGAGAGGGACATTTCAACTTAATCTCTGCTCTCCATAAATCTATACGAGGATCAGACCCCGACGCCGCTCTTTATTGGTTAGCCCGTCTATTAAATGCTGGAGAAGAACCTCTATATATAGCCAGGCGATTAATTCGAGCAGCTTCTGAAGACATAGGCCTTGCTGACCCAAAAGCTTTAGACATTACCCTCAACGCTTATCGAACTTATCAAATTCTAGGCTCTCCTGAAGGGGAAATTACTCTAGCAGAGGCCACTCTTTATTTGGCATTGGCTCCAAAAAGTAATGCCACTTACACAGCTTACAAAAAAGCAACCAGCTTTGCTCAGAAAAACCACCACTTAAATCCCCCAATGCATATTTTAAATGCCCCTACAAATCTTATGAAAGAAATAGGATATGGCAAGAACTATGAATACGACCATAATTGCCCCAATCAATTCTCAGGCCAAAACTATTTCCCTGAAGAACTTGAAGAGAGACCTTCTTTTTATGATCCAAATGAAATTGGGCAAGAACGAGAGATGAAAAAGAGATTAGACTACTTCAACCATCTAAGGGAGCAAAAAAAGTAGCCCTTTATCAAAAGCTTAAAACAGCCACTGAACTCCAACATAAGGAGCAAATTGATAAACAGTTTTAATTCTAACCGGTTGATCCAGAACCTGTTTATGCGTTCCCTGCTGAGACATTTTACCCATTGATCTTGCTTGTCCCCACTGATTGTACTTAGCGCCCACTAGAACCGAGAAAGAGGAGTTGGGATAAGCACTTTGAATACGAAATCCTTTGTCTATCATCCAGACTGCATTAGCTGAGATCTTTTGTCGTAGTCGAAGAATGTCACCAACAAAACTTGCATTACCCCAGGTATAGTACACTTGAGTAAGTGTCCAGCTCTGCCATCCAGG
>CAYGMF010000072.1:0-6154 GCA_964351075.1 uncultured bacterium
CCGCTACTCCCTTTTTGCTATTTCAATCAAAAAATAGTTCCAAAAAATGAAGCTAAATTAAGTATTACAAGTCAGAGTATTCAATACGGAGCCACCTGCTTTGCAGGTCTAAGGGGTTACCATCAAGACTCTAAAATACGGATCTTTCGTTTGCAAGACCATTTCAGTCGCTTAATGAAGGGAGCTCAAATTATTGGAATGAAAGTTAAGATGGAGCTTCATGAATTTGAAGCTATCTTAAAAGAGCTTGTCGAGAAGAACAAACCTAAAGGGGATATCTATATCCGTCCTTTTCTCTATACGGACGATGACTATGTAGGACCGAGGTTTGATAGATCACCATTTCATGTCGCCATCTATATGATTAATTTAAGCCACTATATGGATCCAGATGTGGGCTTAAGACTTATGATCTCCTCTTGGAGAAAATACTCCGATAGCTCTATTTCTGTGAAAGCTAAAGCAGGAGGTGTCTATTTAAATTCAGCTCTTGCAACGACAGAAGCGCGCAATAATGGCTACGATGAAGCGCTTTTATTAGACCATGAAGATTACCTTTGTGAAGCCTCTATTGCCAATGTTTTAATCTCTTATCAAAACGAGCTCTATGCCCCTCAAGTGGGAGGAGGAGCACTCGATGGGTGGACTATGCGGACAGTCCTTCAAATTTTGGAAGATGAGGGTATTGAAGTTAAAAGAGAACTCATTGATCGCTCTATGATTTATTCTGCTGATGAAGTAATTTTAACCGGGACTGCGGCTCAAATTCTATTTGCAGGGTCTGTAGATGGACGCCCTATAAAAGATGGACAGCAAGGACCGCACTGCCAACTACTCAGAAAGCGATTTAAAGAAATTATCACAGGTAAACACCCCCGATCAAAAAAATGGCTGACAGAAATATAAAAGCTTATGAGACGCAATATCATACAAAAGATTTGGGAGGCTCATGTAGTTGAGAAAAGGAAAGGGTTTCCTGATATCTTAGCGATAGATCTTCAGCTTGTCCATGAGGTGACCTCTCCCCAAGCTTTTCAAATGCTTAGAGATAGAAAGCTTCCTGTTTTTTCAACGAAAAGGACCTTAGCGACAGTAGATCATAATGTCTCGACGACACGTAACCGTGAAAGTCTACCCAATCCAATATCTAGAAAACAGATCTTAGCTCTAAGAGAAAACACGCGAGACTTTAATGTGCGCCTTTTAGATATGGGCTCAGGTAAGCAGGGGATTGTACATATGATTGGCCCTGAGTGCGGTGTTACTTTGCCTGGCAGTACCATTGTTTGCGGAGATAGTCATACTTCAACGCATGGAGCTTTTGGGGCTTTAGCTTTTGGAGTGGGAACAAGTGAAGTGGGTTTTGTTTTAGCAACTGGCTGCCTTTTACAAAGTCCATCTCAAACGATGAGAATTAATTTTATTGGGCAAAGGGAAGCGGGGATTACAGCAAAAGATCTTATTTTAAAGCTCATTGAGCAGATTGGAGTGAGTGGAGGACGAGGCTATACGTTAGAATATTCTGGAGAGGCTATAAGGGCTCTTTCCATGGAAGAGAGAATGACGATCTGCAACATGAGTATTGAGTGTGGAGCAAGGGCTGGGCTTGTAGCTCCTGATGAAACAACTTATGAGTATTTGAAAAAAAGAGAAGCAGCACCCAAAGGAAAAAAATGGGAAGAGGCTTTAGAGCACTTTAAAAAATTGCCCACAGATGAAGGAGCATCCTTTGATCGCGAAGTGGAGGTGAACTTAGAGGGACTCGCGCCTATGGTTACTTGGGGAACCAATCCAGGTCAATCCACTACTATTGAAGGAAAAATTCCTGATTTAAATGATTTAGATCCTAAAGAGAGAGACTTAGCAAAGAGATCTTTAGAGTATATGGACCTTAAACCTGGCACTCCTTTGAAAGGAATTCCTATAGAATATGTGTTTATTGGATCTTGCACGAATGCAAGGCTTTCTGACTTAAAAGCAGCAGCTATGATTATGAAAGGGAAAAAAGTTGCTAAAGGAGTTACGGTTTATGTAGTTCCTGGATCAGAAGAGGTTTACCATAGAGCTAAAGAAGAGGGCCTTATGGATATTTTTCTAGAAGCAGGCGCTGACTTTAGACACCCTGGATGCAGTAGCTGTCTAGCTATGAATGAAGACAAAATACCATCGGGAGCTAGATGTGCAAGTACCAGTAACCGCAACTTTATTGGAAGGCAGGGCCCTGGCGCTAGAACTCATTTAATGAGTCCTATTATGGCTGCAGCAGCAGCCATTGAAGGCAAAATTGTAGATGTTAGGAGGATTCTTTCATGAGAAAAGTACACTCTCAAATTATTCCCTTAAATATATTAGATATTGATACCGATGTTATTATTCCTGCGCAGTTTCTAACAACGACAACAAAAGAGGGGCTTGGGGAATATCTTTTCCATCGCATAAGGGATCAAGATCCAAACTTCCCTTTAAACATCCCAAAGTATCAGAAAGCTAAGATTATGGTTGTGGGAAGTAATTTTGGATGTGGAAGTTCTAGAGAGCACGCAGCCTGGGCAATTTCTGATCATGGGATTCATGTCATCTTAGCTTCTAGTTTTGCAGATATTTTTTATAGCAATGCTCTAAAAAATCAGATTCTACCGATCATTCTTCCCGAAAAAATTATTGATCGTATTTTTGAAGCAGAAGAACAATCTGAACAATATAAAGTAGAGGTAGATCTCAAAGAACAAAGGATAACCCTTCCAGATGGCGAAACCTACACTTTTGATATTAGCCCCTATAGGAAGGAATGCCTTTTAAATGATATGGATGACTTGGAGTATTTGATGTCTAGAGAGTCTGAAATACGAGCTTATTTTAAAAAGCATCCCCCTCTTTTTGATGTGGATGCTATTCAAACTAACGATGAGGACGCAGGTGAATTATAAAATTGCGGTACTTGCAGGGGACGGCATTGGCCCTGAGGTGATGGAAGAAGCGATAAAAGTTTTAAAAACTTTAGAGTCTAAATCAGAAGTTTCCTTTACCTTTGAAGAGGCTTTAATAGGAGGAAGTGCTTGGCAAGAGTATGGTTCTCATTTTCCAGAAGAGACTGTAAAAGTTTGCGAAAACTCTCAAGCTATTTTATTTGGTTCAGTCGGTGGACATACAGATGAGCGCCATTTGCCTAGGTGGAAAGATTGTGAAGTAAACTCCATTTTAGCTTTAAGAAAGCACTTTGACCTTTTTATAAACTTAAGACCCCTCAAAATGTTTGAGGCCCTTAAAGAGAATTGTATTCTCAAAGAAGAGAGGATAGAGCAGGGATTTGATATTTTATGTCTAAGAGAGCTCTCTGAAGGGATTTATTTTGGAAAAAAAGAAACGAAAGAGATAGACGGGCAAAGAGTTGCTTTTGATCAGATGTTCTATAGTGAGAAAACCATTGAAAAAGTTGCGCACCAAGCTTTTCAAATTGCTCAAACACGCAAAAAAAAGGTAACAAGTATTGATAAAGCAAATGTTTTGGAGTGTAGCCGTCTTTGGAGAGAGGTAGTATCAAGGGTTGCTAAAGATTATCCAGACTGTGAGCTTGAGCACCTTTTAGTAGATAATGCTTCTATGCAACTTTTGTTGAGGCCTTCTGAGTTTGATGTGATGCTCTGCTCTAATCTCTTTGGAGATATTTTGTCTGATGAGGTGAGTGTTTTGGTCGGGTCGTTAGGACTACTTGCTTCAGCATCTATTAACGATAAGGGCTTTGGGCTCTATGAGCCTCCAGGAGGTTCTGCCACCGATATTGAAGGCCTTGACATTGCTAATCCAATAGGTCAGATTTTATGTGCTGCACTCATGCTTAAAATATCTTTTGGCCTCCACGAAGAGCATAATCGTATTGTAGAAGCCGTAGAGAAAGCTTTAGCTCTCCAATATAGAACACAAGATATTGTAAAAGGAGAGAGCGGCGTTAAAAAGGTCAGCACACAAGAGATGGGAGATGCCATCTGTAAATTTCTTGTTTAAGGGTAAAAAGAGTAGAAACTATGGAATCTAAAAATCCACAGCATAGATATAAAGACTACCCGCCTGTAGATTTGCCAGGTCGCACTTGGCCAAGTAAGCAATTAAAAAAAGTGCCTATTTGGTGTAGTGTAGATTTAAGAGATGGAAATCAAGCACTTGTGCAACCCATGAATTTAAAAGAGAAGCTCAAGATGTTTCAGCTTCTAGTTGAGATGGGTTTTAAAGAGATTGAAATAGGGTTTCCTTCAGCTTCTAAAATGGAGTTTGAATTTACTAGAAAACTTATTGAAGAGCGCTACATTCCTGATGACGTTACTGTACAGGTGTTGACTCAAGCAAGAGAGCATCTTATTGAAAAAACTTATGAAGCTTTAAAGGGGGTCAAGAAGGCTATTGTCCATGTTTATAACTCAACTTCAGAGCTTCAAAGACGTGTTGTCTTTAAAAAAGATCGACAGGCGATTTTAAATTTAGCTGTTCAAGGTGCTATTTGGGTTAAAGAGATGAGTCACTCTCTAAAAAATAGTGAAATCACCTTTCAGTATTCACCTGAGAGTTTTACAGGAACTGAACTGGATTATGCTTTAGAAGTCTCACTTGCAGTCATGGACGTTTGGAAGCCAACTAAATCTAACAAGATGATTTTGAACTTACCTGCAACAGTTGAAATGTCCTCGCCTCACATCTATGCGGATCAAATAGAGTGGATGTGTAGCCATCTTCCAGCAAGAGAGAAGCTAATTATTAGCGCGCATACCCACAATGATCGAGGATGTGCTGTGGCATCTGCAGAGCTGGCACTTTTAGCAGGAGCTGACCGAGTTGAGGGAACCCTCTTTGGAAATGGAGAGAGAACAGGAAACTGTGACCTTTTGACTTTAGCTCTTAACTTTTTTTCTCTCGGAATTAATCCTAAGCTCAACTTCTCTCCTATTGATAAAGTGATTGAGGTGTATGAAACTTGTACCAAGCTTCCTGTGCATCCAAGGCATCCTTATGCTGGAGAACTTGTCTACACAGCGTTCTCAGGCTCTCACCAAGATGCAATTGCCAAGGGGATGAAAGCGTTAGAAGAATCTAAAACGGCGCTTTGGGAAGTTCCGTATCTTCCTATTGATCCTAAAGATTTAGGAAGAGATTACGAATCTATTATTCGAGTGAACAGTCAATCGGGTAAAGGGGGATCTGTTTACCTCCTAGAAAGAGAGTTTGGGTTTAGTTTACCAAAAGATATGCAAATAGAATTTGGAAAGCTTATACAGTCTGTATTGGATCAAAAAAATATAGAGATTTCGCCTGATCGCATTTGGAAGGTTTTTTCAAAAGAGTATTTAGAAAGGAAAGAGCCTTTAAGTTTTGTGAGGCTTGATGAAGTCTCTTCAAAAGATGAAGTGACAAAGAGCATTCGTGCAACGCTTAAATACAACGAGGAAGAGATAAAGATTCATGGAGAAGGGACGGGTATCTTACATGCCTTTACAGAAGCTTTGAGTCACAAACTCAAACAGTCTCTCAAAATTTTATCCTACGAAGAACATGCTCTTGGAGAGGGCGCGGAGGTAGCCGCTGTCGCTTACTTAAAAGTAAAAGTTAAAAATGAAAAACCTCTTTTTGGATTAGGAGTAGATGCTGATATTACCCTAGCTGCCATGCGCGCTTTAATTAGCGCTTACAATCGATCACAATCTTAAAGATCAACTTGCATCACAGGTAAAATGCGTTTTTCCCCATCTAAAAGGTATTCTTTTTCATCTACTTTATGTGCGCCCATTTTTAGGTAGAAAGATGCGGCATTAGGATCTGATTCCCATCGTACTGTTCTAGCATCAAGAGTATTAGCTGTTTTGATCATATGGCTAAAAAGTCTTTTACCAACTCCTTTTTTCATATGATCTGGGGAAACCCAAAAGCCATTTAAGGTTAGGGCTGGAGGAAGACCTTCTAAACCATAAAAACCTAAAATTTCAAGATTCATGTCTATCGCTTTATAAATCCTTCCTTCTTCCAAAAGAGTCTCTTTCACTTCCAGTTCTTGTAACCATAGTTTTATATAGTGGTCAGGGTAGTTCCAATATTGTTTGGATTTGCAAGCGAGTTTGTCTAATTTCTTTTTATCTTTAGTGGAAGCTTGAACAACTTTCATTTTGAAATA
>CAYGMF010000073.1:0-5618 GCA_964351075.1 uncultured bacterium
CGAACAGCCTCCACCCCTTTTTTAAGAGCCCAAGAAGCATTCAAGGAAATAGTTGATAAAACGCCGTCTGACGGGGTCATTGAAAATCTTCCATTTATCGATTTAAATTCATTAAGAGGTTAGTATATAATTGTTAAGATTTGATAAAAATCAGTTTTTCATAAATTGGTTATTTAAATGGTTTTAAGTTAATCTTTATCAAAAATTAATGTTGTTTTGTCAAAATAGAGAGAATAAGAAAGTACAATTATTTTTTTAGGAGCAAAAAATGACCCCAGTAAATACAGCAGGAAATCTTCCTCCAGTCATTCCGCCAGCTGAACCTACAGTAGAGAAAAAAGATCTTTTTGAAGAAGCACCTCTAGAAGGGCACGAGCCTGTAGCTGATGCGACACCAAGTGAACCTAGGGCAGAGTTGACGCAAGAAGAGCGCGCTCAATTTGAGAAGCTTTTAGAGAGTTTAGAAGCACAGATGGAAAGAGAACAAGCTGCGCGTGGAGATGAAGCTCCTGTAGAAGAAGATGATTTTGAAATTCCACCAGGGTTAGAACTCTATTTTAAAGCGCCTCTTAACCGTGCTCTTTTAGAAAGAGATTATGCCATTTGGAAGCGCCTTATAAAGATTTCAGGATTCATTTTTACTCAAAGTGCTCTTCAGTTTCAGGGGATATCAAAATCTTCCATGGTACTAGGTTCTGTTATGGGAATTTTCTTTAGTAAGTATTTACCAATTACATTTGGAGGAGGACTCGGTCTTTATTCTGCATATAGAGCAGTTAGCAACTTAAGCTCTATCGTTCTAGGAAAAGAATCACTTCAAGATCGATCCGATCTTTGGAACTCAGCAAGTGAACAAAGATCGTCCTACGCAGCTCTCACAAGGCGAGCTTTAGCTGTTATTGGAACCTCTTCTTTCACAGAGAGATTAACAGCTGGCTTTTGGGGAGCTGTTCAAACCTACGGTGCTTATGTGGGAGCCGACCTTGTCTTTGGAAGGAATAATCCTTGGACCACGCACGTTGTTTCTGTGATTAAAGCAGCAGAAGCCGCTATTCTTCCTAATTTAGGATATTTGGCTGCTGGAGGGATTTCGTATTTTGGAATGATGAGCGCTTGGTCGATGAATGGAGAAGGCGTTCGAAAGCTTCAAGGGGAATTTGAAGGGTTTGGAGAAGATATGAGCTATTCTGGAGAACTCGATAGGCTTCTCTATATCTCAGATCAAGAGTATCGAGCAGACCTTACAAAAGCAATGGAGATTGCTCACTACGACCAACTCAAAACACTTCGATCCTATTACAAAGAAAAGATCGATAAACAAATAGAGGCGAGAAAATATCCAGCTAAAGATCAAATTCAGATAAATCCAACTGAAGAGCTTAGAGAACTTAATCCTGAAAATCCTGAGAATGCACTGAAACCTGCTTTAGCTCAGCTTATTGTTCTTCAAAAACAGAAAGAACCTCTACTTCAAACATACAGCGCATTGATCGAAAAGAATCAGCTTGCTGAGGCTCAAAAGGTGCTTGATCAAAGTTTAAAGCCGATGCTTTATAAAATAGAGTTCTTAAAGCAAACGATTATAGATCCTGCTCGTCCAGCAATGGGCGTTATAGCGCACGATGGAAGTTCTTATTACTCTTATGTCTCTCTACTCGCAGGGACTGAAATTAAGTGGGATTTAAAAGCAACAGCTCCCGAGCTCGTAACTCAAGAGGCGCATGAACTCTTTTTAAACGAAGCTGCTATCCAAAAGATTATTTATCATCAACAAGGTAAAGAATACGTGATGCAGATGCAGCAGCAAAGAGGGTTGAGAGCTTAATAGAAAAGCCTTTTTAAAAGGGTGTGTTGGGAAAGAGGCTGCGACAAATCTATTTCACTTATATGAAAAAGATTTGTAATAAAGAATAAGTAATTTTATACTCACGTAGCTATATGAAGAAAACAAATCAACATCAAATTCTTGCGCTGGAAATTTTAAACCAGCTTAAAAAAGAGAAAGGTGAAATTCACCTAAATTCTTTTTGGTCTAAGATGGATCGCGATGAAAGAGAAGAACTTGCTGAAGTTCTTTTTGAGGAAGGCAAACAGCTCATTTTACAAGGTGAGAACTATGCTTTTCATATTTTCGATATTTCAAGACGTGTAGCTCCCTTAAGTGCGAGCCTTCAATTTCAACAAGGCGTTTTTCTTTTTGACTATGCTGTACACAAATGTAGTGAAAAATACTTACTCTTAGCTGAGAAACATATTCAGTATGCAATAGAAATTAAGAGTAGTTATTTCAATGCTTGGTATATCTGGGGAGATGTTCTCGTGCATTTAGGTTTGGTGTATAAAGAGGCGCATTACTTTCAGCAGGCTGATGAGAAGTATTCCAAAGCGTACTCGCTCTGCGGAGAAAACCCTAAACTCCTCAAAAAGTTTTTGTGGGACTGGGCTCTATGTTGGTATTTTCAAGGAAAACATTCAGGTGAAGCAATAGATATCAAACGCGCTCTAGAAAAGTTTGATAAGACAGCGAAACTCGGATGCAATGAATCCTCTTTTTGGAAGGACTATGGAAATGCATGGGCAGAGATGGGACTTTTAATTTGCGACGATCGTTTTTTACAAAAAGCACTTACCTACTATCAAAAATCAATTCAATTGAATCCAAAATACTTTGAAGGATGGTTATCTTTAGCGCAAACATTTCAACACCTCTATCAAAATACTTATCAAGAGCAATACTTAGCGCAAGCGCATTCAGCTTATGCAAAGGCTGCAGAATTTAAACAAGATCACTTTGAACTTTGGATGCATTGGGGAAGTCTCTTTTTGGCCTCAGGCCGAATGAAAGGGGAGATCAAGCATTTGCAAATGAGCGCAATGAAATATTCAAAAGCACTCAAAGTGCATCCAGGACATCCTGAGGCCTTGAGTCGATGGGCAGAGGCTCTCATTCTTTTAGGTACTTTCACTTCTCGCCTGGATCATTTAAAAGATGCTGAAAGGAAGATTATAGCAGCTCTTGAAATAGGTTGTGAATGCCCTGACATTTGGTATCGCTATGGATTTTGTCTTTATGCACAAGGGCAATACTTTGAAGATAGTGACTATTACTTAATGGCTATTGAAAAGTTTAACCATGCACTAACGCTAGAAAGGAATCATTTCTTTTCCCTAAATGGTATGGGGCTTACACAATTTGCATTAGGAGATATTCATCAAGACGTATCTTTATTGAAAGATGCAGCTAGCCACTTTAAGAAAGCTAGCCTTATTAAAAAGAATCACCCGGAGCTTTGGAATAATTGGGGCATGACGCTTATGCGTTTAGCTGATCTTTTAGACAGCAAAGAATATATTGAAGACTCCCTTGTAAAATATGAGTATGCACTTAAACTTTACGAGGAGACCTCAGCATCTACTCAGCTTCTTTATAACTATGCCTGCGCATTAGACTTCTTAGGAAGTTTTAATGACGATGCACAAGCTTATGAGAAGTCTGCTCAAATTTTAGAGATCGTACTCAAAAAAGATCCAGGCTATACGCCTGTCTATTATAATTTAGCTCTTGTTTATGCCCATCTAGGTGAGCTTTTAGATGATGTTGATTATTACAATAAATCAGGAGAAAACTTTCATAGAGCTATTCAAGAAGATCCAGAAGACGAGCTGATTTGGAATGCTTGGGGAGTAGCTCTCACGCAATTTGCAAAGCTTATTTACGAGCCTTTAAAAATAGAGCTTTATGAAAGCCTTATTAATGAAGCTGAAAAAAAACTTAGACAAGCTCTGGCTTTGGGGAGCCTAGATGCCTTTTATAACCTCTCTTGTCTTCACTGCCTAGCGGGGAACCTCTCTGAAGCTATTCACTACCTTCAACTCGCTCATCAAAAAGATGCCCTCCCTCCCATTGAGCAGCTTATGTATGATGATTGTCTAGAGCCCTTAAGACTCTCAGAGCAGTTCCAAGATTTTATTCAAAATAATCTTTTGAAACAAAAGACCCAAGATACTTAAAGTCCTCTCCTTAACAGACTAAATATAAATTAAATTTGACATTGGCAGACTCCTTTTCAAGTTGTTTTTTTTACTAAAAGACTATAGAATAGACCCATCTCAAGCTGAGGGGGAGCGTTATGGACGAAATCTTAGAAGAAAAAGATATTGTATCTTCAAAAGATACAAAAACGACTACCGTCGATGACATCCTTCGTGAGAAACTTCAGCGCGCTTTGCATCAGCTCACATACGAAGTTCAAGTTCATGAAATGGCAAAGATTGCAAGTGAGCACAATGCAATTGACTTAGCTTACGCCGTCTCAAACCTCCCTCAGTGTGCAAGCTTATCTCTTTTTGAAAATTTATCAGATGATGAAAAAGTTTGTTTTTTAATCAACATTCCATCTTCTACACGTGCCTATATTTTAAGACATTTTGAAGACGCAGCTTTAGTCGCTCTACTAGACAAGATGCCCATGGATGAAGCAGTTTGGGTGTTAGATGATGTCTCTGATAGAAGATTTAGACGTTTAATTAAGTTGATGGATGTTGAAAAAGCAAAGTCGATGACGGAGCTGCGTTCTAAAGACTTGCATAGTGCTGCCCGGTTGATGGTAAATGACTTTTTAGCTTTTCCAATGGAGACGACTATTGGAGAAGTCTCTGAATACATCCACCAAAATCCTCATATTGAAATGACGCGTCGTATTTTTGTCCTTAATGAAACAGGGCAACTGCAAGGGTTTGTTTTGGATCGAAATCTCATTGTCAATCCCCCTGAGCTGCAACTTAAGCAAGTGATGCGACCTATCTCACATAAGGTCGGCCCTGAAACTCCTAGAGAAGAAGTCATCGACGTCGTTGAACGCTATAAGATTCCTGCTCTGCCTGTTGTAAACTCTCAGAACCATCTTATAGGGATTATCTGCTACGAAGACGTTGTAGAGGCCTTAGAAGACATTACAGATGAAACAATAGCGAGCATTGCTGGAACAAGTGAGCACATGGGACAATACGAGCCCAAAATGAAGCGTTTTTTAGCAAGAGCGCCTTGGCTCTTTGTGACCCTCATTGCAGGTCTCGTCAATGCCTTCAGTATGTCTTATTTTGAAAATCAAGAAGGCTTCATGCTCTCTTTTGTTCTTTTCTTCGTTCCCCTTATTACGGGGATGTCTGGCAACATAGGAATCCAAAGTAGTACCGTCTTAGTGAGAGGGATGGCCACTGGGGCCATAACTCCCAAAGGGATCAAAGAGGCTGTATTTAATGAATTGTTAGTTGGATTTGGAACAGGTATCTTCTTTGGGATCATAACTGGTCTCTTAGTTTGTATCCTCAATATCTCTTCTCACTCACTTATTGTTACACCACCCATTGTAATCGGCATTATTGTAAGCTGTGGGCTTTTTGGAGCTTGTTTAGTTGGAACACTCCTAGGTGTTTTCTCTCCACTATTTTTCTCAAAAATAGGGGTCGATCCAGCTGTGGCATCTGGACCTATTGTCACCGCATTTAATGACTTCTTTTCTATGATCATTTACTTTGTAATTGCTTGGGGACTGGGTAACTTATTTTTTTAATTAGACAGAAGTTTTTGCTATACAAAGAGTCGTAGCACCGGACAA
>CAYGMF010000074.1:0-5461 GCA_964351075.1 uncultured bacterium
GCTGGAATCGGAAAGTAGCTGAAAATGTCATACATCTTTTTGAACCAGAGTAGAGACTCTTTTTCCATATTCATCATGATGAAGTTAAAGCCGATGAAGAGAAGTATTAACCCAAGTAAAGATTTGAGGGGCATCCCTAAAAAAGCAATCTGAACTTGAGGGGCCAGTCTGTTGGCAATCCCCAAGAAAATATCAGCCATAAGCATGGCAATGAGAGAGGGAGCTGCAAACCTAACAGCAAGTGCAAAAAGAGTTGCCATAAGACCAATAGCTGTTTCCCAAAAAATGTTCATATTAAAAGAGGCAGGGCTAATGAAGCCTTCAAGAGGAATTCTTTGAAAAGAGACTAAGAGCGTCTCAAAAAACAGGTGGATTCCACCAATCATAAAAAAAGAGACAATCAACAGCTGATTGAGCAGGGTTCCAATGGGAGAGGTCTGAGTCGTCATCGTAGGGTCGGTTACCATCAAACTAGACGATCCTCTTTGGTGGTCAATAATAGCACCTGCAGATGTAGCAACGTTAAAGGGGATCATTCCAAAGAGCCCTATCATAAAACCGACTGCAAGCTCTTTAATAGAGAGAGGGACCAATGGAAACCCAATAACTAAATCTTTTATGTTCATGGGAATTAAGTAGGGAACTAAAAAAATTGTGAGGAAAACAGAGAGCCCCATTTTCATGGGAGCTGGCAAAAGACGCCCGCCCATAAAGGGAACCATCACAATAATTGGGACAATGCGCAAAAAGACAAGAAGGATGAGAGCAACTAGGCTTCCAATAGGTAAAGAGGTAAAGAGGTTTACATAGTTGTCCATTTAAAATTGCCACTTAGGGAAATTATAGAGGATGTTCTTGGCAAATTGCATGATTTGTGCTCCAAGCCACCCACCCATGTACATAATCGTAAAAATAACTGCGATAAGCTTCACTGTGAAAGAAAGAGTTTGTTCTTGTATTTGAGTAGCTGCTTGCACAATCGCTACTAGAATTCCAAAAGCCATACTGATTAAAATGGGAGGAGCTGAAAGGAGCAGGATCAGGTAAAGACCCTGGTAGGCGAGCTGACTAATTTGAGATTGCAACATGAGCGCCTCCTTAGCGGAATGTTAGTACAAGACCTTGGATTAAAACAGTCCACCCATCAACCATCACAAGTAAAAGCAACTTCAGGGGAAGGGAAATCGTTAGAGGTGATAACATCATCATCCCCATCGCAAGCAAAATGTTAGAAGTCACCAGGTCAATGACAAAAAAGGGAAGGTAAATAAGCACACCTATGGCAAAGGCATCCCGGAGCTGTGAGGTAATATAGGCTGGAATCAATACAATGAAGTCTGTGCGTGTTAAGTTAGCTCGAAATTTTTGTGGGAAGATGCGGTAAGCCATCTGATAAAAACGAGTTAAAGACTCATTAGAGGTGTTCTTCTTTAAAAATATTCTCAAAGGCTCTTTGGTATGGTTAATTGCTCCTATTACATATTTAGCCGTATCTGAAGAGACTAATTTATCCGGAGCATTTTGTTCAATGTAGGTCTTAGCTGAGTCATACATGGCAAGTCCTGTAGGAAACATCACATAAATGGTGAGTAAAAGGGCTATTCCATTGACGATTTGATTCGGAGGGGCCTGCTGAACTCCCAGAGCATTTCTAAGTAGTGAGATCACGACGACAATCTTCAAGTATGAGGTGAGCATCATGACTACCCAAGGGAGTATTGCAAGTCCTGCCAAAACTGCTATTTCAATAGCAATTGGAGGAGCTCCCTTAGAAATGAGTGACTGTTGCATAGTTGTTTGTGGAAAAGTCAAGTTCTCAGTATTTGCTTGACCAGCACTTTGTCCAAAAACAGGTGAGATATGGAATCCCAAAATCACAAGCAAAAGTAAAAAATATCTCTTTTTTAAAAGCATTACGTTTTCTTTTTAATTAACTCATCTAAAGCAGTTTCTAAGGCATCCCAGATTTTTTCACTGCGAGCATCAATAATACCAGCTTCTGTCTCAATGACAGCGCCTCCACTTTGGATGTCATCTCGAGCCTTAATACTAAAGCTCTCAATCTCATCAAATACCTTTTTAAGAGCCTCTCTATTTTGCTCAAGAACAACTAGATCAGCTTTATTCACAAAAATAGTGATCTTTTTGTGAGAGGAGACTGCTCTTAAATTTTTCATCACGATATCTGCCAAAGTATTTGGATTTTGCTCAAGCTCTCTCCCAACCACTTTTTTAGCTGTCGCCATCACAACTTGAACTAAGAACTTTTGCAACTCACTCTTGGCTTGTGTGGATGCGTTTTCTAGGTGTTTGATTTGCTTGGCCCACTCGTTCAATCCCTTTTCAAAGCCTCTCTCTTTAGCTTCTTCATGTGCCGCATCGCTAGACCTTTTCATTTGTTCTTTTAAGACTTTCTCTTCTTCTTTAATCTTTTCTTGTAAAGCTACAACATCGAGTAGTTCTGAAAACTCTTTCTTAGGAATTCTTTTGATTCCCGGAGCCAGCTTGACCGATTGTCCTGAAATTAAAGTCAAAAATTTCACTTGTCTACCTCCAAGGTCTGACTCACTTCTAAAACTTGTTTGTTGAAAAAAGGTGTGTAGGGGTTTGGCATAAATCTGCGTGCTTTAATTAAAAGCTCTTGTCCACGACCTTTATCCAGAATATGGGCAATGTGCCAGATCATATAAGGATGATCCAAAACAATTCCTCTGGCAAATCGCTCGATTCCTCTCTTCTCTATAAAAATGGAAAAAGCCTTCTTATCTAAAAGGACTTTAGATAAATCTCGTACACTCGAAGGGTTGGGTTCTGAAGAGAGTTTGGCATTTTTAAAGAGCTTCCTATCTGCTCGACTAAGCATCCTCTCCATCTGAGTTAAAACGCGTTTATCGACAATTTTTTTTGAGAGGTTTGCTAGTTCTAAAATCCCTAAATGCTGGATGAGGGCCACGAGCTGTTTTTTAGAAAAATTTAAAAAATGGTGGGTCTTAGAGTCTGGTAAAAAACAAAGAGGGGGGATTGTGTCATAGCCTATACTTTTTAAGAGGTATTGAAGGTAGAAAGAAGTCAACCAAGAAGAGGTCATCTTTTTCGGTTTTTTAACAAAGTCTAAGCGGCTAAGCCCTATCTTTTGCTCTTTTGAAAACAGAGATAAGCTCTCATTTAGGATTCCTTTAGGGAGCTTCCTTAGCGCATCAATATACCAAGTATAGTGTATGCGATGAAAAATAAAGAGAGGATCATCTAGCCTTAAATTTAGAGGGGATTCAACGGGCTGAATTTTAGATAGAGGGATTCTCTCATGTTCCTCAAAGTATTTTAAAAAATCTTCAAAATTCTCTGGATGAAAATGAGTAAGTAACCTGTGGAGAATTTCTCGCTCTGTCGCTATCATTGTTTTTAGGCTCCTAGTTCGCTTCTATGAAAAAAGCTTATTCGTTTTCTCCACCCTCATCTTTAGGCTCTTCCTCTACCACTTTTTTAGATACTTCCACAGGGTCTGCTGAAAGGAATTTTTTAAAGCTGCTCATGTTCTTAAAGAAGTTCTGAAATTTCCAGATCGTCCAGCCAAAAGCTATTACAAGTATTATCAAGAAGAAGCAAAACAAGAATAAAATTGTTCTAAAAGAAGAAACGGATTGCTCAGCAACCACAATGTTCCAAATTTTAACATAGTCTTGAGTTCCCCAAGGAGTTGCTTGTGTTTTAGGTTCAAAGGCGTTTGCACTAATATCAGTGAAGCGGGCTCGATCTGTAACAACTGTGACATCTTCATACTGTAGATTGAGGATACTACCTGCGATATAACGTCTAATTTTTTGAGTAAGAAGATTATTGGGATCGTCTAAAATTCCATCGTGCTTTACAAAAACAGAAGCTCTTGGGTTTTCCACTTGCTGGTCAGGGTTGAAGTTGTCTACTTCAGGAAAAGCTATTTGAACCTCTGCTGCTAAAACACCATCAATCATTGCAATAGTGCTAGCAAGTTGTTCGTTCAGCCCCTCATTATATCGGATCTGTTCTTCTTTATCTGTTTTCATCATCCCTTGCTGTGGGAAGATATCTAGAAGGCTCACCCCCGCTCTTCTGGGAAGTCCTATACGATTTAGAATCGCAAGAGCTTCTACACTTCTACTTGAATCTACCATAATATTCCACATGCTCTCCGCTGATTCGTTAGCGCCAGCTCCAGAAGTCTTAACGGGTTCTTTTTTAACATTGATCCCCCGACTCTCTAGTAAAACAATAATTTGATTGGCATCTCTTTCCGTCACGTTCGTTAAAATTGATTGTTGACTCTCACAACTTGTAAGAAGAAGAATCAAGGCGATAGACGCTATTAATAAAGATGTTTTTTTAATCCAAGATATGACCATGAGAATTCTCACAATTTTTTTTTTAACTACCCTATAGCACAGTAATTTTTTATATATAAAGCGAATTAGAATAGGAAGATATAATTTTTTTTTTAAATTACATTTTTATCTCTTAAAATCCCTCGTTGCTTGAAATAAGCATATATTTTATAATTTACACAACCTCAGAGGATCACCCACATGTTTTTAGTTTTTACACTCTATGCTCTTTTTGCCAGTGTTTTTACAGTAGGCAAAGTCTCTCTTAACTACGCGCAACCTTTCTTCATTGTGGGTTCTAGAATGGCAGTAGCTGGAGTCCTTATGGTCGCCTACCAGCTTTACAAAGATAAGAGTGCCTTTAAGTTTCATCCCTCAGGCTGGTTAAACATCGCACTTTTTGCAGCTCTTGGAATTTATGTGACCAATGCTTGTGAATTTTGGGGCCTGCAATTTCTAACCTCTTCTAAAACCTGTTTCCTCTACAGTACCTCTCCTTTTATCAGCGCTCTTCTCTCTTACTTTATTCTCAAAGAATCAATGTCAAAAAAGAAATGGTGGGGACTTGGAATCGGATTTTTAGGTCTTTTGCCAATCCTACTTTCTCAAGGAGCAGGAGAGATGAAAAGCGGTGGATTCTTCATCTTCTCTTGGCCTGAAATTGCTTTATTAGTCGCAACAACAGCCTCTGCTCTCGGCTGGATTCTCTTAAGGCAGACTGTTACCCACAAAAAAATAAACCTCTTTGTAGCCAATGGACTCGGGATGCTCATCGGTGGCTTTATTACCCTTGGACACTCTTACGGAGTTGAAAGCTGGAATCCTATCCCAGTTTCCAATTTCGTGCCCTTTGCTGAAACCGCTTTGGCACTTCTTGTTATCTCAAACCTGCTCGCTTACAATCTCTATGGTTATCTACTTAAAAGGTACTCGGCGACTTTTATGGCCTTCGCAGGGTTTTCAACCCCTTTCTTTGCAGCTATCTTCGGGTGGATGTTCTTAAAAGAGTCGGTTCCTCTTCCTCTATGGGGAGGTCTTGTTCTTCTATTCGCTGGGCTTTTTCTCTTTCATCAAGAGGAAATCAAATCCAAAGGATTTGCAGT
>CAYGMF010000075.1:0-2476 GCA_964351075.1 uncultured bacterium
GGAGTCCCAGAGGTTTTCGGGGTCTACAGGCTGGACATCGTAGTGTTGGTACAATAAAAGAGTGGGTTTGCCTGGGCCAGCATCTAAATTTTCAGCGAAAACAGTGGGGTGCCCGGATGTTTCCCAAAGCTCTGTTTTAAAACCAAGATCCTTAAGATAATCACTTACCCAGTGTGCACATTTTAAAACTTCAGGTTTGAAAGCTGGAAGAGTAGAGATGCTTTTAAACTTTAAAAATGTAAAAAAATCATCCAGAAGTTCTTTCTCTTTAGATTCTAAAGTTTGCTTGTAAGAATCAAGAGAGGGAGCCATCTTCAAGTTCATCCGTTGTGAGTTCTGAATTGTCTTTTATTTTTTGATTTAAAATAGAAAGCGCATTTTCAAGCATGTAACATCCAAGCGTTTCATCGCCATCATAGCTCATCTCCACTAAAAGCTCTTGGTTATCTGATTTGTTGCATACCATCAAAACATAACTTTCCAAAGATTCTTTCTTTAAGATGTTTTCAATTTTAGATAAAAGTTTAGATTGCATTTTTTATGCCCTTTGTTTGCATCCTGATTTTGATATATGAGTTTTTCTTTTTAAACAACTCTATCTTTATTCCCTAAGTCTATTTTTATAAATCTGCTTCAACAAGCGAGTTCTTGATTTGAGTGACTTTAGCACTTCCAAAGTATTGGATAGGTCCAGGTGAATTGTATTCATCTTTCACTCTCCAACTCTTCTCTTTTTTTAGATAGCTAAGATAGGGTTTACCTTTCAAATCTACAAGCGCTTTTTTTATTACAGGCTTTTCTTCCCCATGTCTCTTTTCAATATGTAAAAGGCTGGTAATAGGAACTCCAAAGAGTTTCCAGTGGCTCACCTCTTTATTCAAATTCTTAATTGAAATCATATAGCCTGTTTGCTCTTGATCTACTAATAGCGCAGCACCGTAACCCAGAGCGTAGCAATATTCTGCATCAAATGGAGAGGGATGTGCGCATCTGCCTTCGTACCCTAAATAGTGAGGAATAGGAGCGTATTTGTCAGAATATTTAGGGTGTTCTTTGAGTTTATCCCCAACTAAAGTCATCAGAAGCTTTTGGGTCTCTATTTTAGCAAGTTGTATGTTTCCATGAGGATCTCTTTCAAGTAAGAGTTGCTTTTGAATATTTAACGGAAGTGATAAAAATGTCTTTTGCGCTTTAGAAGAAAGTTTTTGAACAACTGTTTCATGATTTAAAGAATCGTCCTTTGCGAGCGAAGCGTTAATCTCTTTGTTAAGTAGAGCAATCTCAGGGATGAAGTCAATAAGCCCCTCAGGTATCAAAAGGACCCCGTAGTTTTTTCCAAGCTCGCTTCTCTCTACTACAAGTTCAACAATCATCTCTACAATTTCTAAAAGAGAAGTGTTTTCAGCTTTAATTGCTTCTCCAATAAAAATAAGGTTAGGATTTGTTTTAAGCGCGCACTCAAGTGTCAAATGAGAAGCAGAGCGCCCCATTAGTTTTATAAAGTGGTAGTATTTTTGAGAGGATCTTGCATCTATCAAAATATTGCCAATAAGCTCAGAATACACTTTTGATGCTGTATCAAAACCAAAAGACACCTCCACAAAATCATTCTTTAGGTCCCCATCAATTGTTTTAGGAACTCCCACAACTGTTGTAGGTTGACCTGCGCTTTTAAGATACTCAGCCAAAAGCGCAGCGTTTGTATTGGAGTCATCGCCCCCAATAACCACAAAGCCATCGAGTTTTAGTTCTTTAGCGCTCGCTAAAGCTTGCTTAAATTGCTCTTTTGTTTCTATTTTAGTGCGACCTGAACCTAGTAAATCAAAACCGCCGAGGTTTTGGTAATCACTGACTACCTTATCTGTAAGTTCAATATAATCTTGTTTTAAAAATCCCGAAGCTCCTTTCAAAAAGCCCAAAAGCTTTGAATCAGGATGTAGTTTTTTTAATGCTTCTTGAAGGCCAAGTAAAACATTGTGACCCCCAGGCGCTTGTCCACCAGAAAAAATAACACCTACTCTTATGCTTTGTGAATTTGTTTTGCCTTTTTCAAGTTTTAAATAACTTTGCCCATGAGTATGAGGAAAAGCCTTCTTGATCTCTTTTTCATCTTCACTTTTTTTATAAACTTGAAACTTCATCTCTTTTAATGAATGAAGAGAATCAGGTAGATCTATCTTCTTTTTAACTAAAGCATCTACTAAGGGATTTGTTGCGACCATTTTGACCTACTTTAAACATGGTCAACATCTTACCGAAAATTCAACTATCTTGGCAAGAAGGTCTATAATAAAATTTAGAAAACGAATTTTTACGAGATTAACTTTTAAAAACAATTACTCCTGCGCTTGCCACCAAGAATAAGCATAGAAAGAAGCTACAGATAGAGCTGCTATTGCAAATGGTCCTAAATGAAATTCTCGAGATTCTCTTTGCTGTAAATCGCCAAAGGTTGTTGGGGATTCTACTTCGGGAG
>CAYGMF010000075.1:2576-5403 GCA_964351075.1 uncultured bacterium
CTTCGGGAGAGACTGAACGTGTTCGGTATCCGGCATTGGGAGAGGTGGGGCGTGAGTTCGTGAGCATCCATGGGGTCAGGGTGTCTTGCATAGCTTGAAACTCCCGTGAATCTACTGCGGGAATTTCATCGGCATGTAGCAGATACTTAAAGATAGCTGTTGATCTTGAAAGCATAGCTAAATCAAGGGGAGTCTCTCCCTTTTTACCTTTGAAGGGGTCTGCTCTTGCTTCTACCAAGAGTTTTATATAATCCAAAGCTCCCCCCTCCACAGCTATATGAAGCGGGGTTGTTTCACTATCACTTAATGCATTAGGATCAGCTCGAGCAATTAGTAAGGCTCTTGTTGAGGATGCATTTGAGAATGTTGCTGCATAGTGAAGCGGGCGGAGTCCTCGATTGTCTGGAAGGTTGACTTGAGCGCCAGATTTTATTAGAGCTCTTATGCAGCCTTCACTTTCAAGTCCTGCAGCTAGATGAAGAGGAGTCCTGCCTTCTTCGCCTATAACATTAGGATTTACTCCTGAATCTAACAGGTCAACCAATTGCTTTGAGTCCTGAGCTTTTACAGCGTCGAATAAAGGCTTAGGATCAGGTAACATTTCTTTAAAGACATGTTCTGTTTTACAAAGGGGACATGGATTTCCTCTTCCCCAACCAGCAGCACAATCTAGATGGAAGGAATGACCGCATATAGCTTTCCCAATAGCCTTTGTTTTGGAAAGGGAATCGCTCTGAGTCCACGCATCATCCAAGCAAATACTACACTTCCACCTGTCTCTCCATGCAGTTTGGATAACTCTGGCCGCTGAGTCTATAACTGCTTCTTTGCAGCCAGCATCGATGGCTCTTCGGGCAACTCCTTCAGCAACTAGCGTTACTAGGGGTTGGGTTATCCGTAAATCATCTAATTTGCTACTAATTGAACTCATAGCTAAAAACTCTTCATTTCTTTAAATCCGCGTTTTATCTCACTATATTGTAGCTGAAAACCCTTTGTTTGTCAAAGATCTACAGGGAGAGCGATTTCTTAAGTTGTTTATTATAGGTTGTTTGAGTGTTTTTTTTTGTGAAAAAACAGGGCTCTTAGCAATAGATAACATTAACAGCGAGTCCCCCTAGGGAGGTCTCCTTATAGATAGACTGCATGTCTTTCCCTGTTTGGAACATCGTTGCGATGACTTGGTCTAAAGAGACTTTATGGTTGGTCCCTGTGCGCTTAAGAGCGAGTCTTGCTGCATTTATGGCTTTAACAGCGCCCATGGTATTTCTTTCAATGCAGGGGATCTGGACCAAGCCGTCTACAGGGTCGCAGGTGAGGCCTAGATTGTGCTCCATCCCTATTTCAGCTGCGATCTCTATTTGTTTAGGAGTGCCTCCTTGGACAGCGGCTAATGCACCTGCTGCCATAGAGCATGCAACTCCAATTTCTCCTTGGCAGCCCATTTCAGCAGCTGATATAGAAGCTCCTTTTTTATAGAGGATACCTATTGCAGAAGCGGTCATTAAGAAGATCTCTACCCAGTTCTCTGGAGGGTTTTTTGTATATCTTTCAAAGTAGTGCATAACAGCGGGTACAACGCCTGCTCCTCCGTTTGTGGGAGCTGTAACAACACGTCCACCTGCTGCATTTTCTTCATTGACTGCAAGCGCGTATAAAGAGACCCAATCAAAAACATCTTCAGGTTCATGTTGACGCTCTTTATCTTCCAAGAATTTTAAAAGGTCAGGAGCGCGTCTTTTAACATTGAGTTTTCCTGGTAAAAAGCCTTGGTTTTTACATCCATTGACAACAGAATCTTGCATCGCTTTCCAAATATCTTGGATTCCTTTTTTAATCTCTCCTTTATTATGGTGGGAGAGTTCGTTTTCATACATCAGCTGATGAATCGTGAGGTTCTTTTTTTCGCAATGCTCTAAGAGCTCTTTACAGTTAGAGAAAGGATGCGGAGTTTTGAAATACTTTTTCATGGGAGTTTTATGCTGAATCTTTCGATGCTCAACAATAAAGCCTCCTCCTATAGAGTAAAAGATCTCATTATAAAGCTCATCACCATCTTCATTAAATGCAATAAAGCGAAGAGCGTTTGAATGGTAGGGCATTACTTGATCTTTATGAAAAATCAAGTGCTTCTTTTCAATAAATGGAATTTCTTTTTGGTTGAATAGGTGGAGTTTTTTTTCTGATCTTATTTTTTTTAGGCGAGGAGGGATCTTTTCTGGATCGATGGTTTCTGGCAGTTCTCCGAGTAAACCCATGATCACAGCTTCATCTGTTTTATGTCCAACGCCAGTTAAAGCTAAAGAACCATAAAGTTCTACTTGCAAGGAGAAGACGTGGGGCCAGATCTCTTTCTCTTTAAGTTCTATTAAATATGCGTGAGCAGCTCGCATAGGTCCCACAGTATGAGAACTTGAAGGGCCTATCCCTATTGATAAGAGGTCAAAAATGCTTATAAACATAACGGATCTTTTTTTTATAAACTAAAGATTTATTCTACTGTCTCAAGGGTTTGCAACTCTTCGTTGTCAAGGAAAGAAGGCTCTTTGAGAGCTTCTTTATTTACGATGTTTGTGATAGAAACATCTGACCAAACGTTGAGTGCAGTCTCTAGCATATCAATAAATGCATAAATAGGAAGGATAATTCCCATTAAATGAATGGGAATTCCCATGCCGACCAAAAAGGCGCTGGCAAGGAAATAGCAGCCCATTGGGACTGAAGCATTACCTATAGCTGCTAAAGTAGACAGTATGATCCAAAAGAGCATCATAGGTACAGAAAAGTAAACACCTGCTTGCGCAGATATAAAGAGTACCGTAATTAA
>CAYGMF010000076.1:0-5383 GCA_964351075.1 uncultured bacterium
AGAGGGCCAAGAGGGGGCTTTATTATGTGCAAAGAAGAATATGCTGAAACCCTCAACAAAGGATGTCCACTTGTGTTAGGAGGTCCGCTCCCTCAGGTAATAGCTGCTAAAGCAATAGCCTTTCAAGAAGCTAATACACCAGAGTTTCAAACTTATGCCCATCAAATAGTCGATAACGCGCAAGCACTCGCGGAGTCTTTACTCAAAAGCGGACAGCGCCTTATCTCGGGAGGAACAGATAACCACTTAATGGTTTTAGATGTCTCGAAGTTTAATTTAACAGGAAGGCAAGCAGAAGATGCTCTTTTGAAATGTGGAATTTGTTTGAACCGCAATGCCATTTTAAATGATAAAAATGGGCCGTGGTACACTTCTGGAGTACGCATTGGAACACCTGCTCTTACGAGTCTGGGTATGGGAGTTCAAGAAATGGAAGTAATAGGAAAGCTTATAGTTGAAATTTTAACACATACAAAAGCTTCTTGGAATGCTAAGAAGAATGTACCGAGTTTAGCTAAATATGAACTGGACCCTAAGATCGAAGAAAAAGCAAAAGGTGAAGTGAAGAGTCTCTTAAAAAACTTTCCACTCTATCCAGAAATTTCTCTTGAATAACACACTTGATCAAAAGACCTCGTGTCAGCATAATGCGGCTAAATGAGACAAGGAGAAAATATGACTCAAGAAAATTCTATGCCCTTCAAAACACTAGATGACTGTATTGACCACACTCTACTTAAAGCAAGACGGATTTTTTTCTGTAATGCAGTAGAAACACAAACTGCAAATGATGCCATAAAAAAACTGTGGTATTTAGAGTTAACCGATCCAGGAAAGCCTATTCTTTTTATCATTAACTCCCCAGGGGGATCTGTAAGTGATGGACTTGCTATTTGGGACCAAGTGAAAATGATTACATCTCCCATTACGACCCTTGTAACCGGCATGGCAGCTTCGATGGGTACAATCATTGGGCTTTGCGCGACCGATCCCAATCATCGCCTAGCAACTCCAAATGCAAGATTTATGATTCACCAGCCTCGCATTATGGGACATATCCAAGGCCAAGCATCAGATTTAGAGATCCAAGCTAAAGAAATCATGCGGACTCGTGACCAAGGGGTTAAAATCTACATGGAAGCCACTGGAAAAGATAAAGAGACTATTGAAAAATCAATTGATCGAGATAATTGGATGACAGCAGAAGAAGCTAAAGAGTTTGGATTGATTGGCAAAGTTGTTAATTCCTTTGAAGATATCCAATAGCGATGCTTTTCTTTTCTAAGTACTCAGGACTTGGCAATGATTTTATCTTTGTTGACAACAGAGAAAAAGAATTTCCCGTTGATAAGAGTTTTATCCAGGACCTTTGCGATCGGCATGAAGGTATTGGCGCCGATGGAGTTGTTCTTGTAGAGAACTCTGATCGTGCTAATTGTAGGATGCGCATTTTTAATGCAGATGGAGGGGAGGCTGAAATGTGCGGTAACGCTCTTCGATGCCTTTACCTTTTCTTAGAAGAGCTTGGAGATGTCAAAGAAACGTATTCGGTTCAAACCTTCAATCGTTTTTTGCAAATTACCAGAAAAAGGGATGAGATTACCTGCCAAATGGGTGATGTCCCCTCAATTGATTGGGACATAGAACTCAATTTTAATGAAATGCCTTTGAAAGGTTACTTTTTAGATACAGGAGTACCCCACGTTGTCATTCCTGTAAATGACCTGCATAGGCTTCCTGTTTTAGCTCTAGGAAGTTATGTTCGGCATCATAAACGGTTTGCTCCAAAAGGAACTAACGTTGATTTCATCTCCATCAATAAAGACAAGGTTATAGAGATTCGTAGCTATGAAAGGGGGATTGAAAATGAAACCCAAGCCTGTGGAACAGGGTGCGCTGCAGCAGCTATTATTGGGCACCTCCTCTACCGCCTACCCCTGCCTATCAAAGTGAAAACCCTTAAAGGGCAATTTCTCACCTTCAATTTTGAATACATTGAATCTAAAGTGAAAAATCTAGAAATGACCGGGGCTGCTAAATTAGTCTTCAAAGGTGAGATCCCTCTTCCAGAAAGACTCAAATCTTTAATTTAAAAAATATCTCCTATAGTGATTGAATCTTGCCCCTTAAATAAGCTAGACTAGAGGGAAAAAATGCCATTTTGAGGTAGTCAAAAAAAGATTACCAATAAAAAAAAGGTTTGTCTTGGCGCTTTTTGTCAAACTTGCCTTTTTGTAGAATCTATGTTAGACTATTAAAATCTTATCTTTAGGAATCTTATGTCACAAAATACTAAATTACGCGAAGCTCAAAACCCTCTTATCCTCCGCTACCACCGTTTAATGGATACCTTTTCCAAGTCCGATGATGAGCGAGAATATTACCTTGATAAGCAAGAAGGATTTATTATCTATGTCGATCTAGATAGAGCGCAAGAAGAGCTTGATGAGCTTCAACAAGAATTAGACCCAGAGCGTTTTTTCCTCATTCCAAAGCTGACCTTTTATGAGACCAAAAAGATTATGGAAGGGTTTATCAATGAAAAAATTTATGATATCGATATTAAAGAAAAACTTGCTGATATCATCCAGTCTAAAGAAGCTAGAGAAAATTTCTTGGAGTTTGTTTATGATCACGAAGTTGAACTTGAAAAATGGCAGCAGTTTTATCAAGAGAGATCCAGAGTCCGCATTATTGAATGGTTAAGAAATAATGAATTTATCTTTGTTTTTGAAGAAGATCTAGATTTAGCTCCTTCTCTTGTTGAAAAAGTGAAACAAAATCTCTTTAATCCAAAAGTACCAAAAGATGTAGCGACTGCTAGGCAGCTTCTAGAGGCTCGATCACAAGTTTATTATTCTAATGAAGCTTTGAATCCTAGACCTAAAAGAGGAAGACCCCCAAAGCAGGTTGTAAAAGTGGAAATTGAACCTCAATTTACAAAAGACTATTACACAACTGTTCCTTCTAAAATGAGGGCATTTCTCTACATTCCAGATATTACTAATGCAACCTCGATTACCTTCTCATCTAAGTTTGATACGGAAGAAGAATTTAGAGCGCAGCTTAAGACTGCTCCAAAGTCTGAATCTATTGTGAGCTTAGAATCGATCTCTAAAAAGCTATCTTCATTAAGTGATTTATCGAAAAAGGTCTCAGCTATACAAAATGAAAAAACTTTATCTAAATCTATATCAAGTAAAGAGCGAAAGGTAATTGAGCCTACACCCACAAAAAAAGCAGCTCCAGTCAAAAAGGAGAAGCTTGAAGAAAAAGAGACCAAACCTGTTAAAGAAAGAAGCTTTTTAAAAAGACTCATGAAGAGAAGTGATCCTGATCCTAAAAAAACAAGTCGCTCGGTCTTAAAAAGAGCAAGAAGAATAAACAAAAAAGACAAGGAATCCTAAATGACGGCGTTTTCCAAGACACCTACAACTTCTGTTAATGAGGCTTTGCAGCGGGCACAAATTCTCAATGTTTTGGATATTGCTTACAAAACTCGATTCTTAGATGAAAAGCTCGCAAGCTTAGCTAAGCAGAATAAAGGGGGAACTTTCCATTTATCTCCTCAAGGTCATGAACTTATTGGAGCGGTTTGTGCGCTCGGACTCCTTCCTAAAAAAGATTGGTCTTTGCCTTATTATCGCGATCAAGCCTTTCCTATTGGCCTAGGTTGTGATTTAGTTGATATCGTCGGAACTTTTTTAGGCCGGGATGCAAAAAGCCAATCTTCAGGGCGGATGATGCCTTACCATTACAGTGATCTTGAAACGCGTATGCTATGCCAGTCAGGTCCTGTAGGTGCTCAGTTTCTACAAGCTGTAGGACGCGCTTATGGAATAAAAGAAAGTAAGAGCTCCGAAGTTGTCTATGTTTCAGGTGGTGAAGGATCCACTTCACAAGGGGACTATCACGAGGCTTTAAATTTTGCATGTATTCATAAACTTCCTGTTATTTTTGTTATTCAAGATAACGGTTGGGCAATTTCAGTGCCTGTTGAAGAGCAAACAGCTGGAGGCTCTTCTTTAAATGTTTCCCAAAGCTATCACGGCATTACTGCTACGGAAGTAGATGGATGTGATGTTCTTCAAATGACCGAGGTCTTTGACGCAGCTGTACAAAAAGCAAGATCTGGAGATGGTCCAAGTGTCATTATAGCAAAGTTGCCACGAATTGGCCCTCATAGTAGTAGTGATGATCCTAGAAAATATAAAGATACTCAAACTTTAGAAGACGATATAAATAATGATCCTATACGAGTTTTCGAACGTTTCCTCTTAGAGAATAAATTTCTTGATGAAGAGAAATTGGATGAACTTAAAAAGACAGCTAAAGCTTTTGTTGATGAAAAAGCTAAAGAGGCTGAAGAGTTGCCTTTCCCAAAAGTCGAATCTGTTGAAGACCACGTCTTCAAAGACTATGAAGTTGAAAGCGGTGATGAAGATCTTGGCGGAGAAGTCGTCATGATGGATGCGATTAACCATGCTCTTCAAGAAGAGATGGAGCGTGACCCTAATATTTATGTATTTGGACAAGATGTCGCTAGAGGAAAAGGGGGAGTCTTTGGGCTAACTAGAGGGCTTACTGAGCGCTTTGGAGAGACTCGATGCTTTAATACCCCTCTTGCTGAATCCACCATCATAGGGCTATCCATTGGACTTTCTGCAGGTGGCCAGCAAAGAGCTGTTTCAGAAATTCAGTTTTCAGATTATCTTTGGACCGGGATGAATCAATTGATGAATGAAGCTTCTAGCTTTCATTGGAGAGCTAATGGAGATTGGACACTACCGATGGTTGTTCGTATTCCTTGTGGAGGTTATATCCAAGGGGGTCCTTACCACTCACAAAGTATTGAAGCTTACTTAGCGCATTGTCCAGGGCTTAAAGTTGTGATGCCGAGTAACGCGTATGATGCTAAAGCCCTTTTAAAAACAGCTATTAGAGACCCTAATCCAGTTATTTTCTTAGAGCACAAGCTGCTTTATAGACAAAGGGCCTTCTCTGCTAGAAAGGAGCCTTCTAAAGATTTCTTACTTCCTTTTGGAAAAGCAAATACAACACTTGTTGGAAAGGATATGACGGTTGTCTCTTGGGGGTATACTTTAGTTATGGCTCATGAGATTGCTGAGCGTCTCAAGAAAGAAGGGCACTCTATTGAAGTGATTGACTTAAGAACAATTGTTCCTTTAGATGAAGAAGCTATTTTAAACTCTGTCAAAAAGACAGGAAAGCTCCTTGTTATCCATGAAGATACAAAAAATGGAGGCTTTGCAGCTGAAATCTCGGCTCGCATTAATGAAAAAGCCTTCGAATTTCTAGACGCCCCTATTAAAAGGGTCTGCGGAAAGAACACACCTGTTGGCTATTCTAAAGTCTTAGAAAA
>CAYGMF010000077.1:0-5260 GCA_964351075.1 uncultured bacterium
TTTCCTATATTACGGGCTTGTCCCCATATGTTAAACTTACAACCTGCTAAAAAAGAGAAAAAGCTTGCTTCAGATGATCCTTGAACGCGCAATCCTACATCAGCGACCCAAATTACGTTTGTAGATATTTGTTGTCTTAAAGGATATAGAAAGCTCGAATAGTTACTACCGACTGCCACATGATTGACTTGAATACTTCTCCACGTCTGCCAGCCTACCCCGAATCCTGTACCCAAATAAAGGTTTGCCATCATGCTTTTCCAGAACAACGACCAAGGAGCATCTACATAAGCTTTGATTAAAAGTGCATCTAATTCAAGATTAGCAGTAAGTTGATTTGCTGCAATATTCACTCCCGATACAGGTACAGCATTCGCAAAGGGTGTTTGAATCGTAACATCGCCTTGGTGAAGGTAACTGAACATTCCTCTAAAGTAGGTTTTAAACCTATAGCCAAGCATCGACTCATACAGGGGTGTTCTATTGTACATTAAAGCACCTCTATAGGGAGCGTTTCCTGAATTTTGCTCAAATATATTTGCTGGTACTCCTGCAAGATTACCCTGTACTCCTCTAAAGTAAAGAAACCCGATTCCTATATCTGTTCGAAAAAATACGCTACTTGTTGGTTGGACTACATTCCCCTGCTCAATATGAAGCCTTCCATTCTCCCTCCTCTCCCGCTGGTCTTTCTTCATATAGTTTTTGCTATAAGACCCTCGTTTTTTAGAAGAGGAAGGGTCTGCCAAATAGTGTCTAGATTCAAGGCTATTTAACTCTACTTCATTATAGATCTCGGATGCTAAATCATTAACTTCCCGGGCTTCTTCTTCTGCAAGTACATCTTCAAATGCAAAATCTTCGCCTTGGGAAGAAAAAGCTTTCACAGGTGTTAAGCATAAAAAGAAAATTAAAAAAATTCTAAAAAGAAAAGAGACCATTTTGGAATCCTAAGTTCATAAACAAATATTTTTCCACCCATAACAAAATTATAATTATTATGACAAGAAAAATATTAACTTAAGATTTAATTATGGTTTGATAGTAGTCTTTTACTTAAAAGTTCCACTGTACCCCTAAATAAGGGGCCCACTGGTAAACCGTTTTAATTGTAAAAGGATGTATCAATCCATTTCTAGGAACAGCTTGATTTTTGTATCTACCAAGATTTCTTGCTTGCCCCCAAGAGTTAAACTTAAGACCAATAACCGTAGAAAAACCTGTATTTACATAAGGGGTTTGCATTCTGCATCCTAAATCAAACATAAATGCTGCACTAGCAGATATTTTTTGACGAAGCACTGTCTCAAAAGACTTAAAAAAACCACCATTATCAACAAGGGGCTGCTCAATTATTACTCTCTTCCAAGTTTGCCAAGCAGGTCCAATCCCCATTGCAAAATAGGGAGAGTAAACATAGTTTTTCCAAACCAAACCTTTTGGTAATTCAAAGTAACATTTGGCCATTACAGCATCTAGTGTCAAGTCTGCAGAGAGCTGGGTATACGCACTATTAAAAACATTTGGTCCATCATTGTAGTTAGGCAACACTTTTGTTTGCACGGTTACGTTACCTTGATGTTGATAGGAGAGTGCAACTTTAAGCCAGTTTTTCAAGCGATATCCTAAGAGATAGTCAAATAAAGGAGTTCTGTTATAGGTTAATTTACCTTTGATCTGAACATCTCTTGACACTCTCGGGCTATAGTCTACTACAGGAGACAAGTTACCTCTGATACGGTTAAAGTAAAGAAAACCAACCCCAATATTCATCTGAGCAATGAGTGTTTTCTTTTTCTGAATATATTCAATGGGGATAAAATAAGGCTTCCATGTATTAGGTGAGAGGCCAGCTAAATAATAAGGTTGTTTAGAATAATAGTTGTTGGGGAAGTTCCATTGTACTCCCAAATAAGGAGCCCACTGGTAAACCTTTTTAATCGTAACTGGAGTTTGAAGTCCTAAACTATAACGGCCCTGTTGAGATTGTTTCCCTATACTGCGAGCCTGCCCCCAATAGTTGAATTTACATCCACCTACAACAGAAAAATAAGTTTGAGGGTTCTTAGAAGTCGCTTGAAGCCCAAAATCTAAGTTAACAACAGCACTAGCTGAAATTTTTTGCCGTACAGGTTGAAACCCACCTTGAGCATTTCCCGAATGGTATCCAGACCTTTGAACAGAGGTTCTATTCCAAGTTTGTCGCCCAACTCCAAAACCCAACCCTAAATAAGAAAGAAAGTCAAATTTTTCATTTGAGATAATAAGAGGAGACTTTGCATATCCTTTTATCATCAGGGCGTTCAAGTTCAAGTAAGATATAAGCTGAGCTGTATCTGATAAAAAATCTGCTGTAGCTCCTGTTTCAACCGCCTTGGTTTGGACCGTTATACCGGCTTGATACTGATAAGAACCTCCTATTTGAAAATAGTCCCCCAGACGGTGCTGTATTAGATATTCAAATAGAGGAGTCCTATTATAGGTCAATTTTGCATCTGTAACGCGGGCTGTTTGCCAACCTTCGTTAGAGTTTCCATTTTGGTTGGGCAAACTGATTAAATTTCCTCTTACTTTCTTAAAGTATAAGAGACCAACCCCAACATTCATCTGAGTAAACAGTGGAGAAAGTTCTGTGTTTCGAACATATTTACTTGAGACTCTAACTTGATTTGGAAATTCCCACTGTACTCCTAAATATGGGGCCCATTGATAAACAGTTTTTATCCTGAAAGGCTTAAAAATCCCAAGCTTAGTACCTGTTTGATCAGAAAACTTCCCTATATTACGAGCTTGCCCCCACACATTAAATTTACAACCCGCCAAAAGAGAAAAGAAGCTTGCTTCAGAAGAGCCTTGAACTCGAAATCCTGCATCAGCTACCCAAATCGCATTTGTTGATATTTGTTGTCTTAAGGGATATGGTGAACTCGAGTAATTACTACCTATATTGACATTATTTACTTGAATACTTCTCCAAGTCTGCCAACCAATCCCTATTCCTGTCCCTAAATAAAGGTTCGCCATCACGTTTTTCCAGAAAAAGGACCAGGGAGCATCTACATAACATTTGAGTAGAAGAGCATCTAATGAGAGATTTGCAGTAAGCTGATCCCCGGCAATATGAACACCTGAAACTCCCGTTGTAGTAATGAGTTTAGTTTGTATGGCAATGTCACCTTGATGAAGGTAACTGAACATTCCTCTAAAGTAAGTTTTAAACCGATAACCTAGCATTGACTCAAAGAGAGGGGTTCTATTATACATTAAAGCCCCTTCAAAGGGAACGCTTCCTGGTCTTTGCACAGTGTCGTCTAAAAATATGTCCGCAGGTATGGGGGATATATTACCAGAAACCTCACTAAAGTAGAGAAAACCGACTCCTATATCTGTGCGAAAAACAACACTGCTTGTCGGCTGAATACAATCCCCTCTTTCAATACGAGCCTTTCCTATCTTTCTATTCTTCTTAATATCCCTCTTCATATAATGCTTACTATACGAATGCCTTTTCTTTGAAGAGAGCGGCTCATTAGAGTAACTTCTAGCTTCAAGAGCAGCTAGATCCACATCTTCGGAAGCAAAAACTTTTAGAGGTGTTAAAAATAGAAAAGAAATTAAACAAAATCTAAAAAAGAAAGAAGCCATTTGGGGTCCAAAGTACACAATAAAATATTCTGCCATTTGTGCAACAATATTTTTTTAAAGACAAGAAAAAATTCTAACCACAAAAATTTTAGCTTACAAATCCGCTTCCCTGCTTAGAAGCTCCACTGAACTCCTGCATACGGAGCCCATTGATAAACCGTCTTGATTGTAAAAGGATGTATCAAGCCATTTCTCGGAACCGCCTGATTCTTATATCTACCAAGATTTCTCGCTTGCCCCCAAGAGTTAAACTTAAGACCAAATACTGCAGAAAAACCCGTGTTTATGTAAGGAGTCTGAATCCTACATCCAAAATCAAACATAAAAGCAGCACTAGCCGATGTCTTCTGACGAAGAGTCGTCTCATAAGATAAGAAGATCCCTAGAAAAGTTATTGGGTGGTTAATGACTGCCTTTTTCCACGTTTGCCAAGCAGGGCCGAGTCCAACAGCAAAATAGGGGGAGTATACATAATTCTTCCAAACCAAACCTTTTGGTAGCTCAAAGTAACACTTGGCCATTACAGCGTCCAATGTGAGATCAGAGGAAAACTGACTATACGCATCTACAAAAAAGCCGCTTCCATCGTTATAAGTATGAAGTACCTTTGTTTGAACTGTGACGTTCCCCTGGTGTTGATAGGAGAGAACTGTTTTGAACCAGTTATTGAAGCGATAGCCAAGCTGGTAATCAAATAGTGGCGTTCTGTTATAGGTTAGCCTCCCTTTTATCTGAACATCCCTTGATAGCAACGGAGCATAATTAACTATAGGTGTTAAATTTCCTTGGATTCGGTTAAAGTAGAGAAAACCTATACCGATATTCATCTGAGCAATAACTGCTTTCTTAGTTTGAAGATACCCAATAGGGACCACATAAGGCTTCCAGGTATTAGGTGATAGTCCAGCTAAGTAATAGGGTTTTTTTGAGTGATAGTTATTTGGAAATTCCCACTGCGCTCCTAAGTAAGGAGCCCATTGATAAACTTTTTTAATCGTAAAGGGAGTATGAAGTCCTACACTATAGGCGCCTTCGTGCGACTGCTTCCCTATATTACGAGCTTGTCCCCAGTAGTTGAACTTACACCCCCCTACTAAAGAGAAGTATGTCTTAGGATTCTTAGAGGTAGCTTGAAGCCCAAAGTCTAAGTTGACAACAGCATTCGCTGAAATTTTTTGCCTTACAGGTTTATAGCCCGTAAAAGCTTGATTTGTAAAATGTTCTGTTCTCTGCAGTGAAGTTCTATTCCAAGTTTGCCAGCCTGCTCCAAAACCGAATCCAAAGTACGACAGAAAGTCAAATTTGTCATTTGAGATGATGAGAGGAGACTTTGCATACCCTTTGACCATAAGAGCATTCAAATTCAAATAAGAGGTTAGCCTTGAAGAAGCTCCTAAAATGTCGCCATCACCTTTAGCTAGTGTAACAGCTTTACTTTGAATGGCAATACCCCCTTGGTATTGGTAAGAGGCTCCCGCTTGAAAGTATTCTCCTATGCGTCTCTGTATTAAATATTCAAAAAGAGGAGTTCGATTATAGGTTAATTTAGAACTTGAAACACGAGCTGATTGTATGCCTGCTCCGGTGATTCCACTTTGCTGAGGTAGGGTAACTA
>CAYGMF010000078.1:0-3766 GCA_964351075.1 uncultured bacterium
TTATATTTAATATTTTAAGTACGATTTTTTTAGTAATTAATAAGTTTTAGTGAAGGTGTTAAATTATTAGTTGATTTTATTAAATCTTCTGCCGTATGAGAAGTTTAAGAGAGAGGAGGACTATGACAGATCTTAAAGGAAAGCCAACCAGTGCATCCAGTATTGATGGACATGTCTATGAAATCTATCCAAATGATTTAAACCCAAACGATACAGTTTTTGGGGGGCGAATTATGGAAATTGCCGATATGCTGGGGGCAGCCTGTGCAAAACTCCACACAGAGCGCACTTGCGCGACTTTAATAGTAGACTCCATGCGTTTTCTAGCTCCTGCAAAACGTGGAGAAATCTTGATGTTCTATGTTGCGATTAATAGAGCCTGGAAAACCTCCATGGAAATAGGGATCAAAGTTGTGGCTTCAGAGGGATCTGCAAAACCTCCAAGGCGAGTGCTCTCCGCTTTTTTCACGTTTGTCGCGCTCGACGATTTAAATAGGCCGGCGCAAGTGCCTCCTATTATTCCAGAGACTGAAGAAGAAAAAAGGCGTTTTGAAGAAGCTGATGTTAGACGAGAGGAGCGCATCCGTCAATCTAAGGCCAAAGAAGCAGCACTTAATCAGAAAAAGAAGTCTGACTCTTAGTCTTGTGAACCCTCAGAGAGTACTTCTCTTGTTTTAGAAGGGATGTAAATGAGGCTGAAAATCAAGCAAGTAAAGCCTATCCACGAAAGCAAAATCGCAAGCGAGTGAAACCCTGCTATAAAAGCTTGAGTAAAGCTTTCTCTTATACCCTCTGAATAAACATTAGGTTGATTCAAAATCTCAAAGAAGTGCGTGTTTATATTTTTAGAAAAAAGGATGTCTGCATCACTTAAAGCGTCATAGAAGACCGAATTAAATTTTTTCACAAAAACATTGAACCCAATGCAAAGGCCAAGCGAGCCAAATAGAAAGGGAAAAATTTCATAAAAAGCAAATCCTCGAATAAGGGACTTTCTTGGAAAGAATCCAACGCCTCCTGAATAAATATTCAAAAAGAGAAAACCCCATCCTAAACCCAAAAGTGCTAAAATCGAGAGAAGGTAGCTGCGATGTCCTGTCTCTGTGACAAAACTGAGTAAAAAGAGGCTTAAGGTTAAAAATGAAAGAGAGAGCCCGATACTTAAGCGTATCCATCCCTTTCGGTAGGTATAAGAGGAGAGTATAAATCCTAAAACAACAGCTCCAGTAAAAGTTAAAAGCCAAAGCCCCATGCTAAACAAAGGAATTCCAAGTAAATACTGAAGGTAGATTGGGACGAAGAAAAGAATGGGCCACAAAACAAACTGAAGAAAAAGCAGTGGAACAAAGCAGGTGAAGAAGGAGCGATCTTTTAAAAGATCCATTTCAAACAGAGGATAAGATTCACTTTTCTCAACAAAAAAGGCTAAATTAAAAAGAAGAAAAGAGAGGAAGAAAAAGAGGCTTGAGAGCCCCCAGCCCCAATAAAGGCCAATTGAGAGGCTTAAGATTAAGATCGCCATAGAAGAGCCTATCAAAAGAAAGCCCTTGGGGTCTAATTTATGCTCAGCACTTTTTCCAAACTCAAGAAATATTCCATCTAATAGAGCGAGCAAAAGAGCATAAAAGCCTAAGAAGTAGAAAAGCCATTGAAGAGGGAAGGTTTTAAGAATCCACGAAGTTATCCAAGGGCTTACAAAAAGGCCAAAGACAAGGAGCGCTCCCCACGTGTAGTAAGACTTTGAAGGCTTAGAAACTTTTAAGAGTTTTAAGGAAGCTGGCAAAATCATCGCAAAGCCAAGCCCTTGAAAGAGCCTAGCTATAATTAGCAAAGAAAAATGAATGCCCCCTATTACAAAAAGCGCTGATAATGCGTAAACGAAAAGGCCCCAAAGAAGAAGGGGTTTTGCTCTTCTATATGAGGTTGCTTGAAAAAAGAGACCCGAAAAAAAGAGGAAGGAGATAAGGAGACCATTGAGAACCCAAGGGAGTTTGAAAAACGGAATATTTAAAGAGGCCTCTAAAGGGTAAATAAAGATATTAAATGCAATAAAATCAAAAGGAATAAGAAGAAGCGAAAACCCAAGTAAAACAGTATTGAGTAGAGAGCTTTTTGCAGGCGCCATAAAAAAGTCTATTAGTAAGAGCAATCCTTCGTTTTATAGGATCTTCTTATAAAATGGAAATTGAAATTTTTTTAAAATAATTTCAGTTTTTTTGTGCGTGAAAAAGCGCTTAATTTGCATTAATTTGATTTTAAGCCACTTATAATATTTATATATCATTTATGATATATTTTTTATGTTTTTTATGTCATTAATGACATAAAACTGATGAAAAACAAGGAGTTATTCAGATGCACTGGCAAGATCAACCTTATAGGTTAACTGTAAAAAAAGGAGAGAAAAAATCCTTCTGCAAATGTGGAAAAACAAAAAAGCCTCCTTTTTGTGATGGGTCTCATTGTAACACTGGAGTAGAGCCTTATCGAGTAACTTTTGAAGAAGATAGAATGGTATCCATCTGCGGGTGTGGCAAGTCAAAGAATATGCCTTACTGCGATGGCTCACATGCTTGTAAGGATTAGTAAGCTAAAAATCGCTTTATCGGGTAGAGAAAGTATAAAAAAGCAGGCGCCCAAATGACAATATGGGGAGGGACAACCTTAGTCTCTCCTAAGAAGAAGCAAGCGTCCATGAGTGTGTAAAAGGAGAGAAGTCCTCCAATAGAGAGCATATAGACAAAAAAGACAGGGATGCTGCGTGAGAATCGTGTGCAGATAGGGACAAATACAAAGTAGAGTAAAATGGGCAAAAGAGGAAGTAGCAGCTTGTAGTTCAAAAGAGTTAAAAGCTCATAGTCATTGATATTGAGAAGCGCTTTAGGATCTCTCAGTGCATGCAAAAGATCTGTTATTGAATAGGTGCGAATTGAAAAAACAGACTGAATAACAGGGTCGAACTCTAAAGACATCTCATTAAAAGGCCTCATGTCTACTCGAGAAGTAAGCTCAAGCTCATCATTAGAATCTCGCGCGAATTCTGAAACAAAGTGTCCGATAGGGGGGGAGCTAAAAGGATAGAGCTCTCCCATGTAGTAAATCTCATCAGGGGACTTGATCCAATACACTTCCTTAAGTGAATTTCGAGCTAAGTCAAACCTTCTAAAAACAAGCTTTGTTCTATCTTCTAAAACAAAGGACTTGATCCGGTTTTCTTTTTTAGAGTTTTTTTCTTGTTTAATCATTTCGATCTTTTTTTGAGCTAAGGGCTCAAAAAACTCAAAGTTTAAATATAAAAGAGATGTTAATAAGAGCGCAATCCATAGAAGAGGGGAGAGGAGCCTTTTATAGGAAAACCCAGACATCAACATGGAGGTGAGCTCGTTATGTTGATTCACGGAAAAAAGGATTTTAATCAAAGAGATTGTAAAGGCAAACGGAATGAGAAGTTCGGCTTTTTGAGAGAAGATAAAGAGATAGTGCAAAAGGGTGCTTGAAAAGGAAATAGAGCTAAAGTGTTCAAGTCTACTTGAATAATCGATCAAGACATAAAGAAAGTAAAACGAGAAGATAAAAAGAAAAAAGACCTTTAAAAACTCGCGCGTTAAATAACGGGGCCAAATACGCATTACTCAATCCCTCTTGCTACTTTTCTAAGCTCCCAAGATGAAGCGCCGACTATTGTTAGGTGGGGAACTAAATAGATAAGGCTTGCAAGTAAAAAGTTGCGCTCAAAAATCTTCCCTGTAAATAAACAAAGAAGACT
>CAYGMF010000078.1:3866-5231 GCA_964351075.1 uncultured bacterium
TTTTCATTTTCAATAACGAGATGGTCATAGTCAGAAGAATCTTTACTTGGGATGCTTGTAATAATATTAACCGAAGGCGCAAAGAGGCGGTCCCCATCCATCTCTAACTTTTTAATAGAAATTAGGTTTAAATGACGATCTGATCGATCAGGCGCAATAAAAAAGAGGTTACTCGCTGAACGGCCCCTCTCTTCTATAATCATATCGACATAAGAGTCTCTTAACTTAAGCCTATTTTTATGTTCTAAAATGTAGAAAGGGTTTGTGGTAATGAGCTCATTCATTAGGTTTTGTGAGAAGAGTTGGCTGTGAGTGGTTAGCTCTGACACAATAAAGAAATTAGCAAGTGCAAGAACTGCTGAAGCTGCAAGAACAGGGAAAGTCAAAGTAAACAAGCTAAATCCACTACAGCGCATCGCTGTAAATTCATGAGAGAGAGAGAGCTTTTGGTAAAGGAGAACCACAGAGAGCAAGCAAGCAATAGGAATCGCAATAGGAAGTATGAAAGGGATAATGTTGAGCATAAACAAAAAGACATACTTATACTCAGGTGTTACAGCGAGCACACGAGCAATCTCTTTTAACCTCGTAATAAACAAAATAGAGATAAAAGACACTGTCGTTAAAACAAAGACTTTAAAAAATTGCTTAAGTAAATAGCGCCAAAGAATCGGCATCGCACACTTCTTTTACCCCAATTATACCGAATTTAAAAAATAGACAAAGGAAAAAGTGATTACTCTTTGCTTAGTGTTCTTCGAATTAGAGCTACTAAGTTATCGAAGCCGTTGTTAGAAGCTAATTCAATAGGAGTGTTAAGTTTGTCATCAAATGCTAAAGGATCTGCATTAGCTTCAAGTAAGGCTTTAGCGGCAAAGTATTTTCCTGCACTTGCAGCTAAATGCATGGGAGTTTTTCCTGACCTGCTTACTAATGTGAGGTCAGTTTTCGGGTCCGCTAAGAGAAGTTTTATAACTTTAGTAGAGCCTGCTAATGCGGCACGGTGTAAGGGTGTGAGTCCTAGAGGATCTCTAGGGTTTCTTTCTGTTTCAGGGTTTCCTAGAAGAGCTTCTACAGCTGCGTCGTTAGAAGCGCTTGCAGCTATATGCAGGGCTGAGAGGCCATTGTCGTCAATTGAACTGGAACTAAAAGTTCTTCTTCTGCTGCCACTGTTATTAAGTTTAATTATGCAGGTCGAGCAATCTGTGCTTGCTGCTGTATGAAAGGGAGATGTCCTGCCGTCGGTTAGCTTTTCCTGCCTTAAGTGAGTCTTTGATCAAGTCGTGCAGAGAAATGTTGTGTTCGATCTTATTGAGACAGTAGCCATGTTTTAACCTTAAGAGTTTTATTTGTAGGTTTTTGCAG
>CAYGMF010000079.1:0-5217 GCA_964351075.1 uncultured bacterium
TTTTATTTTCATGATGTAGAGGGAGCTGTTCATGAAGCAAGTGAGATGTGTCGCTCTTTAGAGCCAAATAAAGAACTTCTTTTTTTCTTTGGGACAGGGCTTGGTTATTCTTTTTTATTTTTGAAAAAATGGCTGGCTAATCACCCAGGAAACCAGCTTGTTTTTCTTGAGCCCCATTTAGGTGTTCTCTTTCACCTTTTTCAAACAGAAATCGGCAAGAAGATGGCTGAGCACCCTCAGGTCTATTTTTATACTTTTGAAAAGCGCTCAGATTTAAATCACTTGATCGATTATTTAGCCACTTACTTTTCTTTTTTAGCACCTTCTTTTGGATCGCTCCCCTCTTATCGATTTGCCTATCCTCATTTAACGAAATATCTAAAAGAGCAATTGATTTCAGTACAGACACTTTTAACAACGCGGCTCATTGAGTCCAAGACCTCTTCTTCTCAAGCTTTTATTAACTATTTAATGAAGTTTCCACATCTAAGTGGAAACTACAATGCTTCACAATTCAAAGAGCTATTTAAGGGTGTCCCTTGCATTATTTGCGGGGCTGGTCCCTCTTTGAAGAAGAACCTTCATGTTCTAAAAACACTCGGTCAAAAAGCACTTATTTTAGCAGGAAGCTCCGCAATACCTGCTTTAACAAATGGGGGATTAACACCACATCTAGGAAATTTTTTTGATCCCTACATTCGAGTACATGAGCGTTTTATGAATAACGATGCTTTTGAAATGCCCACCTTTCATTGTGCAAGGACTTACTATGAAACATCCAGGTGGATACATGGACCTAAGCTTTATACAAAAGGAAGTGATGACACTCCTTTTGTTGATTGGATTGAAAACGAGCTTGGTTTTTCTGGTGAACTCGTTAAAGAATATATCAGTGTGACCGCCTATAACACCTCCATTGCTATTTTAATGGGCTGTGACCCCATTATTTACGTCGGGGTAGATTTAGCTTATACGAATAACGAAGCTTACATGTCAGGCATTGAAAAGGAGGTTGCGCACTCATTAGAAGAGCCGAGTCAGGAAAAAGGATTTGAGTTCAATAAAGATCTCTATTCAACTGATATTTTTGGTGAGCCCATTTTAACTCGTTATGCTTGGCAAGTGGAATCTGGATTTATTGGAGACATAGCTAGACCCTTTATACCTAGTAGGAGCTTTATCAATGCAACTGAAGGGGGCATTGGAATGACAGGCATTCCAAACAAGCCCCTGCAAGAGATCGCAGATCAAATGCTTCTGCATTCTTATCCCATTGAAGAGTGGATACATTCAGCAATCACTCCCTTTAAAATAGAGAACAACAAAATAGAGAAGAGATGCTTTTCATTATTTAAAGAATTCAAACAGAGTTTAAAGAGGGTTCAGAAAATATACCGGAGTGTTTTAAAGGAGGCAAAAGGTCTTCAAAAGAAAAACAAAGAAGGGATACTGACAGAGTTAGATGAGACTTACCTTGTAGAAGCTGAGCAGGCTATTTCAAGAGAAATTGCTTATCAGTATTACCTAACTCATCATCATCAAGTGATCGATATAGAACATTTAAAAACGCATAGTGCCTTTCACTTAATTTCAGATGAAGCTCCACAAGCATTAATCAATGAAATTAATCTTGGACGTGTGATAAACCGTTATGAGAGATATTTACAATCCGGCCGTATCTACCAACAGTTTTTAGATACAGCTTTAATGAAAACGAAAAACGATCCATGGGAATAAAAAAAGAAGAAATCTATCGTTTTGAGTCTGATGAGATACGCATTTACGACCCTGACTTATCTCTCGATCTAAAAGTTGAGGCAAAGCTCCCTCTAATTAAAGAAACACAGGATTTAGAGCCCATCCATTTAGAAAATGGGCTGCGCTTACAAGTGACCAAGTCCCCTAAAGGACATGTAACAGGGGCGCACTTTGAAAAAGATGGTGTATTTCAGGGGCAATGGTCTCTTTACTATGAAGGAGGAGGCGTTAAAGCTAAAGTACACTATCTAGATGGAGAGCTGCATGGCCCCTCCTATTTTTATGCTCAAAATGGACAGCTCCTTTCAAAGTCTTGGTATATCCACGGGAAAAAATTTGGGAAGGCTTACCAGTACTATTTAAACGGAGAGCTTTATAGCTTACAGCGCTTTAATGAGAACAAGCGGGAAGGCAAGCAAGAGTATTTTTATGAAAACGGCGTTTTAAAAACGCTGATGTTTTATAAAAATGATCAACAAGAAGGGACGACTAAACTTTATTATCCCAATCGGCAGTTAAAGCGAGAGATCCATTTTACAAATGGTCGAAAAATGGGCCCTGACCGTTTTTGGAACACCTCTGGCATTATGGTAGAGGAATGTTATTTCAAAGAGCACATTCCTCATAAGCACCATCGAAAGTGGCATCCTAACGGTGTTCTTTTTGAAGAAAAGATCTTCCATGATTCTCCAAAACTCTTTGATGTAGGTAAGTGGACACTTGAGGGTAAAATGATTCATAAGGGAATTTATAATCCAAAAGATAACTCCTATCGAACTACTCTTTATGATTCTGAAGGGAATGAAACTTTTTCTGAAATGGGACATTGGGATGGAAAAAAAATAAACGTTTTGCGAGAGAGTAATGAAGAATAGAGATCTTTTTCTTCAAAACTTAAAACTCCTTAAAAAAAAAGACCCAAGTTTAGCGGCGCTCCTCTCTTTAACTTCCTATGCACCTTCTCAAATAAAGAAAACGCAGGCTCTCGAGCTTAATTATCAAATTAAACTGGGTGCAAATGCTTTTGATTTACACGACTCTTTTTCAGCGCAAGAAGAGGCGAATCGGCAGGTTTACCCTCTTACTTCAAAACCGATTAAACGACTTATTTTTTTTGGAGTAGGCGCAGGTTACCTTTTGAACGCTTTAAAAGCTTGGTTTCAGGAAGATCACAAGAGGCAACTTGTGATCTTTGAGGATCAGATTGAGGTTCTTAAAATTTTATTTTCGACCTCTCTTGGAACATTTTTACTGAATCAGCATCAAGTTAAGATCTTCTATTTTAAAACTCCCCATTTTTGGGAAACTAAACAAACGCTCATTCAAAGGTATCTCTCTCAACCTTTTGAGATTACAGCCCTTCCAAGTTATCTAAAAAATAGACAAGAGGATTTCAAAACCCTTTATAATCGTTTAATTGCACTTTCAATTGATCAAAATATTACGTTTGCAGAGTACATTCATGTGAGCCCCCTTGTTTATGAAAACATATTGAATAATGCACTAAAGCTTCCAAAAGCTTTTGACCTATATGGATTGCAAGATAAGTTTAAAGGGCTCCCTGCCATAATCTGCGGCGCAGGCCCTTCTTTAAATAAAAATGGACCACAGCTTAATGAGCTTAAAGATCGAGCACTTATCTTTGCGGGAGGTAGAGCTTTAAGTGTTTTAAATGATTTGGGGGTAGAACCCCACTTATCTATAGGGATCGATCCTTATAAAGAACATAAAACGACTTTGCGCTGTAATAACTTTTTTGAACTCCCCTTAATTTATCGCTCAAGAATGCAACATGAAGCTACCGAATTAGCTCAAGGCTTTTTGCTCTATACTCCAGGGGCTATTGGATATTCTTTTGTTAAATGGCTGGAAACAGAACTTGGAATTCCCTCTCCATTTTTGGAAGAAGGGCTCAATGTTGTAAATTTCAATCTACAAGTTGCACGTATTTTAGGGTGTAATCCTATCATCCTTGTAGGCTCGGACTTAGCTTATACGGATCAAAAAGCTTACTCTGAATCTATTCCAGATGAGCAGTGTTTGCCTGATCCAAATGAATTTCAGTCAGATGATTTGACTTTAAACCGAGGCTACTTAAGAGAGGATCTTCATGGCAACCCGATCTTTACCCTTTGGAAGTGGACCGAGGAAGCTAAATGGATTGAGCAATTTTCTCAAAAACATCCCTCTTTAAAAATAGTAAATGCAACAGAGGGTGGTTTAAAGTTACAAGGTCTTGAACATATCACTTTAAAAAAAGCTAAAGAGAAGTATTTAAGTGCCTCCTTTGATTTTTCAGCTTTCCTTCATCAGAGTATCATGCAAGCAACTTCCTATAAGCTAGAGAAGAAGCATATTCTTTTGAAGGTAGAATATTTTTATAAGAGTATTGAAAAGACCCTAGACTTGTTAGATGCTCTCAAAGCCTCTTCTTCCCCTCTGCTTCGAAGTGACCTCGTAAATGAGGTTGCTTATTCTCACTTACTTCTTCCGTTAGAAAATCTTTTTGAGCGGGTAGAAGAAGAGAGTTCAAAGAGTGCTCGCGACACAAAAAAGTATCAGTTTTTAAAAGAGAAATTAAGCTCGTATGCAGCGATTTTCAATCACTTCTTAACGTCTTAAAAGTCTTTTTTTGCCTTCAGCTTTATTCTTTTTAAAGTCTTGATCCAGATGAGCCCATGCTTTAGCAAGAAGGCTCTGTTCGCTTTCACTTTGCACTTTAGAGTCGTGCATAAGATTGTGAGCCATTCTGGCAAAGATTCGAGTAGTGATAGAGTTTGGGTGAACTAAAGAGATGGGCAACATTTTTTGAACGCAAGCAGCTATATCTTCATTAAAAAAAACAAATCCAGGGTATCTGAGATCAAGGCCCAGTTGCTTTTGACATACTTTTTTTAACCGGAAAGAAGTTTGAGCTTCTTCCATTTTTCGTATTTGATTAAAGACGACAAAAATGGAGAGGTCTTGGCATAGCGCCTGAGTATTTTCAGCTTGCCAAGCATCTACTTTGGTAACCTCATCTATGAGCTTTTGAGTAGATGCACTTGAGTTCTTTTTAAACTGATCTAAAAGAGCTAAAAGCTTGGGCTGGCCTTGGTACAATCTTTTAAGAGATCTATAGAGCACATTTTTAACAAACTCAAAATTATTCATAAGAGCCGTGGGCTCTGAAGTTGTCACAAGTAACTTGTAGTTTGCAATGGAGAAGAAGTCGACCATATCTTTTGAGCTTCCAGCCCCTAAATCTAAAAAAACAGCATCTACTTGCAAATTTTTTATTTTTTTAATGAGGTCTGTTTTTGTTGAGCCTTCTAAATCGGCCATTTCAGGAACAAATCCTGAAGCTGCTAAAAGAGAGAGATTTTTTTGACTTGTGGGTGAGAAAAAGGATCTAAGAGATAAGGAGGGGTCTTCAAAATACTCAGCCCATCCGTGTTTCGGTTTTGAGATTCCAAAAAT
>CAYGMF010000080.1:0-5127 GCA_964351075.1 uncultured bacterium
GTTCTTCTGCCTAGGAGTCGATTGATGATCGCATCTTCTTCTAAAGTTAGGTTTACAGCTATTAAAGAGTGATCTTTTGGAAGAACTTCATCGAGCTTTTTCGCCTGAGCTAGCGTTCTTGGAAATCCATCCAAGATAAATCCTTTCTTGCAATCCGGTTTTTTTATGCGCTCAACTAGAGCTCTTACAATGACTTCATCGGGAACAAGACGCCCTTCTGTCATGTACTCTGCAATCTCAATTGAGAGAGGGGAGTTTTGGTTGCTCTGCTCTCTGCGAAGCAAATCTCCAGTAGAAATATGGGGAAGTTTGGATTGTCTGCTCAATTTCTTGCAAAGAACTCCTTTTCCTGTTCCTGGTGCACCTAAAAAAACAAGTACGGTTTGTTCTGAGTATGCAATGGAACATAGAAATAGAGATGCTACAAAAAGAGAAAGTAGCGTTAAGCGTTTGGTCATAGAAACTCCTATGTTTAAGTTAAGTTTGTATTTAACACAAGATGAGGAACTTTTTCAGCAACTTTTTCCATAAGGTGTAAAAAACAGTTTTCTGATGTTCCCGAAGCTGAAAGATCTATCCATAGAGGTCTTTGATGGTAGTACTCTTGAATAGAGGTGAAAGCTTCTTTGAAAATACGAAGTCGGTTAAGGATGACAGAGACTTGGTCATCATTTCTTATAAATAAAGGATGCATGCAGTCATCACAACTCTCACCTTCTTTAGAAGGGGCGTGTTCAACGTGATAAATTCTAGAGCAGCCCTGGCAAGTGCGTCTTCCTGAGAGCCTTCCTAAAATTGTCTCGTCGTCTAAAATGACATTTAAAAAAATGAGCTGGTCTAAGCTTTCAACAGAGTCATCTAGTATCTTAGCTTGAGCTGCATTCCTAGGAAACCCATCTAAAATAAAGCCCTCTTTGCAATCTTCATTTTGAACGCGGATTACCAAAAGTTCTACAATAGTTTCATCTGGGACCATTTCTCCATTGTCGATGAGCTTTTTGAGTTTTAGAGCAATCTCAGTTTCACCTGAAGAGTAAGTCCTGATTAAATCTCCAGTAGAAATATGAGGCAAAAGAAGGGCTTTGGCAAGCTTTTTAGCTTGCGTCCCTTTTCCAGACCCAGGAGGGCCTAAAAAAACGAAAACAGGAGATTTTATCTTTTCATTCATAAGAGGTCAAAAGTTTTGCTGAAAAATAGTGTCTATTCTACGTAATTTGGAAGTTTATCTCAATTATTTTCTTGTTTTAAGAGAGTTTCCAGCAAAAACTTGTTTAGAATATGAAAGGCATATTATTTAGATTAAAGGTTTTAATTTTATTTTACAGTTAAGGAGGCTGTTTTTACTACGAGTAAAAGAGAGGATTTCTTAAGATGCGAATTATGAGAAGAAGAATATGCATACTTTCTTTAGGGGCTTTGCTGTTAACAGGTTGTTCGCACTTTATTGCTGCGCCAAAAAAGACTCAGCTTGAGATTCGGCAGATGCAAACCCATGTTTATGACGTTAAAAATTTTAAGCTTGTAATGAAGTCAATGCTGAATGTTTTGCAAGACGAGGGCTTTGTTGTCAAAAACATTCAACTAGATGTTGGTTTTTTAACAGCGACTAAAGAGATGGATATAGAATCACCAGGCGTTCGCTTTTGGGGAGGGAGTTTTACAAACCCTGATCGCTGGGTGAAGATGAGTGTTTTAGATGTGACTGCGAATGTTTCAGAGTTTGGAAGTCGAACAAAAGTACGGGTCAATTTTCAAATAAAAAAAGTGGATAACTATGGCGCTGTTGTAGAAGTTTTCCAAGTGCAAGACGTTCAATTTTATCAAGACTTCTTTTTAAAGGTTAGTAAAAGTATTTATCTCCAAGAGGAAAATTTATGAAGACGGTAATTCTAGCAGCAATTTTATCTACTCTCTGCTTTGGCTGTGGGCACAGATATCGAAAAGACCAAGCTAAAAACCCAAGTCAATTTACTCTTGGACAAGTACAGCTTAAAGTTAGAAAAGGGATGAGTCAAACTGAAGTTGCTCAAGCGCTGGGCTCTCCAAATATCGTCACTCAAGATGGCAATGGACAGCAAGCTTGGGTCTACGATAAAATGAGTCAAAGCGTTGAGTATTACAATAGCCAAGGTGGCTTTTGGCTCGTTATTGTAGGAGGTGGTGGCAGCAAGGGAGCTGCTACCACATCACAAAATACTTTAACAGTAGTGATCAAGTTTGATTCTCAAGGACGAGTAGATAACGTTACGTATCACTCGAGTCGCTACTAAGAACCGAAGAGACTATTTTTCCGAGTTCGTCATTTTGGTCAAGCTCAGAGACGATGTCGCATCCGCCAATGAACTCTCCGCCAACGTAGAGCTGAGGAATTGTAGGCCAATCAGAAAACTCTTTGATTGCTTGTCTTAAATGGTCATCTTCAAGAACATTGCGGGTCTCATAAGGTATTTCTAGGCGATTTAGAATCTGAACGACTCTCGCTGAAAAACCACATTGAGGCATTAATTTAGAGCCCTTCATGTATAAAATGATGGGGTGTTTTTTGATCTCTTCAGAGATTGTTTTTTTAGCTTTTTCTATTTCTGGCATAGAGGTTCCTTGTTCTGTTGATTCCAAGTTTGAAAAGTATAGGTTTTAAGTTTAAGTGCGTGAAGATCTGAGTCAAAAGCGTCCTTTAGAAGAGTCATCACGCTTCGATGCTGCTGAAGCAATGATTTACCTTCAAAGTAGTCACTGACTACGACTGCTTCAAGGTGGGTATTATCACACTGAGGGTCTAAAACTTCAATGTAACCATCTTTAAAAGAGTCTTGTAAACATTCTTTTACTTTTTGAGTAAGCACGATCATTGTCCCTATTTTAAAAAGGAGAATGATACGTTCTATAAGTTATTAAATCAAGCTGGAGATGAGGACTAAAAATAACTTAATCAAATTATTATTTACGCTTGAGGTCGCTTTTCAAAAATTTCTGCATATTGAGAGTGTTTTTCAGAAAGCTGCTTAAAAGAAACGCCCTCCATATTCTCAGCATAAACGTTTGCTTTAGCTTTTACTAAAAATCGAACACATCTCTTTCTACCGCATAGAGCTGCCATTAGAAGAGGTGTGTTCCCTTCATGGTCAGTAGTCTCGAGATCAGCTTTTCCGGCTTCCACTAGAGCTTTTACAGAATTTAGATCCCCTATTCTTGCCGCAATGTGAAGAGCTGTTCTTCCCTTTTCTGTTCGGATCTCAACATTAGCTTTACCTAGAATGATTAGAAGGTAGATGCTGTCAGATTTAGCTGCTCGGGCAGCTAGATGTAGAGGGCTGTATCCCTTATAGTTTAGTGAATCAACTTTTGAAATACTTCTTGAGAGTAAGATTCTTACGCATTCAGGGTTTTTTACAGCTAGGTGTAGAGGGGTTTCTCCTTTAATACTCAGAACATCAAGTTTTACTTCGTCTAGTTCCACAAGGAATTTTAAGAATTGGAGGTGTCCGGCTTCAGCAGTTAAGTGAAGAACAGTTTTGCCATCCGCCTTTGAACCATTAATGTAGTCCAGCTTATCAATCACTAGTTTTTTTAGAGCTTCTAGACGCTCTTGAGGGGATCTAGATCGCTTTAACTCAACTAAATCGGGGCGCTTAAATGCTGAAGAACTTCTTCGCGAGGGCTGCCATTTAGCACCTTGAGGGCTTTGAGGTTCTTCAGGGATAAACATGTCGAGAGGTTGAGCATGAGGCGCTGGTTTAACAGTCCCATCTAGGGAAGGTCGCAGAAATGGGGAAGGAGCTCTTTGAGGCTCATCAGAGGCGAATGCTGAGGGGGTTGCAGATCGTCTAGCTGCACTTTCGCCGCTAGAAACAAGGTCTGTATGTTCTATTTTTCGATTAACTTCCATAGTCATAGTTACGCTCTCTTTTAGTTTATGTGCTTAATATATTTTAGCTGTTTTTTTATATTTTGTCAAGAATTTAGTTGAAATTGGAGGGTTTTGGAAGGTGAATTGGAGAATTTTTGTATCTATCAGGTAATAAGCGGTTTAAGTCGGTTATTTTTGGAGTTTTTGGGGCATTTTATTTTAATGGCTATTTAAGTATAATCCTGGGTAAATCAACACATTACTTACTTTATGTCTAAACCACAGCTCACCGCATTAGATCTTTTGAAAATAAAGTATCCTGAGAACTCTAAAGCGTCCCTTCAAAAGTGGATAAAGCACGGCCGTGTCGTCATTAATGGACAGGTAATTAAAAGAGATAAAGCGCAAGTAGAAGAAGGAGATGAAGTCGTTCTTCAGAAAAAGCAGATCTCGCCTTTCTCATTCCCTGTGTTATTTGAAGATGCAGATCTCATTGTTGTGAATAAGCCTCCTTCATTGCTCTCTGTTGCAAGCTTAGACCCTAATGAAAGAAGTGTTCATGAGTATCTTAAAAGGTATTTTCGGCCGAATAAAGTTTACCCCGTACATCGACTAGATAGAGAGGTGTCAGGGCCTTTAATCTTTGCTAAATCGGAGAGAGCAAACACTCTTTTAAAAGAGGCTTTTTATGAGAAAAAAGTTAAAAGGGAATATAAAGCGCTTCTTCATGGAAAGCTTAAAGATGAGCAAGGCACATGGGAGAGTTATTTAGAAGAGAGAGCGAATTACAAAGTGCATGCAAGTGAAGATCGAGGGAAGCATGCAGTCACTCATTATCAAGTGCTCGATCAAAATGATGATGCGACTTTAGTTGCTTTAACTTTAGATACCGGAAGAAAAAATCAGTTAAGAGTTCATGCGCAAAAAGCAACGCACCCGATCTTTGGTGACAAAAAGTACGGCTATCCTGAGGATGATTGTTTTAAGTTAGCTCTTTTTGCTCATAAACTAACTTTTCAACATCCAGTTACTTTAAAAAAACTTGAGTTTGAAGTGGAGCCCCCTAATTTTTTCAAGAGGCTCCTCTCCATTTACAAATTTAAGAAGCCTCTCTTAAATTAGCGACAAGCAAGCCGTTTAAAACAGGGGAATCCTCTGCGATGTTGGCTGAAAAACCAAAGCTCCCTGTAAAAATGTCAGTAAACTCTGACCACTTCTCTCCATCTAAACTAAAAAGAAGATTTTCTTCAGTAGCTTGAACAAAGATGTCATGAGTAATT
>CAYGMF010000081.1:0-1380 GCA_964351075.1 uncultured bacterium
ACTTGCAGGTCAATGTGGGAGTTGGGCTATTATATTTTAGCGGAGTTAAAGGGGGGCTTACTCGAGCAGGCCTTTCTACTACTGTGGAACAAGATACATTTAAAGGGCGACTTGCCTACAGCCGTACTCCACTTCTCGAAATGATTTTAGGGTATCAATATACCCCATGGTTTCAGTTTGGATTTTCATACCAGCACCAAGGTGTTATTGATGTTCAATCCGTACCACAAGCCTTACCTGTTTTAACGGGAACCTTTATTGCAGTTAATCAATTTAAGGCTAATTTGCGTTTGGATGGGTTTGCTCTAAAAGGTTATTTGAACACACCTCAAGGATTAATCATAAAGTTAATCTCGTGTTCAGCTTATCTAGGCGGAGGGGTAGGAGTTTCTATGCAAAGCTGGACTGCTATGACAGTTGATGCTTTTGATTTTGTCTACTCATCAAGTTCGTCTAGTAGTTTTGCTACAGCCCTTACAGATAACTTCTCCTTTAAGAATAAATACAGTGCAAACTGGTTTTTTATGATCGATCCAGGATTTAAAATCCAAAGTATGGCTCCTGGAAGAAACTTTTCTGTTCTCTTGGGATGTAAGTTTAATTACTGGGGACAAGCAAGAAACCTTGGTGCTAATGATCATATGCAGGACTTTATCGTAAGTGGACTTGCTCATGCAATCCGGATCAAATCTATTTATCAATTCGCACCCTACCTAGGATTTGAACTTGATTTCTAATTGATCTTATTTTTTGATTGAGTAAAGCGCAGGGTTTTAATCCTGCGCTTTTTTTTGTTCCTATTTTTTTAAAAAAAGTTTAGAACAAACAAGAAATCTACACAGGGAACCCTTATGAAAGTTAGTCAGTCGTTTTTTTTAGGAATTCTATTTGCTCTCCTCTCAACTATTTTAGTGGCAGAAGAGGTCAATGAATATGTTCTTTTACAAGAAACACAATCCCTTGAAGATTTTGACCTTCTTCTAACAGATAGCTATTTTTCAAAGTTTAAAAAGAAAAGAAGAAGAAAGGAGCAAAAATATGTGGTCCAAAATACTTGGAGACCCTTTTTCGTTAAAAATACCCTGATACAACCTAAAAAGGGTTACTTTTTCCAAACCAATTTAGGTGTGGGATTTCTTAGATTCTCAGGGGTAAGTGGAGGGACATCAGGTACACCTCTTGTATCTGGCCAGCTTCCTCAATACGAGATAAAAGGGCGTCTTAATTATACAAGAACCCCTTTATTTGAAACGAATCTCGGATCGCAACTTTGTAATTGGATGGCTCTTGCTCTTGCTTATCAACATCAAGGGGTTATTGATATCCAATCAAATCTGCAAACTCCAAGTAGTACTTCAGCTACAAGAGTTATGATTGACC
>CAYGMF010000081.1:1480-5059 GCA_964351075.1 uncultured bacterium
CAATCAAATCTGCAAACTCCAAGTAGTACTTCAGCTACAAGAGTTATGATTGACCAGTTTACTGCAAACTTAAGACTCGATGCCCTTTTTACCAAAGTCTACTTCAACCTGCCAAGCTCTCTTATTTGGAAAACGATTGCTTATAACTTGTATCTCGGAATAGGAGGAGGTATTTGCTGGCAAAGCTGGACTAATATAAAAACAGATACTTACTACCTTCAAGGATTTGCTACAGGCATCACAGATAATCATGTTTATAGCAATAAATATTCAGCTAACGGTTTTTATATGTTTGATCTTGGTTTTAATATGAGATCAGCATCTCCAAACTTGCCCTTTTCTGCTCGCATCGGATGTAAATATAACGCCTGGGGACAAGCGAGAAATATGGGTAAGCAGACTCAGGATAATAATTATTTCTCTTTAGATAAACCCATCCGTATAAAATTAGTTTATCAGTTTGCACCCTACATGGGAGTGCAGTGGAACTACTAAAAAGTTCTACTCAATTTTCTATTCCAAAAAAAACTGCTATGCTATAAAAAAAATCAATATCCGCTCACTAACAGAGATTTACAAATGAAAAATTACCTTGCCTTACTTCTAGTTGTTTTTTGCACAGCCCTTTCAGCGCATGCTTCTAATTCACCTAAAAAACAAACTCTTGAGAAGACCTTGAATGATCAAGAGCAAGAGAGCTGTTTGGATGCTCCTCTCTCTACTCAAAATATATCGGAACTAAAAAAGACTTGGAGCCCATCCTTTCTTCAAACATCATCCCTTCAACCCTGCCAAAATGCCTTTTTTCAATTTAATGTAGGAGTTGGTTTTTTATATTTCAGTGGAGTTAAAGGAAATCTCTCTGGAGAGCCTGCTGTTGACTACCGTCCATGGAACTATACTCCAATGAAAGGGAGATTCACATATAACCGTACCCCTTTATTTGAACCCCTCATCGGTTATCAGTTGAACCCTTGGTTAAAGTTAGCTCTTGCTTACCAATACCAAGGGGGAGTCACTGTCCAATCTAAAATGCAAATTTCTTTGAACCCTGCAGCAGGGGCTACAAGTGTTGCGGGAGTCTATTCACAGTTTCAAGCAAACCTAAGCTTAAACGCTCTTTTTGCTAAACTCTATTTTCAACTTCCGTGGTCGCTACTTCTTAAAGGCTTCTCTACAACACCCTATCTAGCAGTGGGTGTAGGGCCTAGCTGGCAAAGTTGGACCCGTATTCAAATTAATAGAAACTTTGTAACCAGTGCTGCAGCTATCTATCAAGCAGAACCGCAATTTTTGAGACAAAAAATATCAGCCAGTGCTCTTTGGATGCTCGACTTTGGATTAAAAATCCAAAGGCAAATGCCTCTTACTGACTTCTCTTTAGTCATGGGCTGTAAGTATAACGCCTGGGGACAAGCAAGGGCCATGGGTGCAATGAGAGAACAAGATAGCTTTAAAGGAGCGCTCATTCATCCTGTTGGAATCAAAGCTCTCTATTCTTTCGCCCCTTATTTGGGTGCGCAATGGAACTTCTCCACCCCATGTAAAGGTGTAGCACCCTATAAAATTAAAGATAGAAACACAAATACATGTCGACCATACTTTGTTCCTGCTCGAGACCTAGGAAAAAGTAAAGTGGGCAAAAGTAGTTTTGCTCAATTTAATGTAGGTCCAACTTTCCTCTACTTTATTCAAGTAAAGGGAGATCTTTTTGGATCGCCTTCCACTAATTTTGGAATTTGGGGAGATATTGGTTTAAAAGGACCTCTAAATAGAAATGTAGCCTCTCTTTTTGAATGGGTAACAGGGTACCAGTTTAATTCCTGGATAAAGCTTGGCCTCTCTTATCAACATCTATCTGGGATAACTGTACAAACAAAAATGCTCAACGCTTCCACGCTACAAGGAAGTTCAAGTGAAAGTGGTTACTCACAATTTCAAGCCAATTTATCTCTAGATGCCACTTTAGCAAAAGTTTACTTTGAACTGCCAAGAGCAATGATTTGGAAAAGTTTAGCGACAACCCCTTACCTCGCACTTGCAGGAGGACCTAGCTGGCAAACTTGGAGTCGTATGCAGATCAACCGCGTTGACCGCGATACTGTGGGTGTCACAGGAGACCCCCAGCCTCTTAGACAAAAAGCAATGGCTAATGCTTCTCTATTGATTGATGCAGGCTTTAGAATGCAAAGCGTCTTGCCTGAAAATCAGTTTTCTTTTTTCCTCGGCTGCAAATACAACCAATGGGGACAAACTCGTAACATTGGAAAACTCTCTCAACAAGGGGGAATGATTAAAGGACTTAATCAGCCCATTCGAATTAAAGTCGTCTACTCTTTTACCCCGTATCTTGGAGCGCAATGGAATTTCCCAACGCATGCGTTCTCTGAAAGCCCCTACAGAGTCAATAAACGAGAAGTTGCTCGCTTTAAACCTTTTTGGGCACCTATTAATTGCCTTCAAGAAAAAACAAGCCCTTTTATTCAATTTAACGTGGGCCTTGGACTTCTCTACTTTAATAAAGTTCAAGGAGGACTAGGAGGAAGACCAAGTAGTGTCTTTGTCGTCTATGGTCCAGTTCCACTTAAGGAACAGATGATTTATAATCGCACCCCTTTATTTGAATACTTAGTGGGCTATCGCTTCAACTCATGGTTTAAATTTGCCCTTTCTTATCAGCATCAAGGAGGAGTCATCTTCCAAACTCAAATCTTAGATGCCATGAACCCTCCTGACATTGCTGCAGGTGTAGAGGGCCATTATAGCCAATTTCAAGCAAACCTAGCTTTAGATTCTTTAATGGCTAAGTTTTACTTTGAACTTCCTTTTGTAATGATTTCCAAAGGCGTTGGAATCTCTCCATACTTAGCTGTGGGAGCAGGACCTGGCTGGCAAAGCTGGACACAAGTGCAAATTAATAGAATGTATGATGCCACAGATTTTAGAGGGGAACCTCAAAATTTAAGACAAAAAATTTCAGCAAATTTTGTCTGGATGGGTGATGTTGGCTTCCGTGCACAAAGTGCTTACCCATGTAATGCTTTTTCCTTTCTAGCTGGTCTTAAATATATTCAATGGGGACAAGCAAGATCTATGGGGAAAATTACTCAGCAAAATGGAATTAGAGAAGGCCTCACACACCCCTTTAGAATTAAAATGCTCTACTCTTTTGCCCCTTATATAGGCGCGCAGTGGAACTTCTAAGGCTAGAGAAGAATCTTATATTGACACTTTCAATAAAAGCATCGTAGCTAGGATCTTCACCTTCTACCTTTTCTTGCGGCAACCCATCAAGAAAGTGGTCTTTTCGGGCAATAAAACCATCAAGATTCGCCGCTATAAACACATGTCCAGTTGTCATTAATTCTAAAAATTTGTGTTTTTTGTTCTAATAAAGGCTACGATTATGTAATAATTATAGATTCTTGAGAAGTACAAGCTGAATTTGAACTACTCAAAAATTCGGTCATTTTTTTTGTCTTTTTTTTCAAGTTCTGTTAGAATGGTAGCATGCAAAAATCAAGATCTTTTAGTTTATGTAATGAAATAATTCACCCAGGTGAATCTCTCTCTATAGCC
>CAYGMF010000082.1:0-2493 GCA_964351075.1 uncultured bacterium
TAGGAACTAAAGGACAGAGGTCGCCATCTTTTGCTTGGCAAAAGTCATTAAAGACAGGCTCATCGCAGTCTCTTTTCCAGTTTGCATTTTTATAGTGAGCATCCCAGTCATTGGCTCCGCAGATAAAATTGGTCATCGGTTTGCAGCTATAATCTGCAACAAAAGCAATAGGGCAATTGACAGGGCCAATAAACCCTTTTTTAAGTCCTGCTTTCTTCATTTCATCGTCTTGAGCAAGCTCTATATCAAGTGCTTTAAAGTGATTAGAGAGCTTAACAGGATTGATGTCTCTATCCCCTCTAATTCCAACAGCCACGAGCTCTTCTGAGTCTTTGTGAATCAGCTTATAAACAACAATCTTCATCAGAAGTTCAACTGGCGCTTTTGTGAACTCTTTAAGAGCCTCAATTGAGGATACTTTAGGAGTTTTCACCTTCTCAAGTGGTTCTTCAGTGGAGGTGTACTCATAAGGGGAAATTGTGCAGGGCGCTTTTTCCGCATTAAAAGCAAAATCTTCACAAGTTAAAACAGAGTCTTCTCCGATGTCGGCTAGGACTTGAAACTCCTCTGACTGAGACTTACTTCCCCCAATTTTCCCTGAGTCTGCTTGAACAATGACATAGTCAAGCTCTAAGCGATCTAGAATTTTCTGGTAGGCCCTTCTCATTTTCTGATACTGCTCATCCATCTGCTTTGTATTCGCAGAAAAACTATAAGCATCTTTCATGAGGAATTCTTTGCAGCGCATCAAACCAAATCTAGGACGTATTTCGTCTCTAAATTTATTGGTGATCTGATAGAGGTTTTGAGGGAGCTGCTTGTAACTTGAGATCCAGTTTCGAACAAGGTGGGCCATAGCCTCTTCATGAGTCGGAGCTAAACAGTACTCATTTTCATCTCTATCTTGAACAAGATAGGTGAGCTTTTCTGCTTTGTATCCATCCCATCTACCAGATGCTTCCCAAATCTCTTTAGGGTGAAGCTGAGGCATGAAGACTTCTTGAGAACCTTCTTCTTCAAGCTCCTCTGAAACAATTTTTTTAAGCTTGTTCATCACGCGCCACATAAAGGGCGTATACGTGTAGTGGCCACGAGTTAACCGTTTGATGTAGCCTGCCCTCTCTAAAAGTTTATGAGAAGGGACATCTGCATCAGCAGGAGGTTCTTTAAAGGTCTTGAAAAAAAGTTTCGAAAGTCGCATAACATTATTTTTTTCGAGGGAGTTTACCAAATTATGCGTCTCATTTCAATCTCTATTCTCAATCTTTTTCTCTGTTTGAATTTTTGTTTTTTTTCGTTAAGTGCCAAGAGCTTATCAGAAAACTTTCAAGATTTTGATTGCTATCAAGAAACTCTTTCAAAAAAGTTTGTGGAGACAAAAATCGAAAAAGCACTTCTAGGAGACAAAGAAATTTCATCTTGGTATGAGATCACATCTGATGCTCTTATAGTTTATGCTTCTCCTGAGGATAAGGCTGCCAAACTGCCTGAATTCACCCTAAGATTTGGATCAAAAGAAAAGGCAGCCCAAGCATTTCCTTCTTTTGAAAATCCACATACCCCTTTAAAAGGTCTTAGAGTTGCCATTGACCCAGGGCATATAGGAGGGCGCTTTGCTCGCCTTGAAGAGAAATATGTACACATGCTTCCTAATGAAGAGAAAGGGATCTATCAAGAGATTGAATTCAATGAAGGAGAACTTGCTGTCTTAACAGCTAAGAAGCTTGCTCAAAAACTAAAAAGTTTGGGAGCTAAGGTTCTTTTGACGAAAACAAGTGCTGGAGACCCTGTAGTCAAAAAAGACTACGAGAGCTGGCTTGAGAATGACTTTGACTCTGCTGTCAGTGTGTTAGTTCAAAGACAAACAGATCCCCTCTTGCAAGAGAAGGAAGAACAATACTGGAAAACAGAAGCCCCCCCTACCCAAGTTTTTAAGAGCACCTATAATTTTTTAGATATTGAAAGAAGAGCTGAACTCATTAATGCTTTTGCTCCTCATGTTACAATCACCTGTCATTACAATTTAGGATTAGGCTACGACAGTGATGGATATACTCCAGGTACTAAGACTGACTACACGCTGTTCTTCATTCCTGGAGCTTTTCAGAAAGGAAATTTAAAAGACGAAACTTTCCGTAAATCCTCTTTAAAAAATGAGCGCTCTCGTTATGAATTTGTGCGCCTCCTTGTCACAGATGATATAGAACAGTCTCTTAAGCTTGCCTCTATTGCCAAAGAGTACACAAAGCAAATATTAAAGTTGCCAATTGCTACAAGTCCAGGATTTGGTTTAAAAGCTACCTATCCTGTTGAAGTTCCTGGTGTGTTTCACCGCAATTTAATGATGACGCGCTTGGTCCATGGACCTATTTTGTATTGCGAGCCCTTTCTACAAGATAACTACACCCAAGCTAAATCTCTTTTTGAAAACCCAGATGAAAGAATAGATGAAATGGTGCAGATCTACACTCAATCTCTTTTAGATTGGGCCAA
>CAYGMF010000082.1:2593-4880 GCA_964351075.1 uncultured bacterium
TCTACAAAAGATAAATAAGTGATGCTGGGTATTTTTTATAAGAGAGAAAAGGCGTATTTCTTGCCTTGTTTTAGGATTAATGAGGTTCCCATCCAAAAATCGAGACCCTGCTTTTACAGATGGGATAAAAAAGAGCCACTTTCTCTGAGACTTTACTATGGAGCTTTTTTTGTATTTCGTACCAAGTCCTGATACATCAGCCAGAGTCTTTAATTTTAAAGCAGACGTTTTATTCAAGAGATTAAAGAGAAGGTCTTGATAGTGCTTTGAAAAGAAGCCAGAGGGCGCTGCTAAGTCCATGAGTCTACGAGTCGTTTTTAAAACATGTTGAACAACTGGTTTCCTCTCCCTTGAATAGCTTGCAAGTAGTACGCTCCTCACGTGATACTTGGTGATGTAGGCAAGTTTCCAGCCCAAGTTAAATACATCTTGAATTCCCAAGTTAAGCCCTTGTCCACCTATCGGGCTATGCAAATGAGCTGCATCCCCTGCTAAAAAAACGCGATCACATCTGAACTGCTCAGCTTCACGATAGCTTAGCTTTAGATCACTCATCCACTCAATATCTTCTACTTCTAGTTCCTCAGGAACCCTCTGCAGAAGAACTTTCTTTAAGTAGGTCTCAGAGACAGCATAAGAGCAAGGCTTTGGTTTGAGGTCACACATAATACGATAATGGCGATCTTTGATAGGGATGACGGTAACCGCTCCGCTTGGGTGTTGAAAGCACCTTAAAGCATCAGGGTTTCGATCCCAGGACAAAAGCACATCTGCAAGGAGGTAATTGCCCACATATCCGTATTTCTTAAAGGGTATTTTCATAAGCTTTCTAACAGAGCTAGAGGCACCATCACATCCAATTAAAAAAGGAGTTGTGAGAGACTCTTTTTCTCTTCGATCATTGCGTATATAGACTTTGAGCCCTTCTGCTTTCTCTTGAATATCTAAAAGCTTGCATTGTCTTTCTACATGGACATCATATTTGACAAGTTCCTCAATTAAAACCTCTTCAGTTTCATTCTGAGGGAGCAGGCACATGAAAGGATAAGGAGCTTTAAGATTTGAGAAGTCAAGGTCTAATACTTCTTTGTCCTTAAGGTAGACTTTAAAGTTATAGACTCTTTTCCCTCGATCTAGAATTGCATCAATGACCCCTAGCTTCTCAAAGATCTCTAAGGTTCTAGAGTGCAAAGCTAAAGCTCGGCTTTCGCGGTGCCGCCCAGTTTCTTTATCGATAATACGAACAGGCACTTTATGACGAGAGAGCTCTAGTGCTAAAGAGAGCCCAGCTGGGCCTGCTCCAACGATTAAAATGGGATCTTTCATAGCCCTTCTATATCAACTAAAAGGCTCTGCTTGTCAATGAGAATTAGCTCTATGAAAATAAATCTAAAAAGCAGTACACATACCAAAGTTCAATTTAAATGAGGAGATTGAGGTGAAGGTATTAGTTGTTGGAGGAAGTGGAACTATAGGCACAGCTGTAGGCAAGAAACTTAAGAAATTAGACCACGAAGTTATAACAGCTTCCAGAACTTCTGGAGATTACAAAGTAGATATTAACTCCTCTGAATCGATAGAGCAGATGTATCAGGAAATAGGCCCTATAGATGCAGTAGTCTGCACGTCAGGGCGAGGAGTTCCTTTTAAACCGATTACTGAATTGACAAAGGAAGACTATCTTGAAGGGATACAAGGCAAGCTTTTAGGACAAATCGATTTAGTTTTAAAAGGAATCAAGCATTTAAACGATGGGGGCTCTTTCACCTTAACCTCAGGCATTTTAAATGGCCCTCCCATCCCCAAAGGATCTGGTGGGGCTCTCGTCAACAGTGCTCTAGAGAGTTTCGTCCAAAGTGGCTCACTGGAGTTACCTAAAGGAATGCGATTAAATATAATCAGCCCAGGTCTTGTGGATGAGTCAGTAGAGAAATATGGGGAATTCTTTGTAGCATTTGAAGAGATCCCCATCAAAAGAGTAGCCTTAGCTTACGTAAGGTCTATTGTTGGAATACTCAATGGTGAAGTAATAAAAGTCTGGTAAGTTGAGATTTTTTTTTATTCTGAGCAAAATCTATTGCTAGTTATTCTGAATAACGCAAAACTCTTACAGTCTCTGATCAGAAAGAATTATAAGTTTCTTTTACGTCGGAGCAAACATGAACATTATAAAGCAAGGGTGATCGTATGTTAAAAAACAAACAGAGAATAAATGAGCTTAAAGAAAGCTTAACGACTACTATGAAAGAACACCAGGATGCCTTAGAAGAAAGCTTCAAATCAAGTA
>CAYGMF010000083.1:0-4839 GCA_964351075.1 uncultured bacterium
TTGAACACTTCAGTAAGCACCCCTACTAGAATAGGCCCAATAAAAGTTGTAATCCTACCTGAGAGCTGGTAGATCCCAAACATTTGATTAGTCAAATGAGAAGGAGCAAGTCTTGCCATATAGCTACGACTTGCTGCTTGAGTAGGTCCCACAAAAAAACCGACTACCGCTGATAAAGTCCAAAACCAAGGAATGCTCTTTATTAAAAGGATCGCGCAGCCAGCAATCATCATCACTATGAGTGAAAAGCAAACTGTAAATTTAGGTCCTACATAGTCATCTACCCACGCAAAGATAGCAGCTCCTATTCCTGCTGACACATTCAAAATCATTGCATAATACAAAATCTGTGTATAGCTCATGTGAAAGGTCCCTGCTGCATAAATACCGGCAAAGATAAATAAAGTACTTAGACCATCAATGTAAAAAAGGTGGGCAATAATAAAGAGGAAAATAGCTTTAAATTTTCTAATCTCTTTAAGAGTATTCCAAAGCTCTTTTACCCCTTGAGAGATAGCCTCTTTCGGAGATGTCCTCGTTTTTTCAACATCGGGGGTAAAAAGAAATAGAGGAATACCAAAAACTAAAAACCAAACAGCTACAAGAAGTGTAACGAGCCTTACATTGAGGTCTTCTGTATTAGTGAACCATTTTCCTTTAATGAAGACGATGAGTGCAATTGCTAAACAGACAAGGCCTCCAAAATAACCAAGTCCCCATCCCCACCCTGAAATCCTTCCTAGTTTTTCTTTTGGAGTGATACTGACCATCATGGAATTGTAAAAGACTTGTGTAAACTCATACGTCACGGTTGCTAAAAAGAGCATAATGATCGCCCACCAAATCCAAGAAGGAGAAGGAAGAGTGAAAAAGAGAAGGGCTGTGAATAGAATATTTGATAAAGTAAAAACTGCCAGCCAGGGTTTTCGTCTACCTGTGTAGTCAGCAATAGAACCTAAAACCGGAGATAATAAAGCAACGGCAATACCAGAGAGTCCTACAAGCCACCCCCAGTAAGCGGTTCCTTTAACCGTGGAGTCTGCAACAGAACGGATAAAATAGGTTCCAAAAATAAAGGTGATGATAACTGTTGGAAATGCTGAATGCGCCCAATCAAAGAGACACCAACAAAAAAGCTGAAAAGGTGTTGCAGATTTTAAAGAAGGCTCTTTTAATTCCATGGCAAACTAGTTATTACTAAAAGTTAACTCTAGCTTTTTAAAAATTTATTGAAAAGTGCTTATTTAAATAAAAGTTTCCATGCTCTATACTCAATCTTTTGCTTCATATAGAAAAGGATTACTATGCGTTGGATTATTTGGGCTTTTGCTTCTTGTTTTTACTTTTATGAGTACTTGTTACGGGTCTCACCTAGTACCATGGTCCCGGAACTTATGTCCGCTTTTTCACTCAATGCTGCTGAAATTGGAGTGCTTGGAGGTGCTTTTTTCTTTACTTACGCGCCCATGCAATTGCCAGTAGGAATTTTAATGGACCGATTTGGAGCAAGAAAGCTCTTAACTTATGCCTCTATTGGGTGTGGTGTCGGATCTCTTATTTTTGGGGTTTCCAAGGGGCTTTCTCTTCTTTATGTAGGACGACTTTTAATTGGAGCGGGTTCATCTTTTGCTTTTGTAGCGATGGTCTTTGTTTGCTCTCATCTATTTGAAAAGTCAAAAAGAGCTCTTCTAGTAGGGCTTGCAAATTCAATAGCGATGCTTGGAGGTCTTTTTGGTGAAGGTCCATTAAGCTCTATTGTCCACAACATCGGTTGGAGGTGGACGATGATTATCTTAGGTTTTATAGGTGTAGCTTTAGGCTTCCTGATCTTTTTAACGCTACTCAACCACAGTCCTAATGCTGAGGATTTAGACGAGTCTGTAAAGCCCCATGATTCACCCTATTCTGTTTTTGAAGGTATTAGAACGCTTGCAAATAGCGCGCAAAGTTGGCTAAATGCACTTATAGCCCTTTTATATTATATGACAACATCAGCTCTAACTGGTTTATGGGGAATTGCTTTTATACAAAGGGGTTATGGAGTTAATAAGGTCACTGCAGGTTATGCAATTTCAATGTTGTTTGTAGGTTGGCTAGTTGGCGGCCCTCTTATGGGAGCTATTTCAGATCGAGTAGGCAATAGAAAAAACGTAATCAGCATAACGATCTTGTTAACGCTCTTTTCTCTAGCTCCTATTATTTACTGGACCCAAATGCCTATAGTTTTAACCTATATTCTTCTTTTCTGTGTGGGCTTATTTTCATCCGCGCAGCTTCTCAATTTCACGTTTTCAACAGAGATTAACCCGCACCAAATTAAAGGAACAGCTATAGCGTGCACGAACTTTATTGTAGCTGTAGGAAGTGCTGCTATTCTCCCTGTCATTGGGATCTTTCTTGATTTAGCATCTATGGAAGGAAACTCTGGTCACTTTCAAAGTTACACGCAAGGCGATTATAAGCAAGCGCTCACCATACTCCCTGTTTGTTTGATTGTGGCTTGGATTTTGACTTTCTTTTTAAATGAAGGAAAAAGAAATAGAGATCCTTCTCATCATTAAAATGAGTAAATCGCTATAAAGACCGCCATAGTTCCCATTCCGAGGTTCTCCACGATAGTGACTGTGGTTAGCGGAAGATCTAACTTAGTTCCCATGCAGGCGCACCTAAGATCCGCTCCCTGCATGAGAGCTGCGATTACTCCACAGGCACCAAAAAGCATTAAAAGAACTGTAAAAACAGCGACTCCGACTAAAAAGAAATGAGACAAAAATCCAATTGCAATTAAGAGCTCTAAAAAAGGGTAGATATAAGAGTATGCAGCGCTTCTTTTAGCTAACAAGTCGTACTTTTGAAAACCTTCAGAAAACCCGTTTAAATCCCAAAATTTAAGCGTCGCTAAAAAAAGAAAAAAGAGTCCTGATGAATTGATCATAAAGCCCATAAAAGAGCGCTCTATATTAGCATGGAGCAATACAAAACCGCCCAAAGCAGAAACTAGAATTACAACAACTAAGGGCCAATATTTTTTCATCATTCCTCAAGGGGTTAAAGTTTGTAGATACGGACTCTACAAATTTTATGCAAGCTGATATAAACCTTTAAAAAAAGACACCTCTCCCCTTACACTTTATAAAACAAAATTTAACGTAAGGTTAATATTATGACTCCAAATGTAGTTGCTATGCCTGGTCCTGGAAGTGATCAAACAGCAGGAACTTTTGCTACAGGCTTTATCAACCCTCCCATTGTCCCGCCTATTTCTGACACAAGAGGGACTATTGTAGCCGCAATGCTTGATGAATTAGCAGGGTTCCAGATCAAATTATTTCAAGATTTGTTTCTGATTCCTCAAGCCCCAAACCAACAAAAGGAAGCTTTTGCTCAGACAGGAAGTATCGAGCAGATGGAGGCGATCTTGCAAGATGTCAATAGTATTAAAGCCACCGTTCTTGCCATTAACCAAATCACAAACACAGCAGCTAATAGAATTCCTGCAGGAGCTTCTATTAACACCAACCCTAATTACAGTTTCTTAGATAATACAGTTGTTGATGCTTGCAATACCATTGCCAATGACATCATATTTAATCAAAGTGTGCAACAAGCTCAGCTTGATTATCCAACTTTGCAAGGGCTTTTAAACCCTATCTATGGTTTTTAGAGATCTATTTTTCCTGAGAGTTTCTTAACCGATTTCAAAAGGCGTTTAATGGCAGTTCTTTCTTCAAAATCTTGAATGCTTCCCCATTTGTACTCGCTATGCTCTTTGGAGATTCTCACCTTTCCTGAGAGATATTTAGCCTCATATACAAGGGCTAGCATAGGCTCTCCCAAATATTTCGTCATATAGAGATCGTATGGGGAAGAGGCTAATTCAACCTCAAGCCCAGACTCCTCTTCAATCTCTCTCAAAAGACCTATATGAGGGTCTTCTCCATGGTGAAGACGACCAGAGAGCGCCTCCCAGAGACCTGGAGCCGCTTTTTTCTCTTCAGAGCGCTTCATCATTAGAAGGTTCCCATCTTTGATGATTATGGCTATTACTGCCACAATAAATCGGTCGCTTTCGTCATTCATAGGAGCGATTCTACCTCAAAACGCCACTAAAACTCTAACTTGAAACAAATTTAACATAAGTATATAATGCACAGAGCCTTATATTTAATTCTTGAATCAGTATGTTAATTTTTTTCTTGACTTTTTATTTAGATTCATGTATAATAGAGCCTGAACAGGAGAAAAAATGGAAAATTCTAGAATAGGTGAAAGTCCGGCGGGGCAAGGACCTAGCCTTTCTCAAGAGGCTATCTTGAAAGCCCTTGATACAGGTAGATTTGGGGAGGCGTTAAAATTAAGAGCGGAATCTGCTGCTCTCGCTGCTTTAGCACAACTGCCGGCTTCTAAGGATGAAGATCGATTTACACCCAGAGCTGGAGCTCAGAGTGCACAAGAGCTAACATTAGACTCCAGCAGAAGACAACGAAAAGTAGAACTTTCTCCCTCATCCGAGGCTCTAGCACCAAGTTGGCTAACTGATTTTACGAGCGATGTCTCAGATCGCGCCTCATCAACTAATAGCCTACCAAGCACCGATGGAACCCCCAGTCCTGCTCACAATGTAGCTAAGAAACCTTTTCGCTCAAGTAGCACTAGCGGAATCGCATCTCCATTAAGCTTAGCTTCTCCCCCTTCCGAAACCCCTTACTTTCCCAGAACTCTCGCAGATGCTGATAGAGTGGTCTCACCCAAAAGAGCCCCTTCTCACGCAAGAGAGTTTAGTAGCTTTTCAAGAGGTGCACGAAGTACCTCAAGCGCTTCCTTAAATGAAGCGGATTT
>CAYGMF010000084.1:0-4826 GCA_964351075.1 uncultured bacterium
GAAAGAACCTTCTCATAGGTAAAACCATTAATTTTCAATGAGTTCGGGTCGCTTTTCTCCCAAACGTCCTCAGGCTGCTTAATAATCGACTCAAAAGAGTCTAGAAGGTTCTGAGACGATAAATCCACAAACTTGATTGCAACCTCAAGAGCCCTATGCTTTTGGATGTCTAGGCCATTGGATTCTATATCTAAAAATATTCCTATCATGGAGTAAAAAGATCATTTTTTGCTTAATTCTTAAGACGGGAGTTTATACAATCTATCTCTTTAAAAGATCAATTATTTAAAAGAAGAACTTTTTATGGCTAGCCTTCAAAAATTTTTGTGTCGTTTTAAACATCCTCGCTCTCTTCCTGAAGAAATAGGGAAAGATTTGGGAGTGCAGATTCTCTACAACCAAATCTCTTTTCAAGAGTGCATTGACTACCTCACAAGCCCTGAGCATCGATCTAAAAATCTTAAAAAGTTTATGCCACGAAAAGAGGCAGAAGAAAAGTTTCACTTTGCAAGAAGAAAAGAGCGTTTTAAAAACAATTCCCTTTTTTCCTACCATATCTATCATGGCTGGCTTGCTTTCGATCTTGTCTTTGATGAAAATGATCGTTTAAGAAGGGTCTATATGCAGCATCAACACCTTGAAGGCGCAAGTGATGAAGGGATTGAAATTCCTCTCAATACTTAGAACGACTCATTTGCTTCTAAAAAGCGCCACTGACCTTCCTTTAAAGAACCTAAACGTACCTTCCCAATCCGCACTCTCTTAATAGAGGTGACCTTCAAATGCACAAGCTCACACATCCGCCTTATTTGCCTCTTACGCCCCTCAACTAGGATAAAGCGCAAGAAACAAGTATCTACTTGCTCAACTTGGGCTGGTTTTAAAACGTGCCCATCAAGCTTGAGTCCTTCTCTTAAAAGCTGGATCTGCGACTCCTTAGCCTCAGTGGAAACGCGGACCAGATACTCTTTTTCAATAAATCCATCTTTTTCGATAAGCTGCTTAGCTACTCGTCCATCTTGAGTTAAAACTAATAACCCCTTGGAGTTGATATCTAACCGACCAGCCACAGCAATTTTAGGAAGATAAGAGGGGAGCTTTTGTCTAGTTTTATGCGTTTTATCACGTCTCTTTTCAGTGATGAGCTCAATAGCTGCTTGGTAATCCTTTTCTGGCTGGCAAGAGACAATGCCTAAGGGTTTATTCAATATAATTGTGAGCTTTTGACTCTGCTCTTTTTGAGCAGATTGTTTAAGCTCTATTGAAACAGAAGGGGACACCTTAGTCCCTAACTGATCTACAATTTTGCCATCCACGAAGACTAAACCTTTTTCAATGTAACGGTCAGCTTCACGTCTAGAGCAAAGCTTACGCTCAGACATCAATTTAGATAAGCGGATAGTTTCTTGCATAGTAGGATAGGTGTTTTTAATTAACTATCCCATTATTTAATAATTTAATTAAAAAAACCAGATCTATTTTATAATAGTAAAAATTTGACTATGCCCCTTTAGCGATCAAATTTAGAGCGCTTCCAGCTTTAAACCACTCTATTTGATTTTGCCCGTATGTGTGGTTGAGCTTGATCTCTTCTTTGGATCCATCTTTGTGAAGGATGGATAGGGTTAGAGGCTTTTCTGGTGCAAAGGCATCTAAATCCACAAAGCTTAACCGATCTTCTTCTTGTATCTTGTCGTAGTCAGAAGGGTTCTCAAAAGTAACTGCTAGCATCCCTTGCTTTTTAAGATTTGTCTCATGAATTCTTGCAAAGCTTTTCACAATCACAGCGCCTCCACCTAAATACCTAGGCTCCATAGCAGCATGTTCACGTGAAGAGCCTTCTCCGTAGTTTTCATCTCCAATAGCTACCCAAGGGAGGTTCTTTGATTTATAATATCTAGCAACTGTTGTGTAGGGCTGTATTTCATGTGTTAAAATATTTATCCCTCTTCCAATCTCTTCTTTGAATGCATTGACAGCTCCAATAAAGAGGTTGTCTGAGATGTGGTCTAAGTGCCCTCTAAAACGGAGCCATTTTCCAGCAGGAGAAATGTGATCTGTTGTACATTTCCCTTTCGCTTTCATAAGGACTGCCATATTTTGAAAGGAACTTGGATCTCTTGGAGCAAAAGGCTTTAAAATTTGGAGACGTTCACTGTCTTCCTTTACTGTTACCTGAATATTTTCTCCATCTTTAGCAGGGGATACAAAGCACTCTTCTCCAGGATCAAATCCTTTTGGAGGAAGTTCTTTTCCATGAGGAGCCTCAAGTTTGACCTCCTCTCCAAGTTTATTCTTAAGGGTATCTGTTAAGGGGTTGAATGAGAGGTTACCAGCAAGCGCAAGCGCCATGACAATTTCAGGACTTGTGACAAAAGAGTGGGTGGCAGGGTTTGCATCATTACGCTTGGAAAAATTACGGTTGTAAGAGGTCAAAATAGAATTTCTCTCTCCCATTTTTACATCGTGTCTTTTCCATTGACCAATGCAAGGGCCGCAAGCATTAGCGAGAACAAGCCCTCCTATTCCTTCAAGCTCTTTAAGGTGGCCATCGCGGTCAATAGTTGCTCGGATCTGCTCTGATCCAGGAGTGATCATTAAAGTGGATTTCGCTTTAAGGCTTTTTTGTTTGGCGTATTTAGCGATGGAAGTCACGCGCTCAATGTCTTCATAACTTGAATTTGTACAAGAACCTATAAGCGCTACTTTTAACTCTTCTGGATAGTCATTTTCTTTGACCGCTTCTGCAAATTTAGAAATGGGCCACGCCTTATCAGGAGTAAAGGGACCATTGATGTGAGGCTCTAAAGTAGAAAGATCAATTTCAATAACTTGGTCATAATATTGATCAGGGGCTTCTAACACTTCTGGGTCTGCTTGCAGACAGTCTTTTACCTGGTTAGCAGCTTCTGCGACCTCTTTTCTTAAGGTAGCTCTTAGGTAATCAGCCATTCTAGAGTCATAAGGAAAAAGAGAAGTGGTAGCCCCTATCTCTGCGCCCATATTGCAAATAGTTCCCTTACCTGTGCAGGAAATTGATTGTGTCCCTTCTCCAAAATATTCAACAATAGCTCCGGTTCCACCCTTAACAGTCAAAATTCCAGCAACTTTTAAAATGACATCTTTAGCAGAAGTCCAGCCATTTAATTTCCCTGTTAGTCGCACGCCTATCACTTTAGGGAATTTAAGTTCCCAAGGCATCCCAGCCATCACATCGACAGCATCCGCGCCGCCTACACCGACAGCAATCATTCCAAGGCCGCCAGCATTTGGGGTATGAGAGTCAGTTCCAATCATAAGCCCACCTGGAAAAGCATAGTTCTCTAGAAGAATTTGATGGATGATCCCTGAGCCAGGCTTCCAAAACCCAATCCCATACTTACTCGAGACACTTTGAAGGAAGTTAAAGACCTCATGGCTTTCATGGTTAGCCCGTTTAAGGTCCTCTTTAGCCCCTATTTCCGCTTGGATCAGGTGGTCACAGTGCACAGTAGAGGGAACTTCTGTTCTCTCTTTATTAGCGCACATAAACTGCAGCAGGGCCATCTGAGCTGTAGCGTCCTGCATGCCTACTCGATCAGGAGCAAAATTGACATAAGAAGCCCCCCTTTGAGCAGGTTTAGAAAGAGAGTCGCTATAGTGGGTGTAAAGAATTTTTTCAGTAAGGGTTAAAGGTTTTTTTAGAATAGATCTCGCCTTTTCAAGCTTTTGGGGCATTTCTTTATACACTTTTCGAATCATATCGAGGTCAAAAACCATTCTAATATCCTCATTAAATTTAATATTATGATAGAGAGCTGCAATTTAAAATTTTACTCTAAAAAAATCAAGAATCAAAACCCTAAGTTATGGTAAAATAATGAGAAAGAATAAAATAAATATTTGAAGTATGAATCTGCCTAAAAATAAGTTCAGAGAGTTGGTCTTTCAGATGCTCTACCGTCACCATTTTCAAGAGCCTTGTGAAGAGTGTGATGAAGGTTTCTATATGGCTGCACTGAAGACAACGAAGAAAAATGTTCGCTTAGCTAAAGCTTATGTTAATCAAATTTTAACGAAGCTTCCTGAAATTAATGAGCATATAAAAGGTGCTTGTTCAGGTTACGATCTAGAACGCATTCAATCCGTAGAAATAAATGTCTTAAGGCTCTCGCTCTACGAAATCCTTTATGAGAAAGACATCCCCGAAAAGGTCTCTATTGCTGAAGGAATACGTCTTGCTAAAAAGTTTAGTGCCAAAGATGCGATTGCTTTTGTCAACGGAATCTTAGATCAGGTGTATAAAAATAAAACAAATCCTGTATATACTGTTTGATCCTAAAAAATTAAACAGTCCACGGATACTCGATGCGCTTAACTAAAGCACCACCCTGCTGGAAAGAAAATATTGTTTTAGCTCCATATTCAACTTATAAAATAGGTGGAAAGGCACGTTTATTCACAATCGTTCATGATCAAGTGCAACTTAAAGAAGCGCTTCAATATTGCCAAAAACATCAAATTCCTCATTACATTTTAGGAAACGGATCCAATACACTCTTTGAAGACAGAGGATTTGATGGAGCTGTTATCTTGAATAAGCTTGATTGCTTTAAAAGAGAAGGAACCTTTGTTTATGCAGGGAGTGGGATCTCATTTCCAAAACTTGGACTTCAAACTGCTCGTGCAGGCCTATCCGGTTTAGAATATGCAGCAGGAGTTCCAGGAACGCTAGGTGGCGCTCTTTATATGAACGCAGGAGCTAATGGACAAGAGATTAAAGACCTTGTAGAAGAAGTCGAATTTATGGACCTAAAAGGGGATGTGCATCTTCTCACAAAAGATCA
>CAYGMF010000085.1:0-4792 GCA_964351075.1 uncultured bacterium
TTGTTTTGGGAACAAATGACTTACATACTTTAAATGACACTTTAGACTCCGTTCTTTCAACAGGAACTAAAAGTATTGGGGTACAGAGTCACTTTACTGAAGAGTTAGATTATGTGGGCGCACAAAGAGATGACAAGGTTAAGGCCTACATCTCCATTATTAGAGGGTGTGATAAGTACTGTACTTACTGCGTGGTCCCCTATACAAGAGGCCCTGAAGTTTCAAGACCTCCTAAAGACATCGTCGAAGAATGCAAAGTCTTAGCTTCCAAAGGCTACAAAGAGATTACCCTTCTTGGCCAAAATGTCAATAGCTATGGCAAAGACCAACCTTCTTTCAATTGTTTATTTCATGACTTACTCTACAAGCTCGATGCAATTGATGGGATAGAGCGCATTCGATTTATGACGAGTCACCCAGTAGACATTACCCGTCAGCTTATGGAAGCTATTCGCGACCTTCCCTCTCTTTGTGAATTCATTCACTTCCCTGTGCAAGCAGGTTCAGACCGTATTTTAAGAAAGATGCACCGTATCTATACTCTTGAGCAGTATTTTGAAAAGGTCGCTCTTCTCAAAGAGATTGTTCCAAATGCATCTCTTGGAACAGACATTATTGTCGGTTTCCCAACAGAGACTCATGAAGAATTCATGGAGACTTATAACATTCTTAAAGAAGTCGAATACTCTGTCGCCTTTTTGTATACCTACTCAGAGAGAAAAGGAACTCCTGCTACTCGCTTTAAAGATACTATTCCTGATGAGGTCAAGCAAGAGCGTCTTCAGATGCTTATGAAGTTGCAAGATGGCATTTGCACAAAACAAAGAGCTGCTATGATTGGATCGACTCAAGAGATCCTCATAGAAAAGCAAATGACCAAGACTCCCGAGCTTCTAAAAGGGCGTACTCGCTGCTGGAAGAATGTTGTAGTTCCAGGAGATCCCTCGCTTGTAGGCACTCTTTGTAATGTCCATATTGAAGATTTCACTCATCAGACTATGATAGGCAAAAGAGTAGAGGCACCTTTGAGTCTTATTTCATAGCTTTTGCAATGGATATATACCGTTACTTTAAATCTATTCATATCTACTCATTTAGGAGTATGAATAGCACGCAGGCCTAACAGCTTTTCCTACGTATTCGCCAGAAGGGATTTAAAAAAGTCATATCAACTCCATCATTTAATGTTTGAAAGAGGTAGATTAACTGATGATGATTAAGAGTTAATAAAGACCTTCTAAGTGCAACACCCACTACAGGAGCAACAACCTCCATTATCACAGCACGACCAACACCAGCCTCCATCTACAAACATTTGAAGAACCCCAGACATCGGCACAATAGAATCCGTATCATCAGGCTTGATTCCAAAAATAGTCTTATTTCCTTCGACAACCATAGATGTTAAAATTATTGTTTGTACCTGCTGGTTAATTACTAGCGCTGCATTCGGTGGATCACTTTCAAAAGACTGTGGAGCTGTATACCACTGCCCCTCCATAGTCTAAGCTGTTTCAGTCCTTACTAACCGATAAGGAGCAACTGTAAAAGTTAAGATCTTTTCGACATCTCCATGATCTAAAATGAGCTGGTAATTACCTGGAGAGGTTTCCTTAATAAAAGCATAATTAGCTATAAAAACAAGTAAGTAGGGTGGATTTTTCTTATAGCGTGAGTACTTCCCTGTTTGCAGGCTCGGGGGCTTTTGCCCGGACATCTCATTATTACAACTTGTTGTGGTTAAAAGAAATGCAAGTGCTAAAAATAAATTACGAACCATTTTTCTCACCTATGTTTACACTAATTAGCCATAGATCTAGGGGAAAAATATTGTCAATATTTTTTAGAATGAGTTGGAAGTCAGAAGAGTTCCCTTTATTCTTCTACTTCAAAACGGTGTAGTTTTGAGGCTAGCTCATAAGGACAGGTAGCTTTCACCAAGATGTCATTCTCTTGATATTCTTGATCTAAGATGACCCCGTCTCTTAAGATGTCACTAAAAAATTTGAATTCTTTTTGAGGGATAAGAAACGTTAAAGTTTTGGTTAATTTTTTTAAAGAGGTGACCATTTTTTCAAAAAGGGCATCAAACCCCTCTTGTTTGAGGGCTGATATTTCAACGGTATTTTTAAATAGAAGTCTAAGGTGTTTGATCACGCCTCTATTTTCACACTGGTCGACTTTATTTAAGAGAGTAATCATCGGCTTATGCTCAGCTTTAAGTTGCTTGAGAACATCTAAGGTTGTTTGAGCTTGTTCAAGTGCTGTAGGACTTGAGACATCGATTACATGTAGGAGGATGTCTGTGTAGAGAGATTCCTCTAGAGTACTTTTAAATGCAGCTACAAGTGTGTGAGGCAGTTTTCTAATAAATCCTACTGTATCGACAAGTAATATCTTTTGATTATTGGGGAGAGTAAACTTCTTAGTGGTGGTGTCCAGAGTTGCAAAGAGTTGGTCTTCCACCAAAATATTCGCGTCTGTTAAAGCTTTTAGAAGAGTGGATTTTCCAGCATTGGTGTATCCAATAATTGCAAAAGTTGGAATTCCTGTTTTTAGGCGTTTTGAGCGCTGTGTCATACGCTGTTTTCTAACTTGGTCAATTTCCCTTTCCAGCTTTTTAATCTGTTTTTCTAAAAGACGTCTATCGATTTCAAGCTGCTTTTCCCCTTCCCCTTTTTGGTTAACCGCTCCCCCTTTTTGTCTTGATAAGTGGGTCCACAATCTTTTCAAACGAGGCAATTGGTATTTAGCTTGAGCAAGTTCTATTTGAAGTTTAGCTTCTCCTGTTTGCGCTCTTTGCGCAAAGACAGCTAAGATAATTTCACTTCGCTCCATAACAGGCATTTGAAATGCTTTTTCTAGGTTACGTTGCTGAGCTGGAGAAATCTCTTCATCTAAAATAACCAGGTTATATTGATTAGCCTTGGTATACTCAGCAAGCTCCTCAAGTTTTCCGGACCCCATATACGTCGAAGAGCTGATACTTTTTAGAAAACAAGGAGTTAGGGTTGCTTCCTCAATGCCATAAGTTTCTGTTAAAAGCTTCAATTCATTTAGATGCTCTAAGCAAGCAGGTTTATCACTTCCGTGAGCGTAAAAGCCCACAAGGAGGGCTTTTTCTTTTTTAGTCTCTTCTTCCAAGTCGATCTCCTAAAATTCTAGTTCTAGACCATCATAGCTCAATTCAATACCTTCTGGCAAACTTTGATTTGTAATTTCGTGGTCCACTTCGTGGCCAATATGGTTTAAGTAGACTCGTTTCGGTTTAACTACACGTGCAAAGTCTATGGCATCTTGAATGCTAAAGTGCATGGGAGAGTCTGTATATCTAAGTCCACTTATAATGAGAGTTTCAACACCCTCTAGATCCTTAAAGATACTTTTATCATAGCGTTTGATATCAGAGATGTAGGCTATTTTGCCCATACGGAGTCCAAGAACAGGCATGTCCCCTTGGTAATAGGTTAAATATTTTATGTTGAGCCCATGGAAATCGACTTCTCCTCTAAGGCTTTGAAGGGGCTGATAATTGAATCGAACCGTTTTACTGTTGCTCTCTTTAGGCTCTATAAATTGGTAAAAAAAACGCAAACGGATCTCTTCTAGAGAATATTGTGATAAAAGGCAGTGGAGTGGTTTTTTTTCAATAAAGTAGAAGATGCGCAGATCGTCTAGACCTCCTATATGGTCATAATGGACATGGGTGATGATCACAGCTGAGAGGTGTTTAATATTAAATTTTAAAGCCTGGTCTCTAAAGTCGGGTCCAGGGTCGACTAAAATATTTTTTGAACCGACCTTCAAAAGAAGGGAAGGTCTCAGTCTTTTGTTATAGGGAGAATCGGACTTGCAGACTTTGCAATCGCAGCCAATAACCGGAACACCTGAGGAGGATCCTGTCCCTAAAAATAAGAGTTTATTCTTCATCATCTTCCTTCTTTTAACCGGATATGATATTATTTTACCAAGAAGAATTCACTATCCATTTTAAAAATATGAATATCGCAGTAGTTGGAGCTGGCTTTGCAGGCCTCGCTTTTGCTTGGTATTACTCTTTATTAAATCCCTCTGATACGCTTACTGTCTTTGACCCCAAGCCTATTTCTAAGAGAGCCTCTTCACTAGCTTTTTTGCTTCACCCTTTTATTCATCCGAAGTCAAAATTAAACTGGGAAGGTTGGAATGCTTTTGATGAAGCAGAAAAACTTCTTATTGAAGCTTCAAAATTCACAGACGAGCCTTTTTATTTAAAGAGACCTTTTTTAAAACTTGCCAATGACCCGGCTTTGATAGCTCCTTATCAAAAAGCTAGTGAAGCTCACCCTGAAATTTCATGGAGCGAGACAACAGACTTTGCTTTTCCTGGTATTTGGATCCATAGAGCCTACCAACTGCGATCTGATCTTTATTTAAAAGCTTTAGAAAAGGGATGCTCTTCAAGGGGAGTTCAGTTTAGTTCTAAAGTATTTGACTCTCCAGATCAGTTTGATCGAGTAGTTCTTGCAAAAGGGAATCAAGTTACGGAAGATTTTGATTTTTCTTTTTCAAAGATAAAAGGACAAGTAATTAAGATCAGATGGCCTTCAAAGAATTTTAAACTGCCCCATGCAGTTACGGCCCATAAATGTCACCTAGTCCCCTCTTTTGATGCAAAGACGCTTATGATCGGAAGTACCTATGAAAGAGAATTTACATCCGAAGCCCCTGATCAAGAAGAAGCACTAAAACGCCTTCTTCCTCGACTAAAAGGCATTTGTCCAGAATTTGATCAAAAGGATATTCTTGAAGT
>CAYGMF010000086.1:0-4591 GCA_964351075.1 uncultured bacterium
GCCTGTATACTTCAGCCTGTTGAAAAAGAAGCTAGTTATATTGAGTTTGGAGACCCTACACTCGAATTAATAACTCAAGAAGACTCAGGTAACCTTTCTCCTAGGGTTTTTATTCATGCCGGCTTAACTCTCAGCTGGAAAGGCAAGAAGCTAACAGCTACATTCTTTGGAAATAAACAGAGTACCGTACATCTAAAGCCATCCATGGTAGCAAGAAGTTCCACAACAGGAAAAGTTTGTGTAGTATTTGAAAAGAAAATGCAAGGCTACAAAAAGTGCATTCTAGGACCTGTTCCTAACGATACGTTGTCTACTTTATTTTCGCGTTAAATTCTTGGGGCCTTTAGGGGTCATAAGGAGAGTGTCTTCAATACGCACACCTCCTAAGCCTTCTATGTACAGACCTGGCTCAACTGTTAAAACCATTCCAGCTTCTATGTTGCCTTTAGCGCTGTACCTTGGAGTTTCATGAATTTCTATTCCCAGGCCATGGCCTAAGCTATGGATAAAGAGTTCATCCACACCATGTTTTTTGAAGAAGGTGTGGGTGGCCTCTTCAATAGATTGAAGAGAGGTGCCTACTTGGCATAGTTTAATCGCTTCTTTTTGAATTTGAGCAACTAAATCATAAATTTTTTGCATTTTAGGAGGAACTTTTCCAACGAGGTAGGTGCGCGTCATATCTGAGCAATACCCGTCATAAACGACTCCTGAATCAATTAAGATCACATCATTTTTTTTAAGCTTTACGTCCTGAGGGTTATAGTGAGGGTTCGCGCTATTTTTCCCAAAAGCGATGATAGGATCAAAAGACATTTTTTCAGCGCCTAGCTTCCTTAAGTAGACTTCCAGCTTGAAAGCGAGCTCTTTTTCAGTAACTCCCTCTTTAAAATGCCTTTGAATGTAGGTGTATCCCTTAGCTGTAATTTCACAGCTTTTTTGAATGCGTTTAATTTCTTCCTCATCTTTTAAGACTCTTAACTCTCCTAAAAAACCAGGGATAGATTTTACTTTGGTATATTTGCTGTACATCTGAGCTAATTGAAGGGAGAAAATTTCACCATCAACAGCTGTCGTTTTTGGAAAATTTAATTTCTTAAGAGCCTCTCCATACGACTTAGTGGGCATCACTTTAAAAGGGGCTAGCTTTTCACATCTAGCAGCGTAACGATAATCGGCAATTAAAATTTGTTTTTTCTGAGTAAAGAAGAGAATGCCCGCTGATAGGTGAAGCCCTGTGTAGTAAAAGAGATTTGTGGAATCTTGGATTATGCAGCCCTCGATTTTGTTCTCTTTAAGCCATTTTTTAAGTTTGTCTCGTCTTTTAGTTAAGTAACTTGGATAGGTCATTTTGGTCTAATACTTTGATAATGGTTTTTCCTTTAGGCGAAGTAAGTGGATCTTCACTCTTTAAAAGCTTTTGTACTAAAGCTTGAGCTTCATGTAAATCTTTTATTTTTTTTTCAAAATTTACCGACTTGGCAATTGCTTTAGCAAGGAGCTTTCCTTTTTCAGCAGATAAGACTCCATGAAAACCAAATGAACGGATATCTTCTAACACCTTTTCCATAATGTTTTTAGCATCGGTTGTTTGTAAGATAGCTGGAAGCCCATCGATTATGAAGGTATTGCCCCTTAAAGAGCGAATACTAATGCCAAGCTGATTAAAAAGAGAGAGACAGTTATTTATTATAAGCGCATCTGTAGGAGAGAAATCTAGGGTTTCGGGAAGGAGTAAACTTTGAACAGCTACTTGGTGATCTTTGCGCATGAGGTGCTCAAACAAAATGCGCTCTTTTGCTCTTTTCTGATGAATCATCAAAATGCCATCGAGGTGCTTTTGAGGGAGGTTTAAAGCGGATTGGCAGCTTTTTGCCTCTACAAATAAATAGACATCAAAAATACCGGTAATAAAAGGGGTGAGCTCCAAAGTAAGCTCTTGCTTGGAAAAAATAGGTTCTTTTTCAAGGATTTTTATTTTGTGCACTTGGTCATAGATAGAGGAGCCTGAAGGCTGAGGCTTCTCTTTAAATTCAAAGACATGTTCTTCTTTAGCGGGTTCTTCTACAGAAACTGCTTGCTCTTCTTGAACAGCATAAGGTTTCATCTGCAAAGCGCGGTCTACCATTTTGGACAACTCTTGCTTGAGAGTAAAGGGGTCTTTGAAGCGCACTTCGCGCTTTTGAGGGTGGACATTTACATCCACTAAATGGGGCGTCATTTCAATAAATAAGAAAGCTAGAGGAAAACGCTTTTGAGGAAGCCTTGTGCTATACCCTTCTTGAAGAGACCAAGAGAGGAGTTTGGACTGAACACACCTCCCGTTGATATAGAAGTGCTGTCCAAGCCTATTGGGCCTTGTTGTTTGTGTATCGCTTATGAATCCTTTGACTTCTAAATCCTCTATTTTCTCATCAACTGCTATTAAAGAGGTTGCAAGCTCCTCCCCATATAGTTCTTGAATTCTATAGCGAGTAGTATCTAAAAAATTAAGAGAGGGCTGGCCAATTAGATTAAAGACCTCTTTTTGATCGGATACAAACCGAAAACCGATTTGCGGATGAGCCAAAGCTTGGTGGGTGATGACACGTGTCACCTCTTGAATATCATAAGAAACAGACTTTTGAAATTCCCCTCTAGCTGGGACATTAAAAAAAAGAGAGTGTACTTCAATTGTAGTTCCTTGAGGCCTTGAGGTGACCTCATGTTTTAAAAGTTGTCCTCCTGAAACTTTAATTTCAGTAGCCTGCGTCCCATCTGAAGTGATTACATTCATTTTGGAGATCGAACTGATAGAGGGCAGAGCTTCTCCACGAAAACCCATTGAAACTAGAGTGTTCATATCTTCTATCTTTTTGAGTTTGGATGTTGCGTGACGCTCTAGAGCTAAGAGGGCATCGTCTGGGCTCATTCCGACTCCATTATCTATCACTTCTATTTTTTTGCGTCCTCCTGCTATAATGCGTATTTCAATAGAATTGGCTTTTGCATCCAATGCATTTTCTATTAATTCTTTGACACAAGAAGCGGAATTTTCTATAACTTCCCCTGCAGCTATTTTATTGATTGTTTTTTCGTCTAGCACACGAATGATAGAAGGCATAATAAAAACCCGTTAAAAATGAGAAATGTAATAAAGGGCGCATTTTAACATAAGACACCATTTATGAATAAAGAAGCTTTAGCACTTTCGATTTGTGAAACTCTCCATGAAAAGGGTTATATCGCCTATTACGCTGGAGGCTATGTAAGAGACATGGTCTTAGGAATTCCTAGCGAGGATATAGACATTGCAACCGACGCTTCCCCTGAAGTCATTCAATCTCTTTTCTCTAGGACGATTCCTTTAGGCATTGCCTTTGGTATTATAGTTGTTGTTCTCAAAAGGGAATCCTTTGAAGTTGCAACCTTTAGAAAAGACCTTGAATATAAAGATGGAAGAAGACCTCAAGAGGTCTCATTTTGTTCTCCTAAAGAGGATGCTGATAGGCGGGACTTTACGATCAACGGCATGTTCTATGATCCACTTAAAAAAGAGATCTTAGATTATGTAGGAGGGAAAGAAGATCTCAATGAAAAGGTAATTCGAGCCATTGGGGATCCTTTTGTCCGTTTTGAAGAGGATAAGCTTCGTTTAATACGAGCTTGCCGGTTTGCTGCTCGCTTTAATTTTAAGATTGATTCTCATACTAGACAAGCCATGCTGGCTGAAGCCCCCGCGCTTTTTCCTTCTGTCTCCATAGAACGGATTACTCAAGAATTCAAAAAAATGATGGCTTTTAATTTTGCTAAAGCTTTGAAGCTGCTTTTTGAGTTTGGTCTTTTGCAAGAGATTTTCCCAATATTAAAAGAGAGAAGCGCTGAAGAGATCGATACGCTCCTTCACTCTTTTAAGCACATGCCAAAAGAAGCTCCTATGGTACTTTATCTTTTGGAACTCTTCCCAAACCTCTCTATTGAAAAACAAATAGAGCTCATTGAATTTTTGAAAGTCTCTAATGAAGAACTTAAACTTGCTACCTTTTGTTTGAAAGCAAGAGCGCTATTTGAAAAGTCAACTCCCCTTCAAGATTGGGTTCATTTTTATGCCCATAAAGATGCAAGCCTTTGCCAAAAAGTCCTGGCAGCAAGACTATCTGAACAAAAAAGAGAAAAATTTATTGAAGAGAATCATTCAAGAGCACTACAACTAAAGGTACATATTGAGCGCATAATGAAGAACAAGCCAATAGTGACCTCAAGTGATTTAATGCACTATGGGGTTACTCCAGGAAAAAAGTTAGGAGAGCTCCTCAATAAAGCAGAAGAGATTGCTATAGAGCACAATTTAAATACTTCTGAAGACGTCATTAAAATGCTTCAGAAAACAGAAATTTGGAACTCGTAGATGAAAAAGTTATTTTTCCTAGGATGGATTTGCCTCTTTAGCGCGTTTATCCATTCGGAAAATATTACTCCTTTAGAAAACGTCCCAGACTTCGTTGTTTTGTCGATGCCCAAAGCTGGATCACACCTTCTTTTTAAAGCAATACGCCGCATGACAGGACTTAAACCTGACCTTGTTGATTCAGAGGTTGATTTGAGTGCTTAC
>CAYGMF010000087.1:0-4574 GCA_964351075.1 uncultured bacterium
ATCCAGCAAGAGGATCTTCAAGCGGTTTTCCGCAAGAAGATGAGCGTAGAAGTTTCCCCTCCCTCGCTCCTCACAGATGGGCTTCTAGACCTGAAGTCCGACGATCTCCTTCAGGAGGACATTTAAGAAGAGTTGCTTCAGAAACTTCCCTTTCTCGTCTTCAGGGGGCAGGAGATGCTCCTCAAAGCCCTCCTTCTCTCCCTATTTCAAGAGGATCTCCCGCCTCTCCTGTGCGCCCTCTCTCAAGAAATAGCGTAAGTTTTGGACCTGCGTATCCTGTAACATCGCCTCCTCCAAGTCCTTCTGGAGCACCTGCTGGACTAAAACCTGGTCTCTTTTTTCCTCCGGATGTTCTCTTTACAAGATGTATTTCAGGGGAATTGCCCCCTGAAGCAATAACTCGTGTATCGGGCTTCACCAAGGACTCTTTTATTTCAACTACAGCTGATTACGAGGAGGTAGGAATTGGAGTAAATTTACCTAAAGAAGGAGAGCTTTTTACAACGAATGACCCTAGACAACTGGTCGAAGGTCTTGCCCTCAACCGCGAATCTTCAGACTCAGTTAGAAGACATGGTTTATGGTTGTTGACCATTGGTTTAGGGGCTAAAATAGCTGTTGGAATAAATAGACAATCATCCGCGAATCAACACTTTGTAGAGCCACCTGCAGGCTCTCAATGTGGTCGCGCTTTAGACACCAACTTCAGAGAGTGGGTAATGGCAGAGCCTGAGTCTTTTTTAGAAGATGTAAGGCGAAAGGAAGGGCCGATTCAAATTTACCGAATTGACACAGGTGGAAGAACAGAACAGTGGAGCTTTGCAGGGACTAAACTGATGCCCATGAGTGAAATTGAGGCGTTATCTACTGCTGAAAGGAATGCACTAGCTAGGGCAACTCCAGAAGTTAGAGTCTAATCTAGCCTTATTTATCCATCTCTAGTAATCTCTCTTTTTTAATCCATCTTTAAAAAAGAAAGCTCATGCACAGAAACTTACTGTTAAGCCAACTTAACACTTACCGAACATCGCCGACCTTGTTAGATCCTGAAGACCTTACAATTACTCAGTTTGAAAATTTTATTCAAAAGAATCCCCTTTGCTTTGAAAGAACTTTGGAAGAGGGTCATTTGACTGCCTCTTGCTGGCTTTGGAATAAGGAGCGCACAGCCTGTTTATTTACTCTCCACAAAAAGCTCAAAAAATGGCTCCAATTAGGAGGGCATGCCGATGGAGATTCAGATTTACTTCAAGTAGCGCTTAAAGAGGCTAAAGAAGAGTCCGGTATTGAAGCTTTAGAAGTTCTATCAGAAGAGATCTTTGATCTCTCTATCCATGAAATACCAACTAATTCAAAAGAAAAGGCGCACCTTCATTATGATGTTCGATTCCTACTTCGAGCTACAACAAACACCCCTTTTGTTATTAGTTCAGAGTCAGATGACCTTAAATGGATTCGGCTCGATGATTTTAATCAGTATGAGCTGGACCCCTCTATTTTAAGAATGCGAACAAAAATAAGTTTTTTGCTGTCAAAGAATCTGTGAAAACTGTAGAAGTGTTGCCTCTAGCAACAATAAAAAAGGCTTAAGCTATGGCTCAAAGACCTATACGAGAATATAGTGCAAAAAAATTAATCCTAAAGCATTGGAAGACTTATTTTCCTGATTTTAACTACCCTTTTTCAAGTGTTTTAGTTCACTCTGGAGCAGAACTTTTCTTAAAAGCTAAAGAACACTCTTGGCTTGAAAAAGAAAATCTTGTTGTTAAGCCTGACATGCTCTTTGGGAAAAGAGGGTTGAATAAACTTGTTTTTTTACAAAATAAAAAACCAGGAGACGTCAATCTTAAAATGGCGAAGGAGTGGGTTGACTCTAACACTCAAAAAGAGACGGCTTTAATTTGTGGTACAAAAGGCACTTTAGATACCTTTATTGTGGAGCCTTTTTGCGACTTAAAAGATCAGCCGGAATATTATTTAGCATTTTCTGTTGAAGAGAAGCATGATGTTCTGTTCATGTCTGCTTTTGGAGGCGTTGAAGTTGAAGAGAATTGGAATAAGGTAAAGGAAGTTCATATTGCCTTTAACGCAACCACTGAAGATCTGAAAAAAGAGATTTCAAAGAAGATCCCTCAAGAAATTGAAGATAAAGCTCTCTTTTTAGATTTAGTTTGTTCTTTTTATCAATTTTTTAAAGCGATGCACTTTTCGTATCTAGAGCTCAATCCCTTTGTTTTAAAAGGGAATACAGTTCACATTTTAGATGTCGTAGCGCGTATTGATGACACAGCTCGTTTTTTGATGCAAAACTTTTGGGGAGATTTAGACTTTCCTTCCGCATTTGGAGAGAAAGAGCCAACGCAAATAGAGCGAGACATCCAAAAAATAGATGCGGATTCAGGAGCGAGCTTAAAGCTCACTATCCTCAACCCAGAAGGCCTTGTTTGGACACTGGTGGCTGGAGGAGGCGCTTCTGTTGTATACGCTGACAGTATTGCAAATGTTTGGGGAGCATCTGAAATTGCAAACTATGGGGAATACTCAGGAAACCCCTCTAAAGAAGAAACGTACTGCTATGCAAAAGGCGTTTTAACTCTAATGACTCAAAACCCTGATCCTAAAGGAAGGGGAAAAATCTTGATCATTGGAGGTTCTATCGCCAACTTCACAGATGTTGCTAAAACATTCGATGGAATCATACAAGCATTTAAAGAGATGTATGAAAAAATGAGAGAAGTGGGCACGCGCATTTTTGTGAGACGAGGGGGCCCCAACTATGAAATTGGACTTAAAAACATTGAGACTGCTGCCAACCATTTAGGACTTCCAATTGAAGTTTATGGACCTGAAACGCACCTCACAGAAATTGTAAGAAAAGCAATGCTTACCCAAAAAGAAGGAGCCTTAGTATGACTTTATTCAATAAAGAGACCCAGGCGATCTTTTGGAATAATAATCCTAAAGCGATTCAAAGGATGCTTGATTATGATTACCTCTGCGGGAGGTTGACTCCTTCTGTGATAGCCATTGTACATCCCTCAAAGCCATCCTCGTTTCAAAAATTTTTCATGGGCGCTAAAGAAGTTTTAATTCCGATCTACGCGACAACAAAGCAAGCTGTTGAGGAGCACCCAACAGCTTCAGTTCTTTTAAACTTTGCTTCTTTTAGATCTGCCTATCAAGTCACTTTAGAAGCGCTGGAATTCCCCTCTTTAAAAACGTTTATGATCACAGCTGAAGGGATCCCTGAGCGCTTTTCAAGAGAACTTGCTCTTTTAGCTAAAGAGCAAAATAAAGTTGTGATAGGCCCTGCCACAGTTGGAGCTATTTCTCCAGGCAGCTTTAAAACTGGAAATGTAGGTGGCACGATCTCAAATATTTTAAAGGCTAAACTAAATAGGCCTGGCTCTTGCGGCCTGGTTACCAAGTCAGGAGGCCTTTTTAATGAGCTTGCTAATATCATTTCCATCTATACAGATGGGATGGCAGAAGGCTTAGCCATTGGAGGAGATCGATTTCCAGGATCTTCTTACTTAGATCACCTCCTTCGTATGGAGAGGAATCCGCAAATCAAATATATGATTGTCTTAGGAGAGGTTGGAGGGACCGCTGAATATGAAATTGTCAAAGCTGTCCAGGAAGGTCTGATAAAAAAACCAATTATTGCTTGGTGCATTGGAACAGTAGCCAATCACTTTACTCAATCGATTCAATTTGGCCATGCTGGGGCATCGGCCAAAAAAGATATAGAAACAGCAGAAGCTAAAAATAATGCAATGAGACAAGCTGGAATCCATGTTCCTAAAACATTCAATCACCTCCCTGAAGTCATTGAAGCAATCTATAGAGATCTCCATGCAGAGGGTATTATTCAAAATTCCGAAGAAGAAATTGTTCCTAATATCCCAGAAGACTTCAATACTGCCAAGAAAATGGGTAAGATACGTAAGCCTACGAGTTTTGTCTGCACCATTTCAGATGACCGTGGAGAAGAAGCTGTTTATGCAGGCTACCCTATTAGTTCAGTAGCCACTCCTGATACAGGATTTTCTGTGGCAGATGTTTTAACTCTACTTTGGTTTAAGAAACGTTTCCCAAAATGGGCAGCAGACTTTTTAGAAACCGTTATCAAGACAGTTGCTGATCATGGTCCTGCTGTAAGTGGAGCTCATAATGCTAGGGTAACAGCCCGCGCAGGAAAAGATTTGATTTCATCTTTAGTAACAGGACTTTTAACGATTGGGCCTAAATTTGGAGGAGCAATTGACGGCGCTGCCAAATACTTTAAAGAAGCTCTTTTAAAAGAACAAAATCCTAAAGAATTTGTCCAAGAGATGAAAGAAAAAAGCATCCCCATTCCAGGGATAGGACATAGAATAAAATCGCTTCGCAATCCAGATGTACGCGTTTCTTGTTTAAAGCGTTTAGCGTATGATACCTTTCCTAGCACCCCACTTTTAGACTATGCTCTTAGAGTGGAACAAATCACTACAGCTAAAAAAGAAAAGCTAATCCTCAACGTCGATGGAGTCATTGGAGTTCTAATGGTCGATATGTGGAGGAACTTGAGTTAC
>CAYGMF010000088.1:0-4554 GCA_964351075.1 uncultured bacterium
TTAAAAAAATTCTAATGTGAGAAAGTAAATCTAAATAACATCGATATAAAAAGGGCTTCGAATTTCGTGTCCATTTTACAAATAAGAGGCCTCTTGAGAGCCATCTTTCAAAAAAAATAAGCATAAAGACGCTTTAGGAGTGCATTAAAAAGTTTATTATTACAACTGACTACCTTCAACTATTTCCAGCTCATAAGAAAATTAAATTTTTAATTTAAAAAATTTTGATAATGTACTAATAAAATTAACTTAATTTACAAAACTCAATAAATCTTGTAATTTTTTCTTTATTTTGCTATCCTTAGACGATTAATATAAACAGAATATTTGATCTTCAATTCAGGCAAAGGTTTTTCATGCAGAAATTTGATGTTATTGTTTTAGGGGGTGGTCCTGGTGGTTATGTAGCGGCTATTCGGGCGGCACAACTCAATGCTAAGGTAGCTCTTGTTGAGTCTTTAGAAATGGGGGGGACATGCTTAAATAGAGGATGTATTCCTTCTAAAACTCTTCTTGCAAATGCGCAACTTTTACATAAGATTCGAGAAGCTAAAAACTATGGAATTGAAGTCTCAGTGCCTAAGGTCAACTTTAAGAGTATGGTTGATAGAAAGGACAAAGTGGTTGGAGGTATTAGAAAGAGTCTAACAGGACTTATTGAAGCTAACCAGATTAAAATCTTCAAAGGCTTTGGAAAGTTTACAGATCCTCATACGATTAAAATCATGGGAGAGGACAACGTAGAGATTCAGGGGAAAAAGATCATTATAGCTACTGGTTCAGAGCCTAGAGATATTCCAGCTTTTCCTTTTGATCATGAGCGTATTTTATCCTCAACTTCTCTTTTAGCTATTCAAAAGCTTCCTAAAAGTTTAGCGATTGTAGGAGGAGGATATATTGGATGTGAGTTCGCCTCTTGCTTTGCTGATTATGGTGTTGAGGTTCATATTTTAGAAGCGATGCCTTCTATTATTCCACTACAAGGTCCTGATCTTGCTAAGACGCTTACCACTATCTTTGAAAATAAAGGGATTCAGATTCATACAAAAGTTTTTGTAGAAGGAATCGACCACTCAAAAGATGGTGTGATCGTTAAACTTAAAGACCAGCCTCCTGTTCATGCTGAGGTAGCTCTAGTTGCTGTTGGACGCTCTTTTAATACAGACAAGATTGGTTTAGAACATGCAGGGGTTGTTACAGAGAAAGGAATTATTCCAGTTAATGATCGCCTTCAAACGAATGTGCCTGACATCTATGCAATTGGAGATGTAACAGGAAAGTGGATGCTCGCGCACGTCGCCTCTCACCAAGGAATTACAGCTTCAAATAATGCGATGGGAGTCCCCCACCGTATGCATTACAATGCGGTTCCAGCAGTTGTCTTTACTAATCCTGAGATCGCAACAGTGGGTCTTCTACCACATGAAGCCGCTGAACAAAAATACGATGTTAAAGTAAGTAAATATCCATTTAATGCTCTTGGTAAATCACAGGCTGCTATGGAAACAGAAGGATTTGTTCAGATCGTTTCAGAGAACAAATCTGGACGCATTTTAGGCGCCCAGGTGATTGGCCATGAGGCTTCAGCTCTCATAGCTCCTCTCACTCTGGCCATTCGCTGTGAGCTTACTGTAGACGATCTAGCAGATACGATTCATGCGCACCCAACGGTTGCTGAAGCTTGGCTGGAAGCGGCTTTAATAGCCAATGATGCTCCTATTCACTTCCCACCTAAGAAGAAGAGGTAGAAATGACAGCAAAGGACCCGTTCAGCGCACGCCCTAAAGTGAAGATGAATATTTTGCCTCCTAATCCGGAGTCGAAATCTCCTGAAGATGTCGTAGGTCCTGGGCGTTTCCCATCTTGGCTGCATCGAAAGCTCCCTCAAGGGAACCTTCTAGCTGATACCCACAAGATTCTAAAGAAAGGACAACTGCCAACTGTATGCGAAGAGGCTAAATGTCCTAATCTTTTAGAATGTTTTTCAAAGAAGACAGCCACTTTCTTAGCGATGGGAAAAGACTGCACAAGAAACTGTGGCTTTTGTGATATTGATCACTTAAAGAACCCGCCTCCTCTAGATCCTAAAGAGCCTGAAAAGATTGCTGAAGCGTCTGAGAGATTGGGTTTAAAGCACATCGTTATTACTATGGTAGCAAGAGATGATTTAGAAGATGGTGGAGCACGTCACTTAGCTAAAATTATTAAAGCGATTAAAAAGCGTCTTCCTGAGGCTACTGTTGAAGTTTTAACTTCTGACTTTGAAGGGAAACAAGAATCTATAGATCTTGTTTTGGAAGCTAAGCCTAAAATTTTTAATCACAATATTGAAACGGTGCGCGACTATACTCAACGTGTTCGCCATAAAGCAACCTACGCCCGCACTTTAGAAGTTTTAAGTTATGTGAAGTCTAAAGATCCTACAATGCTTGTAAAGTCAGGCATTATGGTAGGCCTTGGAGAAACAGATAAGCAGGTTGAAGAGACCCTTGTTGACTTAAAGGGAGCTGGTTGTGACATTGTGACGATTGGCCAGTATCTACAACCAAACCGCAAAAAACTAAGAGTAAAAAACTTTATAACCCCTAAGCAATTTGACCACTACACGGAGTATGGTCAGAGTGTTGGGATACCATCTATGTACTGTGGACCTTTTGTGCGTTCAAGCTATAACGCGGACTTGGTTCAAAGAAAATTTGAGGAGAAAGAATAAGAATGTCATCGTTTAAAGATTTATTAGAGCAAATTAATGATGAACTTGAAGAGGCTCCAGAGGAGCAATCTAAAGAAACACTGGAGCTTGGTGAAGATGCGCTTCCTCTCTCCGATCAAATAGCGAATGACATGCTGATGCATAGAGACACCCATTTTGGTGGAAAGTTTCAGTTTATGCGTGAGTATTATCTTGAGGATGGAGTTGGAGTACACCCTGACTTTGAGGTAGAGGAAATTGATCAGCTTGCAGCTTTTGAAGAAAATATCGGCCAAGACTTAGCTCCTTTGTCTCTCTCAACAATAGAACTTCAAAAGGTAAAGACAGCTAATCGCATGTACCAGGCTCTCAGAAAGATTCACTCTATCTCCCAGGATAAGAATTCTATTCCTACGCTTCTTGTCGACTTAATTTTAACAGAAGAGCAAACCCCTAAAAGAGAAATAGATTTGCTTGCTCAAAATGAGAAGGCGCTTCCCTATTTACTTGAACTCTTAAATACCTATGAATTTTTTGATCCTATTTACCCGGGATATGGAAGGACACCTCTTCATGTGGCTTCATGCTTAGGTCAAATGGGATCCGAGAAGGCCATTATTCCTTTATTTGAAGGGATGAAGGCTGAAAACTTTGTTTATGAAGAAGCTTGTATTTTAGCTCTTAAAGCAATTGGACAACCCGCTCTTGATTTCTTATTAAAGGTTTTAAACAACACTCCGCTCACGCAAGACAATGAAAAAGCAGCTATTGCTCTAATGAGTTTTGGTGAAAATGAGCCTTTTGCAAAATCAGCTTTAAAGCTTTTGCAAGGATTCGAAGCACTTGGAAACTTCAATCTGTCTGTTCAGTTGATACTTGCGTGCCTAGGGCTTCAAGATTCAGAAGATATCGAAGCTTTTTTGAAACTAGAAGGCAGCATCCCATCTATGCTTGGACCAGACTTTCAATATGTTTCTTCTCAGCTGAAAAAGAAAAGTTAGATCCTTTGAGCAGAGCTCGCCCAATATCTTGAAAAGTCTCCTTTTTCTTGCAAATGCAAGGTTGCGGATACACGTCTTTCAAAGTCTGAGATAGAATTTTCTCCCTCTCCTCCAACTTTAGATAGAAATTTCGCAATACAAGAATACGAGCCATTTTTTTTACAAATTTGATTATAAAGACTTTTTCCGTGCTCATCTTGCTCGTGAATGATCTCTTTAAAGTTTGGGGTGTTATGAGCTACAAATTTCATAACTTTTAATTCGCCCCATTCGTTTCCAATTTTTAAGATCAATTCCTTTAAAGTCATCCCGTCTGGAATAAGTAGTTCAAAAGGAAAACCATGGTCAATAAGGGCCTGTCTAAGTTTAATGTCATCACTCCAATATAAACCCTGAGATAGTTGCAAGCGCTCTAAGACACTTGTATTCTGGCAGACAGAAATATCTGCTCCGAGCAGCAAGAGGTTCTTGAGCATGTGCAAATCATCATTCAAAATAGCCCAATGCAAGGGAGTTATTTGATTTCCTAGCATAACTTGTAGATCATCTTGTACTCCAATTAAAACACATTCCTGCACTAGTTTAGAGGGTACGTGCCTACCTTGACCTTTTAGATCTCTGATTTCATTGATAAGTTCTTCAAAACGTGGATAGTTTTGAACTAGAGCTTCAATATCTAAATAGAATCTTCCTTCGAAGAATTTTTCTATATAACTATCTGGGTGCTCCATTAAATCCACCTGAAGCAGCATTTCTTCTGTTAGAGGAATCGCCACATTGGGATCTGCACCTTCAAAAAAAAGATCGCTTGCTTGAAACATATTCCAAGCATGGTAAGCTTCAATCACTTGTTTGTTTAAA
>CAYGMF010000089.1:0-4553 GCA_964351075.1 uncultured bacterium
TACAGAAATGAAAAAAAAGTATGATCCCCACGCCATTGAAACCAAATGGCAAAATAGATGGGAAGTCGAAAAAACATTTAAATGTGAAATTGACCATTCTAAGCCTAAATATTACATTCTAGATATGCTTCCCTATCCTTCTGGAGAGGGGCTACATATTGGACACCCTGTAGGCTATACTGCAACAGACATTTTAGCCCGCTATAAAAGACAGCTGGGGTTTAATGTGATGCACCCAATGGGATGGGATAGCTTTGGATTGCCTGCTGAGCAGTACGCAATACGTACAGGGGTTCATCCTCGCATTACTACGGAAAAAAATATCGCAAATATCCGCAAGCAGCTCAAGAGGATTGGTTTTAGCTATGACTGGGATCGAGAAATTAAAACGAGCGGGCCAGAGTTTTATAAATGGACTCAATTTCTCTTCACCAAGCTTTATGAAAAAGGTCTTGCTTATCAAGCAGATCTGCTTGTTAACTTTTGCCCAGCTTTAGGAACTGTTCTTTCTAATGAAGAGGTAGTCGATGGGAAATCAGATATTGGAGGGCACCCAGTTGAGCGTAGACCCCTAAGACAATGGGTGCTTAAAATTACAGCGTATGCAGATCGTCTTTTGGACGATCTAGAAGAACTAGATTGGCCTGAAGGGATTAAAAAGCTGCAACGCAATTGGATTGGAAAAAGCGAAGGTGCTAATATCTTCTTTAAAGAAGATGCAACCCAAGAAGTTATTACCGTCTATACGACGCGACCAGAGACCTTATTTGGAGCGACGTTCCTTGTTTTAGCTCCAGAGCATCCTCTTGTTCAGAAAATTACAACTCATGCGCAAAAAGCTTCTGTAGATGCTTATGTAAAAGAAGTAAGTGCTCGATCAGATCTTGAGAGGACAGAACTTGCAAAAGAGAAGACAGGTGTTGCAACAGGTGCTTTCTGCATAAACCCTTTTAATGGGGAGAAAATTCCAATTTGGATTGCAGACTACGTTCTACTCACTTATGGAACCGGCGCTGTTGTAGGCGTGCCTGGAGGGCAAGATGAAAGAGACTTTGAGTTTGCCAAAAAATTTAATCTACCTATTCGACCCGTTGTGCATCCAAAAAAGGGAGAAGAAGAGCTGATTCAAGAGATCGACTCGCTTAAAACCTGTTTTTTAGGTGCTGGCATTTTAGTGCATAGTCAATCAGAAGATCTTGATCTAAATGGCCTTTCGACTAAAGAGGGTAAAATAAAAACAATCAAATGGCTTGAGAAATCTCAAAATGGTGAAAAGACCATTAACTTTAAACTGCGCGATTGGCTTTTCTCTAGACAGCGCTACTGGGGAGAGCCAATCCCTATTCTGCATTTTGAAGATGGCACTATAAGAGCTCTTGATGAAGATGAACTTCCTTTAATGCCACCAGAAGATGTTTGCTATCAACCATCAAAAACAGGAAAAAGCCCTTTAGAGCAAGCAAGAGATTGGGTCGAAATCACTGACCCTAAAACAGACCGAAAAGCTTTAAGGGAAACTAATACCATGCCACAGTGGGCCGGCTCATGCTGGTATTACTTAAGATATTTAGACCCGCAAAATACAAAAGAGCCCTTCTCTAAAGAAGCTGAGAACTATTGGATGCCTGTTGATCTCTATGTAGGTGGCGCTGAGCACGCAGTGCTTCATCTTCTTTACGCGAGATTTTGGCATAAGGTTTTTTATGATTGTGGTCTAGTCTCTACAAAAGAGCCTTTTCAATCTCTACGTAATCAAGGTATCGTGACGGCAAGGTCATTTAAGAACTCTAAGAACGCCTACGTGCCGACAAAGGATGTGATCCAGGAAGATCTTCATTATCTTCATAAGGAAACAAAAGAGAAATTGTCCTCTCAAATTGAAAAGATGTCCAAATCAAAACTTAATGGCCTAAGTCCAGATGATGTGATTGAAGAGTTTGGAGCAGACGCTCTTCGTCTTTATGAAATGTTTATGGCGCCTCTTGATAAAGAGAAAGTTTGGAATATCGATGGTATCCAAGGGTGTTATCGCTTTTTACATCGATTTTATGAGCTCTGTTTTTCGGATAGATTATCAGACGTTGAGTCTCCGGAAGCACTCAAAATAGGTCACACTTTAATTAAAGGGATCAAAGAAGACTTTGAACAACACTTTTTCAATACAGCGATTTCTAAGCTTATGATCTTTGTGAATCAGTTTTCAAAACTAAACGAGCTGCCTAGGTCTATTTTGCTTATGGCTATTCAATGTCTCTATCCTTTAGCTCCTCATATAGCGTGCGAGTTGTGGGAAGTTTTAGGGCAAAAAGAGCCTCTTGAATACAAGTCCTTTTGTGATTTTGATCCAAAATTTTTAGAAGAGTCAACAGCTACCTATATTGTTCAAGTGAATGGGAAATTAAGAGGGAGTTTTAATTTACCTAAAGATCAATCTGAAGAAGCAATCGTAGCTCTTGCAAAAGAGAATAAAACAATTTCCAAACATTTAGAAGGGGATCTTGTAAAAACGATTTTTGTTCCCAATAAACTTATTAACTTTGTCGTCCGCTAAATGACTATTTTATATCAGATTCTAATTTTCTTTTTTGTGGCTTCTTATCTCCCGTTCTTTTTTTTTCAGTATTTTACAAAAAAAAAATACAAGAGCAAGCTACGTGAAAAACTGGGACTTAAAACCTACAAGTTTAAAAAAGGAACACCAACTATTTGGTTACATGCCGTTTCAGTAGGTGAAATAAAAGCGGCTTCCAATCTTCTTAAACAAATTAAAGAAGCGTATCCAGCCTCCACAATAATTGTCTCTTCTATTACGGAGACTGGGCATCAAGAAGCTAAAAGGTCCACTCCTTTTGCTGACCATCATATTATGCTCCCAATAGATTTTAAGAGTGTTATGAACTCTCTTTTAAAAGGGCTCTCCTTGGATCTTGTACTTTTGGTAGAAACTGATATTTGGCCAAACTTTTTGCAGGCATGTAAAAAAAGAGGAGCTAAAATAGGTCTTATTAATGGGAAAATTTCTGAGCGCTCTTACCGAAGATTAAAAAAAATAAGACCTTTTGCAAATTGGTATTTTTCTACACTAGACTTTTTGCTTGTTCAAGATGAAGTCTACCAAAAAAGATTTATAGACCTTGGATTTGATCCAAAGTCTGTAAAGATCACCTCCAATTTAAAACTCGATGATTCTTACCCGACGCTTAATAACATTGAACTTAAATCTCTCAAAGAAAAGTTGGGTGTGGGGGAGCTTTGTATTACAATAGGTTCTACACATGAAGGAGAAGAAAAATCTCTTATACAAGAGATCAAACCTCTTTTAAAAAAATACCCTAACCTTAAAATTTTACTTGTACCAAGGCATCCAGAACGTAATAACGAAGTAGAAGCTTTTTTACAGCAAACAGGTTTGACTTTTGGACGCTATAGCCAAAAAGATACTCTCCATAACAAGCAGGTTCTTTTAATTGATACGATGGGTTTTTTAAGAACCTGTTATCAACTCGCTCAAGTAGCAATTGTTGCAGGTAGCTACACGTCCAAAGTAGGGGGGCATAATATTTTGGAGCCCCTTTGGTATTCGACCCCCTGCCTATTTGGCCCTCATATGCAGACTCAAGCGCAGTTTGTACACCTAGTTAAACAAGCAAAGGCTGGCCTTCAAACCCCTCTTAAAAGCCTAAAAAATACATTAGAAGAACTATTTGAAAATACTTCTCAAAGAAGAAGTATGGGAGAGAGAGGACGTGCCATTTTTGATGCAGCCTCAGGGGGGACTTCAATAACTTTTAAATATCTTAAAAAGATGCTTGAAGATAATCAAGTAAAGAGATAAAATCTTCGCTTTAATCTATCGCGGGATGGAGCAGCGGTCAGCTCGTTGGGCTCATAACCCAAAGGTCGGAGGTTCGAATCCTTCTCCCGCAATTTTCAGGGGCGGTATAGCTCAGTTGGTTAGAGCAACGGAATCATAATCCGTGTGTCGTTGGTTCGAATCCGACTACCGCTAAGATCCTTTAACTTATCCCTTATCATAAATAATCACCACATTTTCTAGGACGCCTTGTTTAATCTGGTGTTCGTGTAGCGGCTTTACTTGAAAGATGAGCGTGTCGCTTTCTTTATCGTATTCAGGGTTTTGCAGTTCTAAAATATCGGGAGTCACCCCTTCATCTACTGTTGGAGTAAATACGGTGTAGTTAATAAAAGCTGTCGGTGGTTTCTTTTCTTGATCAGAGCTTTTCCAGTTTTCAAAAAAAGGAGAAAGCGCTTCTTCTCCAGTAATTCTCTCTGGCTGATCTGCAAAGTAAATAAGATCTAAATGATTTTCTTTTAGAGTAAGAGTGTAGTAACCTTCAGTGCTATCACGCAAGGTTCCACTCTTAGACTTTTGAATATAAACAAATTCTGATGGAACAGTATCAACAGCTTCTTGGGCATTTGCAAAAGACAAAGAGCTTAAAAAAAAGCTAAAAACTGAAAGTATAAAAGATTTAAAGTTCATGTCTTTATTACTAACGCATTAAACTTTTCTAGGCAAATGAAAATTTAAT
>CAYGMF010000090.1:0-4313 GCA_964351075.1 uncultured bacterium
ATAAGGTTTTTTATGAAGAATACTGGAAAAACACTCTTCTTTGTTTTAATATTGTTTAGCTCAGCATTTGCTCATGCATATTCAAATCCTACAAAAGAGCAAACCTATACAAATGGATTTGCAATTGAATTGAGTTCTCAGATGAATACTGCGGGAATGTTCTTAACTGGAGCATATTATTTTGGAAGGAATAACAATTGGCAGGTCTACGTAGCAACGGCCCCCTATCAGTCTGTAAATAATGCAAGTGGAATAGAAAAGGATGATAGCTGGAACACCTATATAGGGGCTGGGCTAGGAAATTTTATTCCTCTTGCTAGAGAAAAGCTACAGAACAAGTTTTTCTTTCGTCACTATGTTGGTTGGGGACAAACTTTTGGAAAGAGCGCTCAGAATAATGCCCAAATTAAATCTTCTTGGGCTGTTAAGTATGGAGCAGGCTTTCAGTACCGATTTAATGACAGCGTCTACCTATCTCTTCTAGGCCCAGTAGTCAATTACTCTCAAACAAAGTTTAGGAATACTCCAAACTCTGTTTACAAGACAAATGCAATGATGTGGACCTGGAACATCTTAAGTTCAGGATCCGTATTCTTAGGCTATAAGTTTTAGTTAGAGAGTCGCAAAATAAAGAGCCTTAACAGGCTCTAGAAATCTATCGACGAGGCCGTATTTTGAAGCTTCTCTTATGAAGATCTAAGGCAAGAAAGCCGTCAGCTCCAGCTGCTTTGAGCTTAGATACAAAATATTTTCTAGCTTCGTCGAGTTCATAAAGAGGGGCATTCTCTTGACTTTAACTCTTTTTTACAGTAAAAATGTGTCCTAATTTTGGCGATCGTAGCTCAGTTGGTTAGAGCACCGGATTGTGATTCCGGGGGTCGCGGGTTCGAGTCCCGTCGTTCGCCCATATTTTTTGTATTTAAGCCACTCATAGTTAATAAGAAAAGGCGTTAAGGTTGTTTATCGAATATATAGGGGCCAAAAAAAAGATAGAGAATAAGGTTTAAAAGTATTAGTTAATATTTTATTTAGGAGGTAAGGAAAAATAAATTATTAAAGACTTAAAACCCCTCTATCTGATTTCATGGCAAGAAAGCGAACTTCAAAAAGTGCACCCCAGTCTCTAAGCTCCAATCATCCTGAAGTGATTGGTATTCTACTTATTACTCTTAGTTTATTTTTTTTACTCAGCCTCTTAAGTTTCCAAGATGGAGACGCTACTCGCAATTGGCTCGGCTACTTGGGTTATGGGATGGCCTGGATCTCTCTCTATACCTTTGGTCTTATAAGCTATGCTCTTACAGCTCTTGTACTTTGGATTGGCTGGAGAAAGTTAAGCCACCGCCCTATTGAAAATCAGTGGAGCAAACTACTTCACTTTTCCATCATTGCACTCTCTTTATGTTTACTCCTCAATGTTCTTTCAGAAACTAAACCCCATTTGGCCGCTCTTTTTAATCTCTCTGTTTACACAGAGAAAATAACCCTGAAGACTCCCCTTCCTTACAAGGAAATTCGCTATTACTTAGGAGGCTACCCTCTTTATTACCTCTTTACCGATCTACCTAAGTACAATCTCTCTCGTCTATTGAGCTCTGTAGGGGTGACTTTGATTTTCTCAACAACCTCTCTAGTATCTATTCTTCTTCTTACTCAATTAAAGCTCAGCCCGATCATTTTTTACTTTCAAGATAAAACTCTTCCAAAACTCAATAGTTACTTCACCCTTAAAAAATTGAATAACTATTTACTCTTCTGCTCTAAATGGCTCAAAAAACTCTTGGGGCTCCCACAGTTTTTAATCCAAAAAAGAGTTGCGAAAAGGTCTGAGTCCGAAGCTCCTTTCTCTTCTCCTTCTAAGCCTGCAAAAAAAGAACCTAAATTAGACATTGCCCAAGAGCTTAAAAAGGAATTTGCAAGACCTGAACCTATTATCCATCAATCCTACCAATCCAAATCAAAGACGAGCCCTCTCTTAATCGATACGAGCGCTTCTACCGTTTTGGATAAGAGAGAAGATTTTGAAGTTTCAACAGCAGGGCGCATTGTCACCCGCAGACAAAAAGCTTTGATCTTACAGAAAGTCTATAATGGTGACTTTACTCACTATCAACTTCCTCCTCCAAATCTACTGACTCCAGCGAAAGTGATTAATCAGCCCTCTTTAAAAAAGGATTTAAGAAAGCAAGCTGAGATCTTAGAAGATACTCTTTTGAGCTTTGGAATAGAGGCAAAGGTTGGAGAAATACACTGTGGGCCAACAATCGTTTCCTTTGAAGTACATCCTGCTACTGGAGTTAAAGTTCAAAAGATTAAAGCTCTTGAAAGTGATATTGCGTTGAACTTGCAAGCAAAGTCGATTCGCATCATAGCTCCTATCCCAGGAAAAGCTGTAGTGGGGATAGAAGTTCCTGCCTTAGAAGCGCAAGAGGTCAACTTCAAAGAAATCTTAGAAGATTATAGAAGTTCACAAAGAAATTTCCACATTCCTGTTTTGCTGGGTAAAACAGTCAATGGTGAACATGTTATAACTGATCTTGTTCGTATGCCTCACTGTATTATTGCAGGAGCTACTGGTACTGGAAAATCAGTTTGTATCAACACAATCGTCATGTCCCTTCTAATGAACTGTAAGCCTGATGAAGTGAAATTAATGCTTATCGACCCTAAGAAGGTGGAGCTTTACCCCTATAGTCAATTGCCTCACTTGATTTCCCCTGTTATCACAGAACCTGAAGCTGTGACAGCTGCTTTAAAGTGGCTGGTACGTGAAATGGAAAACCGCTATGAAATTCTAAAAGTTTTAGGCTTTAGAAATATCGCTGCTTTCAACAATCGAAAGATCAACAAGGAAGCAGAAGATGAGCTTGAGATGGAAATCCCAAGTAGTATGTATTACATTGTCTGTATCATCGATGAACTTGCTGACTTAATGATGCTTGCTAGTAATGAGATTGAAATGCCCATTGCCCGCATAGCTCAGATGGCTAGAGCTGTTGGAATCCACTTAATTCTAGCAACGCAAAGACCTTCAAGAGAAGTGATCACAGGACTTATCAAAGCGAACTTCCCAACCCGTATTTCATTCAAGGTAGCAAGTCGCGTCAATAGCCAAATTGTCTTGGATGAAATAGGAGCGGAAAGTCTGCTAGGTAATGGAGACATGCTCTTTATGCCTCCTGGCGCTTCAAGTCTTATAAGAACACAAGGTTGCTTCGTTCACGATCAAGATATTCAGAAAGTAGTAAAATCCATTTGCGAACAAGCTCCTCCTAACTACCTCATTGACTCTTTTGACAAAACTGATCAAGGAATTAGTGAAACGGACCTCTTTTCCGATAACTCAATTTCTTCAACAGGAGAAGACTTTGATCCTCTTTATGACCAAGCATTAGACCTTGTAGTCAAAACAGGAAGTATCTCTACTACCTTTCTTCAAAGAAAGCTTAAAGTGGGGTATGCGCGAGCAGCGTCTATCATGGATCAACTTGAAGACCAGGGTTTAATTTCTGCTCAAGATGGAGCAAAACCTAGAAAGCTCTTAATTTCTCCTAAAAGTTCAGACGAAGATCTCCCTTACATGGATTCTTAGTTTTTTTAATTCAGACCGATCTATTTCTTTGCAATTTTTTCAACTCTCGTTAAACTGATGCAAAAGGATAAGTTATGATTGGTTTTTGCCCTCTAGCTTCTGGCTCGAAAGGGAATTGTATTTATTTAGGCACTGAGCACACTAAGATTTTAATAGACGCTGGTATTAGTGGAAAAGGCATCAAAAGTAAGCTCCAAGAAATTGGAGTCTCTATTGAAGAGATAGACGCTATTTTGGTTACTCACGAACACTCTGACCACATCATGGGACTTAAAGTGTTAGCCAAGCGGATGAATATCCCCATTCTTGCAAATAGTGAAACTGCTAAAGGTATTTCTGAGTATTTAAAGCATGTCCCCAAATTTAAAATCTTTGGAACAGGAGAGACCTTTGAATTTGGAGACTTAGAGATCCACCCTTTCACAGTTCAACATGACACTCCAGACCCTGTTGCTTTTACTATTAAAACAGAAGATCATAAAATGGGTTTTTGTACCGACCTTGGATTTGCAACGACTTTAGTTGAACAGAAACTTAGAAACTGTGACTTCCTTTATTTAGAGGCCAACCACACCCCTTCCATGGTCCACGCCTCTGCAAGGCCGCTTATCTACAAACAAAGGGTGCTAGGGCGCCATGGACACCTTTCTAACGAGGATTGTGCCGCTTTAGTAGAAAGGCTTTTGCATGATCAATTAAAAAAAATATACTTAGCTCACCT
>CAYGMF010000091.1:0-4143 GCA_964351075.1 uncultured bacterium
ATTCCATCGAAAATTCGAATTGCTACTTTTTTCGGATCTTCTTTAAAAACATCAAGGCCTTCTGACATGTCTGTATCAATTGGTCCTGGATAAACTCCAAAAACTGCTACTTTATGCTGCGTCATTTCTGTTCTAGCAGCTTGAGTTAAAGAGTGAAGAGCGGCTTTTGAGGCTGAATAAGTAGCTGCTGGAGGAAATGGCATTAGCGCACCAATAGAAATAATATTAACAATGGCCCCATTGTTATTGCTGATGAGGTTTTTTGTAAAAGCACGCATAAGATAAAGAGGGCCGAAAAAGTTGGTTTCAAACTCTTTGCGAGCTGTTTCTTCATTATAGTTATAAATGCAGCCAGAGAATCCAGTGCAACCCGCATTATTGATTAAAATTTGGGTGTCACTTGCAATCTGAGCAATTTTTTGAATCTGTTTTGAATTTGTCACATCCAGTTCAACTGCTACAACTTTGCCTTTATGTTCCGTAACTAAATTATCGAGCTGAGACACATTACGTGCTGTTGCATAAACTTTTTTAGCACCGCGTTTTATTGCTTCTTCAACGAGAGCACGGCCTATCCCATTTTTTCGGTTGGCTCCTGTTACAAAAACTACTGAATTATTGATGCTAACTTTCGACACCTTACCCTCCTTTCATATTGTTTAATTATCTTTGGCTTTGAGTATTGTTTCATTTAACCACTCAATTTCTAATTTAAGATGGGCAATCCCATATCTGAGCGCCTTTAGGCGAATTGTTTTACGAGATGAATCCGCTATGCCTTCTAGCCTTTCTTCAATTTTCTTATATTCTTCAAAGGTCTCTTCAACTTTGTGTAGCCTTTCTTTAAAGAGTCGTACCATTTCTTTTTGATTGGTAATAAAGAAAAGTTTGAGAAGAAATTCATTGCGAGGGGTTTCTGACTTTGTTGGACTTTTAAGCCACGCATTAAATTCATCTCGGCCAGCTTTCGTAATTGAAAAGACCTCTTTCTTTTTTTTTCCAACATAGACAACTTGAGATACAGCCTTTTTCTCCTTTGCCAAAACTTTTAGCATCGGATAAATAGTCGAATCAGACTCTCTCCAGAAATACACAGTTGATCTCTTCATAAGAGATAGAATCTCGTATCCACTACAGGGTCCCTCAAGGAGCATCCCCAAAATGGCATACTTTGTTTTATTGGCTGATCGCATGTAAAATACCTAGTTTATGGGTATTTTACAGAAAAAAGGCTATTTTTGCAAATGAAAATCTTTAGTGGTTTTTTCTCTAAAATAGGAGTTTGCCTGGGGTGATTCCCTGTAAGAATTTTTTGCATGGCATGCAACGGATATTTTGATCAATGAGTTCAGTACTTCCTCGATAGAGGAGGAGAGTCTTACATTCTGGGTAGTCCTCAGCAAAGTGTTTAAGGCCTTTTAAATCGCCCGGGGAAATTTTAGAGCCATTTTTAACCTCTATTGCCCAAAATCCTTTCTCTCCATAAATAATAAAATCAACCTCCAACCCAGACTTTGTTCGCCAGTAAAAAATTTCATACTTACCCTTCGTATAATTGCACCAAGCCTTGAGATGTTGTAGAACAAGTCCTTCTAAAGCAGCTCCAGAAATTTCAGACTTAGTGTCCATAGGGCCTATTTTTCTCATGACTTGAAAAACACCGCTATCGAAAAGGTAAAACTTCGTTTGAGAGGAGAGGATTCTTTTAGCTCGTCTTTTAAAAATGGATAATTGATAAGCGAGCATCAAATCTTTTAAAATATCTAAAAAGCTTTGGACTGTTCCTCTATTTACTTCACATTCCCTGGAGATATTTGTGATGTTGAGTAAACTGCCATGAGAAAAGGGAATAGTCGATAAAAAACGAGAAAAATTTCCAATATTTCGGACAAACCCTTCAAATTGGACCTCTTCAATGATATAGAGATTGACATAGGACTCTAAAACATCTTCTTGATCTTCTTCTTCCCAAACTAAGGGGAGCATACCCTGATTTAATGCTTTGTCTAGATTAAACTCATCTCCAACTTCGCAAGCCATAAAGGGGTGCATTTCTTTTTTTATAGCACGACCAGCCAAAAGATCCACACCAGCTCTTTTGAGCTTTCTTGAGCTTGAACCTGTTAGGATAAACTGGATCTCTCTCTTTTCTTCTATTAAGGCATGAATAATGGACAAAAGATCAGGAGCTTTTTGGATTTCATCTACAATGACTTGGCTATCTTTCTGCAGAGCCTGAACCTCTTTAATTAAAAGTTCAGGATTAGCATTATATTTTCTACGGGTATCGGCGAGGAGCAGGTCTATGTAGAAAGCATCGGGATAGTGCTTTTTTACCCAGGTCGATTTACCTGTCCCTCTTGGACCAAATAAGAAGAAGCTATATTTAGAGGGGGGAGTAAAAACTCGTTTGATGTGTGGCATATTTAAACCTTATTTAAGCTCATAATATCAAATATGCTGGATATTTGACAACAGTAATGTCATTTAACCTTCTTATTTGACATCAGTAGTGTCAAATATCCAGCATATTTGATATTAGCATTGATAATTAGTAGGTTATGGATGTCATAATTTAAAGATTAAATTTGTATAGAAAGCCCGCTGAAAATTAGAAATTTGGCTAGATGTATGCTAGGCGTACATCTAAATGAGATGTATTGGTGAAAAAATATAGTCATTTAATAGTTAATTGCTTACATTTTTTATTTTTTATCGGGAGAATATATGACCAGCACTCTATGTTCATCAGTTAGGCGTTTTTCTCAAACTGCCGTTTCTGTCTTTATTACAGATCCAAATAATTTAGTGGGAGCAGCTTTAAGAGAATGTGCTCAAACACGAGGAATTCATCTTCCAGTGACTTGCATAGAAAAACCACCTTTTCAAACGGAAGGGCAATCTTTAAGAGTTATTTTTCATACACCAAGGCCGCTTCCAGATGTCTTGATGATGAGACCTTTTGATTTTTTGGAGCCGGATGACCAAAAAGAGTTCAGAGATGCTTTGAAAAAAATTGAAGAGTTAGTTTCGAAAGCTAATCTTTTGTCATTAGATGGAGGGGTTGTTAGGCACGTGCTTCTAGATCCTTATAGTAGTGCATTAGGATTATCGGCAGCAACTGTATGGTCAAATAAGCTAGAAATTATAGATAACAAAATCCAAACTATAAATGGAGGCGATGGTGTTTCTTCAAGCTTGGTGCGCTTAGGGCCTTGGTCAACAAGAAAATTGACTGAAGATGATTTGGCCCAAAGAGCTACTGAACTAGCAACTCAAATTATTCCTCTTTCGATAGGGGATAAGAAACTGCCTAGAACGCTTGTTTGGGATGGTGAAACCCTTAGAGACGGAAGTCTTAGAAGACGTTGATTTAGCATTTTTTAATTATTTAAATTTTTTGGAGGTACTCCTATGACCAGTGCAATTATGGTAACGACCAGACAACTTTCAAGAGCAGTAGTTCCTGCGCGCGCAGCTCTTATAACGGATGCAAGCACTAAAATAGGCTCTGCTTTAGCTCGAAATCTGGGTCTTACTAGAGTCAGGACTCATATTATGGTACCTGAAATGACACAACTCTTCCAAGCAACCTTAGACAAGGGAGTAGGTAGAGAACTGAACCTTGTGTATAATTCTCGTTATATGGGTGATACCGCTAGTCTGGGACACTATTTTTCTCAAATTACTCCAAATGTCATTTTTCATACTCTACAACCAATTTCCGATAATGCACTGAGGCGTCCTTTTTATCACTTGACGGCTGCTGAGAAGCAGTGGTGTAAAGCTACTTTGTTTAATACTCAAGCCATAGCTTTGTATAATACTTGTCCACCATCTGATATGGAGGCACCTATGATAAGGCATTTTTTGATAGATCCCCACAGCGACCAAGAGTTTCCATGGGTTCGTTCGTATTCAGATGAGTTACAAAATCTAAATGATAGGGTTAATGGGATGGCTGAGGGTATTGTTTCTTCAACCTTGGTAAGTTTAGGCCCTATCGCACGTGATGATGCCCCAGAGTGCTACCCAGCTTTAAGAGCAAGTGCAGTTGCTCAAGAGCTTATAAGTGTAGCCTTCGCAGATGAAACTCCACCCGCACAACTTAATTGGAGAGCAAATTGTTGTTTAGAACAAACA
>CAYGMF010000092.1:0-4107 GCA_964351075.1 uncultured bacterium
ACGAACTTAAAAAGAAGAGAGCTCTACTCAAGACTCTATGAGGTTAAATCAAGCGTCCTTGATTTAAACGAATTGCTCTATCAAAAAGCGATTCGATCAAAAATAGACCCAGTTAGCTCAGTAGAAGACCTTGAGGAGCTTGAAAAAGAAATCCTTGCTTTGGATGAAGAGATTAAATCCAACTTTTATCTCCTCAACATTTTAAGGGGGAGCTCTCCTGATGAACCTCTTGAGATAAGTTCTTTTTTGGAAGAGGTACCAAAAGCGTTAGAACTTCCTCAAGACTTATCTTCAGATTTATTGGTGCGTCGCCCTGATCTCATAGCTTCCATTTGGCACATTGAGGCTCTTATGCATGAAGTCAACGTCGCTGTAGCTGACTTTTTTCCAAGAGTAGATTTGCTCGGTTTTTTAGGGCTTCAAAGTTTCCCATTTAAACATCTCTTTGATTGGAAAAGTCGAGAAGGGAGACTTCAGCCCTCTATTCATATCCCTATTTTTAAAGCGGGTGAAATACGAGCTAACTTTAAAAAGAATAGAGCAGAATTAGAAGGAGCTATCTACGATTACAATGCTCTTTTATTAACGAGTTTAAAAGAGGCTGCAGACAGTTTAGTTTTAATAAACAGAACCTATGAGCAAAAAGCATCTCAAAAAATAATCGTAGAGCAAGCAGAACTTAAGTTTAACCTTTTAGAACTAAGATACAGAAATGGAATTGATGGACTCCTTAAGGTCTATGAAGTAGAAGCTGAGCTCCTGCAGAAACAACTCGATAACGTAATGATCACTTTTGAGCAATACCTCTCGGTTATTCAAATGATCAAAGCGCTTGGAGGCGGATATTCTACTGAAGACTTGAAGTGTTTTGTAAAAGGGGGTTCTGATGAGTGAAGAGTCTCTTAATCATAAACGCGCTTGGTTTACTTGGATCTTTTTTGCTGTTCTAGCTTGCCTTATAATTGCTTTTGGCATTTCCTGGCTCACAAGCATGCGCTACATTAAGCGGACAAGTGACGCCTACGTTCAAGGAAATCAAGTGGTCATCACTCCACTCGTGAACGGCTTTATTACTGGGATCTACACAGATGACACTTTTTTAGTTGAGGAAGGGCAACTTTTAGTGCAACTCGATCCAACAGATGCTATTCTTTCCTATGAAGAAGCTAGGCAAAACTTTTCAAAAGCAGTTCGTGAAGTTTGTGCAATTTACCACCAAGTATTTGCCTATGAAGCCGAGATTCAAATTAGAGAAGCTGAGTGGACAAAAGCTCAAGAATTTTATAACCACCGATTAGAAGTTTTAAACCAAGGTGCCATTTCTTTAGAAGATTTTCAAACAGCAGAAGCTAATTTAGAAGAAACCTATTTCGCTTGGTCAAACGCCAAGAGCCTTTATGAAAAAGCTGTATCCATAATTATCGGACGATCAATTCGAGAAAATCCTTTAGTAGTCGCTGCAGAAGACCTTCTTTCTCAAGCTTGGGTTAATTTATACAGAACCAAAATCTATGCTCCTGTTAGAGGACTGGTTGCTCAAAGAGATGCGCAGCTTGGAATGTGGGTTTCCTCTGGCGCACCCTTGCTCTCTGTAATTCCTATGGATCAAATTTGGGTCAACGTGAACTACAAAGAGACTCAGATGAAGAACATGAAAATTGGGCAGAAAGTAGAACTTCAATCTGACATGTATGGTAGGGATGTTCAATACAGAGGGAAAATAGTAGGTTTGCCAGGCGCTGCAGGAAATGCATTCTCCATACTTCCTCCACAAAACCTATCTGGCAACTGGATTAAAATTGTACAAAGGCTTCCTGTTCGCGTCGCTTTAGAAGAAGAGGACCTTGTCTCACATCCACTGCGAATAGGGATGACTATGAGATCTAAAGTGGATGTAAGGAAGCGTACAGGAAGCTACCTTCCAAAGTCTTCTAAAGGAGCTCCGATTTACAAAACAAACATTTACGAATATGAGATTGCAAAAAGTAAAAAGCAAATTTCTTCAACGTTTTTAGAAAACGCAGACCCTTCTTTAGAGGCTTATTTTTTTTCACCCTATTTTCCTGATACTAACTGATTTCACTGTAAAAAAAATAATCTAATCAGTTAAAGTTTTTTGATTTTTTAGAACTTCACGATAAGCCTTTACCTTTTTCCTGAGTTAGATTTTTCAAAATCATTTTAACTAAATTCTAAAATACCAACTGATTTTAATGAGCTCTGATTTATTACCCTCAGAAATAGATTCTCTTGAGAAAGTGTTAGGCTACTCCTTTAAAGAAAAAGAAATTCTGCGCGCTGGAATTTGCCATTCATCTTTTCATAATGCTCCAACAGAGGAGAAGAAGATAACCAACGAGCGTCTTGAATTCCTTGGAGCTTCTGTTTTAGGGTTAATTATTGCAGACAGAGCCTTTGAAAAGCTTGTTAATCTTAAAGAGGGCGCTTTAAGGAGATTGCGCTCTAAACTTAATCGTGAAAGTGTATGTGCTCAGTATTTTGCTCATTTAAGATTAAGTCAGTTTGCTCAAATGGGGAAAAGCGAAAGAACTCATCTAGAAGAGATCGGGAATGATCGAATCGCAAGTGAGATTATAAAATCTATTATAGGGGCCATTTTTAAAGACGGGGGACTAGATGCTGCTAAAAAATTTTACAGCTCTCGCTGTTTGCCCGCTGTTAAATCAGTTTTAGCAGATAGACACCACTCAAACTGGCGAAGAAAGCTTCATGACCTCTGTCATAAAAAACACCATAAACAACCCACATATGTTCTTTTAGAGGAAAAGGGGCCAGAGCATTCTAAAATTTACAAGATGGGAATTTTTATGGATGACAACTTATTAGCTAAAGGCAAAGGAAGGACTAAAAAACTAGCTGCTAGTGAAGCTGCTTCCAAAGCTCTCGAAAAGATATAGACTTTTACTTTCTTTTGGTTTAGCATTTCCTTCTTTAAATATTTAAATGCAAGGTTTTTGAACATGAATAAAATCGTTTTTCTACTTCTATTTTTAGCAACGTCCTTATCCGCAAACAAAACACTTTATTTTGATGAAGAACTCTACAATGATATTTGGGCTCAAAAGTTTCAAGTAGATGAGCTTATTTTTGAGGACAAGTCAGATTTTCAAGATATTACTATCTTTGAAAATGAAATGTTTGGACGAGTGCTTGCTATTGATGGAATCATTCAAATTACAGAAAAGGATGAGTTTGTTTATCAAGAAATGTTAACGCACATTCCAATGTTTGCTCATCAAAACCCAAAGCATGTTCTTGTAATAGGAGGAGGAGATGGAGGTATTATTCGTGAAGTTCTAAAGCATCCTGAACTTGAATCCGTTACCCTTGTAGAACTCGATTCAACTGTAATAGATATCTCTAAAAAGTATTTACCAAGTATCTCAGATGGAGCTTTTGAAAACCCTAAAGTCCAGGTTGTAATTCAAGATGGTTGTCAATTTGTAAAAGACCATCAAAATGAATTTGATGTAATCATTGTTGATTCAACTGATCCTATCGGCCCAGGACAAGTTTTATTTACATCTGAGTTCTATGGTGACTGCAAGTCTTCTTTAAAAGAAGATGGAATTCTAGTTTGTCAAAATGGAGTTCCCTTTCTTCAAAAAGATGAGCTTGTAAACTCTCATGAAAGAAGACGAGAGCACTTTGAAACTTCCTCTTATTATGTCGCTCCTATTCCTACTTATGTAGGTGGATTTATGGCTTTTGGAATAGCCTCTGATAAAAAGGGATTTGATTCTATCGATAAAGAAGCTCTAACAAAAAGAGTTGCAAAATTGGATTCTCAGCTACGCTACTATAACCCTAGCATTCATTTAGCCGCTTTTGCTCTTCCTAACTACATGCTTGCTGCATTGGAAGATAATTAGAATTAAAAAAAAGGAAAACAAATATGGCTTCACCTTCCAGATCAGGTGCAATAAACATCGCTCCAGAAAGTAAGATATTTTCTTCCCGGCCAGGATTTTCTCCTAGCCGCTGGAGAGATGGCGCAGCGGTCAGTTTTCACAAAGATGATGATAGTGGTAGTACGGTTCTTCTGTATGATGCAAGCAGGCAAACAGGCACTTCTTTAACTATTGA
>CAYGMF010000093.1:0-1336 GCA_964351075.1 uncultured bacterium
GGGACAACTGGGTAGCTCTTTGAGAAACTAGGCTGCCAGCGTTTTGCAACCCCTTGGCGTATGAAAAGAGCAATAGCCGGGATGTTGACATTGGAGGCTAGATGAGCAATGCCAGAGTCGTTTCCTAGCATAAACGCAGATTCATGAAGGTAGCTTGCAAGCTGAGTCAGTTTTGGAAAAATAACTAAATCAAACCCTTCTTCTTTTAAATTAAGCCAATCCTTTTCTTCGGCAGGACTTACTGTAAATTTGGGATCAAATCCTAAGGCTTTGAGTTTATGTGCAAGCTCAACAAACTTTGTTCTTGGCCAGTTTTTTTCAGGACACAAACTTGTAGGATGGATGACTACCCGTTTAGTGTGCGTGCGAAATTTCAAATTTTTTGGAATGACGATCCCATTAGAGCGGACAACTTGAGGTAATTGAAACTCATGGTGACATGCTTCTAAATAAAGATCTAAAAGAGGGCGTCTTTGTAGATAGCGGCCCCCATAAAGAACGATGCGCTCTTGGCTTGGTTCAATAGCTTCTCTTGCATGGCGATTAGGGTGCTGAAAAATAAGGGTGTCAAAGTCCTTGAGTCGTTCTTTAGTTTCTGCTTGTGGAAAATGAGGTTCTATTTTAGCCCAGGGGAACCACTCTTTTAAAGTGAGAAGAGGAGTGTTAAAGAGAGTTGTGTCATATCCATTGAGGTGTAAATTATAGGTAATGAGCTGGAGAATAAGCCCATCTCCTAACCGATCACCTGCTACAACAGCTACTTTATTTGTTTGCTTAATCATGTAAGATCACAAGCCTCTGGTGGCATCCAATGGGGAGGTTTACCTTCCCATTTGATATTACATCCCTTAGGGTTTGTAACAGGCTGTTTGATAGATTCGCCTTTAAGATAGCTTTCAAGTGCATCTTGAAGTTCATGAGTCGTAGCTTGAGTGGCATCGCGAGGGTTGTCTACAGCGCGCCCCGTATAGATAAGTTCTCTTTTTTCGTTGAAAAGATAAAAGTGAGGTGTTTTAAGAGCGCCATATTCCAAAGCAGTTACCTGACCCTCATCGTAGAGGTAGGTCCAAGGGTAGTGCTCCCTTTCCATCAAAGCTTTCATATATTCAAAAGAATCTTCAGGGTAAGTATTGGGGCTATTGGAATTGATCCCTACAAAAGGAATTCCCTGATCTTTAAATTTCTCAGCTAAAGCGCGTGTGTTTTCATTAGATCCAATGACGTAAGGGCAGTGATTACACGTAAAGAAAATGACAAGGCCTTTGGCACTTGAAAAGTCATGGAGTGTATATGTTTTTTCATCGGTTCCCTTCAAAGAAAAATCGGGGGCAATCTG
>CAYGMF010000093.1:1436-3968 GCA_964351075.1 uncultured bacterium
ATAAATATCCAATAATATGGATAATTATACTTTTTAACATTGGAGTCAAATATGAGTAAGGCGGAAGAAAGGCTGAATGCCCTTTGTACAATTATTGAAACTAGAAAAATAACGAACCAGTCTGAGTTCATTGATTTGCTTGAGAAAGAGCATCAGATAACGACTACACAGGCAGTTATTTCTAGAGATTTAAAAAAGCTAGGTGCTGTTCTGAAAAAAAAGGGGGATCAAAGGATCTATTCTCTTTTGGGGAAGGATACCTACGAGGAGATGCTTAAGCTTGCTATTAAAGATATAGAGCATAATGAAACTATGATTGTGATTCATTCAATAGCTGGAATCGCTGACTTCGTAGGAGATATGATAGATGCTAAAAACATTGATATTCTAGGTTGTATCTCTGGAGAAAACACCATATTTGTGGTTCCTAAGAGTAGTAAGAAAATCAAAGAGACCTATTTTAATCTATGCAAAGCACTTTATTTTGAACCAGGAGGAAAAGATGAAAATTAAAACCTGGGCAATCCTTTTAGGAGTTTTTTCCATAGTCACACTTTTTGGGGTGATGGGTATAAAAAACAAAGAACCTAAAAAGGTTCTATCGAGCAATTGTTTAAAAGTAGGTACAAATGCTGAGTTTGCTCCTTTTGCATTTATAGAGCACAAAGAAGTTAAAGGATTTGATATTGATTTGGCAAAGGAAATTGGTAAAAGGCTTAATCGTGAAGTAGAAATAGTTGACATGAGTTGGGATGCGTTAATTCCTGATTTAAAAAGTCACAAAATAGATTTTGTAGCATCGGGTATGACTATTACAGAGGAGAGAAAGAAAGTTGTTCAGTTTACAAAGCCTTATTTAGATGGAGAGCCTTTAGTAGCTTGTTTTTTTTCAAATCAATATCAAGCAGACACACTTGAGGCGGCTTTAGAGAGCAAGCTCATTGTCAATGATGGGTACACAGCAGATTTTTATGTAACAGATCAGTTACATAAGAAACCTTTAAGAGTACAAAGTCCATTGGATGCAATTGAAAGTTTAAGAAGTGGGCGAGCAGACACTTATATCTTAGCAAAAAGTACACTTGCTTCTTTTACAAAAGAGAAGAAAAACAGCCAGCTAAACCACATTGTTCTAGAAGGCACTTCCGAAAACTGTGCTATTTTAGTAGCTAAAGAATCTAATGAGCTCCTTGAATCTATTAACCAGGTTTTAGATGAACTTAAGGCAGAGGGATTCATTGAAAGCCTTAAAGAGAAGTGGGGGCTATAGAAATGAATTGGACTATTTTTTGGGAGTCAATACCAGCTTTATTACAGGGGTGCGTTATAAATGTTTATATTGCTTTCTTTGCTTTTATTATAGGTATTACTCTTGCGATTCCTTTAGCTTTGATGGAGAGGTCATCGAGCTTTACTTTAAAATCAATAGCTTTGACTTACAATACAATTTTTAGAGGAACACCCATGCTAATTCAAATCTTTTTTGGGTATTATGGCCTGCCTCTCTTGGGAGTTACTTTGCCTCCTTTATTTGTTGTCATTGTGACGATAGGCCTTAATAGTGGGGCCTATTGCTCACAGATTATTCTTGCAGGACTCAGCGCTATTCCTAAAGATCAATTTTATGCAGCGAAAGCCCTTTCTATGAGCTCCTATCAATCCTACAGACATGTAATTTTACCTCAATGTTTTAGAAAAATGATTCCAGCAGGAGCCAATGAAATGATTAATCTTTTGAAAGATTCCAGTTTAGCTTCGATTGTTGGGATTCATGAAATTGTGAAAGTAGGGACTTTGATTCGAGGGAGGACTTATGAAACCTTTGCAATCTTTTTAGGGACTGCCATTATTTATATCAGTTTGACAAGCCTACTATCACTTTGTACTAAAAAAGCAGAAAAATGGAGTGAGAAACCATGCTCAGTGTAAATAATTTATCTTCAATGATTGCGGGAAAAAAGATCTTATCTGATATCTCTTTTACTCTTGATCGAGGTCAAATAGGCATTCTGCGTGCTCGATCTGGAACAGGAAAAACGGTTCTTCTCAAATTGGTGGCAGGTTTATTGCCACCTTCTAAGGGTGATATTAAGATTTATGGAAAGAGCTTATCGAAAAATAGATTAGGACTTGAGGTAGGCTATTTATTTCAGGACTATCAACTTTTTCCACATTTTGATGTTTTGGCGAATGTGGTAAAACCGTTAATGATTAGTTTAAAATTATCTAAAGAGGAGGCTATTAAAAAGAGCCTTTTCTGGCTCAAAAAATTAGAGCTCCATGATCAAGTTTACCAGAGCGTTTCTACCCTATCAGGAGGGCAAAAGCAGCGTGTAGCGCTCGCTCGTGCTCTTGCTTTTGACCCAAAAGTCCTCATTTTAGATGAGCCTTCAGCTGCACTTGATCAAGAAAATACTGACAAACTATCAGACATTTTGAACGAATTGGCAAAGGAGGGGATTTTGATTCTTCTTGCCTCTCATGATGAAAAATTTTTCACAAAGCTAAATGGGGAAGTTTTACCTGTTTTTT
>CAYGMF010000094.1:0-3960 GCA_964351075.1 uncultured bacterium
CCTGTATCTCCATTCAATCCTGATGGGATATCAATTGCAAAAACAGGGACTTTAGCCTCATTGATTTTGTTAAAGATCGCTTCTAAATTTGGAGTTGGTTTTCCTTTAAATCCTGTTCCTAAAATACCATCTAACAGAATTCCATCTAACGGAAGCCCGATTTGATCAACTGTTTCGATTAAAACAAGGTCGCTTGCTTGATCTTGAAATGCTTTTCCATATTTTTGACAAAGAGGACTGCAAGTATCTAGTGGGTCTGTATGGTATCCTGTAAGCTGGTAGCCTTCTCGCAAAAGGAGAAGCGCTGCACAGAAAGCATCTCCTCCATTGTTCCCCTTACCGGCAAAAAAGGATATCTTTCTCTCTAGATGATGTTCATTTATGTAACGATCAACAGCTTCAGCTATTCCTTTCGCTGCCTTTTGCATAAAGGCATCCCCTGAAGCTCCGTCTTGAAAAGCAAGTTTCTCAATTCGTGCCATTTCACTTGCTTGAATCACTTCCATTAAAGGTGCTCCTCTTTCACTTCTCTGTCTAAGAGAATACGGACTGCTTCCATAGGTTTCACTCCTTTATATAGAACTTTGTGGACCGCTTCAGTAATAGGCAAAGAAACTCCCATCTTCTCAGCAATCTGAAGAGCAGATACGCAAGTATAAGCTCCTTCTACAACCATCCCAATTTCTTTCTTAGCCTCTTCCATCGTTTTTCCCTGAGCCATTAAATATCCAAAACGATAGTTACGACTATATCTTGAAGAACAAGTCAAACAAAGATCTCCCATACCTGATAAGCCATTGATCGTTTCTGATCGACATTGTTTAGCTATAGCCAATTTTCTTATTTCATGTAAACCTCGAGTCATGAGAGCAGCTCTTGAATTATTTCCAAAGCCAAGACCATCTGAAGCGCCGCAAGCAATAGCTATTATATTTTTCATAGCCCCTCCAAATTCTACTCCTTTGATGTCATAGTTGGGATAGATTCGAAAGGTTTTATACTGAAAAAGTTCTTGCACCCGATGGGTGACTTCTGGATCAAAGCCTGCACAAACTACGGTTGTAGGTAATTCACGAATGAGTTCATCTGCAAAACTTGGACCACTTAAATAGGTGAGTCGGTCTTTATATTCTTTCCCTAAAACATCTAAGACGACATCTAGAAGAAGAAAACCTGAATCTTGTTCAATTCCTTTGGAGGTCAATACGATAGGACATTTTAAATCAGGAGCTAGTTTCTTAACTTGTTCAAATACAGGGCGAGTACCCGATGAGGTCACACTCTCAACTAAAAAATTAATGTCTTCCAAAACTTCAGCTAAATTGGATGTAAAATGGAGGTCCTTGTGAAGGGTGTAATCTTTGAGGTTAGGATGTTTTCTCTCCGTATTGAGCTGCTTCGCAAGTGTTTCATTACGGCACCAAACTTTAACTTTGTGTCCTTTTTTCGCAAGAAGGTCTGCGAGGCAAACTCCCCAAGCTCCAGCTCCTAAATATCCAATTGTATATACTTTCATTCTTTTTCCATTAAGTTGCTGGATTATTATCTTTTTTGAGAAACTTGGAGTTTATTTAATAACTCATTAAATAGACATCCTCTTTTTTTCCAATTAAAAGGAATATGCTGCTTTGCTTCATCCAATAGAGTTTGATAAACTTCAGGGTCTTGAATTTGATTCAAAACATCCACTAAACTCTCCTCTTTTTCAGATTCATAGAAAAGGGCTCCTTTTAATAAATGCTCACTGACGACCTCTAATTTAGGAGCAATAATGGGCCTTTTCCAAGCTTGATACTCATAGAGTTTGGTGTGGGCAACGTATGGCATGCGCTCTGTATTTTCGAAAGTTGTAATAAAAGCGTCAGCTTCTTTCAAAACTTCTGGAAGCTCAGCTGAGGAGCAGAACCCTATAAATGAGACTCTATGCTGTAGTTGTTCTCTTAGGCAGAGGTTTTGATAATCTTTGATTTCTCCAGACTTCCCCCCTACTACCTTTAACTGAATCCCCTCTACCTCTTTGAGCGCCATCAAGAGTTTATCTAAACCTTGTGACTTATAGAGCTGTCCGACATAGTAAAGTTGGAGAGATTCCCTGAACTCTTTTTTAGACTCTAAACTCTCAAAATCACATGCTAAAGGAACCTTTTCAATGGGAACCTTCACCTGATAAGGGTAGGTTGTGAGAATATTTTTTAATGCGTTAGTCGTAACTGTAATAAGATTACAGCGATCAAAAATAGAACGTTCCCATCTAATGTGCTTTAAACTCATATGAGCTTTTAAGGTGGGGTACCATTGAAGTTGATGCACTTCATAGAGATAGATGCATTCTTTAATACGCCTTGAGAGATGAAAGTCTGCTTGCTTTAAAACGGAGCAAATTACACAATCCGGCTTATGCTTCTCGATGTAGCGTTGAGCTCTCCAGAAGAAGAGGAAATTCCACTGGATTCTCATGAGGTTTTTCCTTCTGAGAATGGGGAGTTGAATAACTTTCAAGGGATTATCGGGATGAATTTTATAAAATTTAAATAGTTCTTTTTTTTCTAAGGAGCCTTTTCCACAAAGGAGAGTGACATCGTGACCAGCCGAGGCCAAGGAAGCACAAGTTCTCACAATGTAAGCGTCATGAGCTCGCTTTTTAGGAAGTGTTTCGTTATAAGGGTAGATAATCTTCATTCTTCTAAAGAATCATTTACTTTAAATAAAAACCAAAAAAATTAATAATAAGTTCTATGAATAATAATAGTTTAACAAATTATTTAAAAGCTCAAAAACAATTAAAGATTACTTCACAAAGCCATCTTTTGGACCTCCTTCCCTCTCTTTTAAAAGAAGAACAAGAGGTTCTAATTGAAGATATTTTAGCACTCGATATTCAAAAATTTAAAAAGCAGCAGGCTCTTTTTTCTCAGGGTCGAAATATCCCACAAAAAATAACCCCTTATAAATCTCTTCTCAAATCGGGATCTAGGGAAAAAGCTGAGCTTGGCTTAAAGGCTGCCTCTCAAGGAAAATGCGGCGCGATTTTAATTGCAGGCGGACAAGGGACAAGGCTTGGGCATGAAGGGCCTAAAGGAACTTTTCCTATCACCCCTATTTACCACAAAAGTCTCTTTCAAATTTTCTGTGAAAGAGTCAAAAAAGCGAGTGAAGAGACTCAAAGGGACCTCCCTTTAGCAATTATGACCTCTCCTATTAATGATAAATTAACTCGGGGCTTCTTTGCCCAGCACAACTATTTTGGTTTAAAGGAGAGCCAGATTTATTTTTTTACTCAAACAGAGCTTCCCCTTTTAGATCTTGAAGGGCGCCTTTTCATGGATGACAAAACCCAAATTGCTTATGGCCCAGATGGAAATGGCAGTTGTTTTACAGAATTTAAACAACAGGGTATTTTAAATACGTGGAAGGATTTAGGTATAGAATATTTAAATGTCGTTTTAGTCGACAACCCCCTTGCAGATCCTTATGATTTTGAACTCTTCGGAGAGCTCATTCAATCCAAATCAGATCTCTCATTAAAAAGTTGCACAAGGCTCTCTTCAAAAGAGAAAGTTGGAATCATAGTTTCTCAAGATGAAAAACCCGTTGTTCTCGAATATCATGAAATTCCAGGTAACACTCTCTTTGATGAAGAACCTGCTGCAAATTTAAGCCTTTTTGCTTTGACTTTACACTTTGCTAAAAAGTGTGCTGGACTAGATCTTCCTTTTCATAAGGTTATGAAAAAGGCTCCAAGATTTGATTTTGAAATTCAAAAGACGGTTCAGCCTCTAAAACCCAACTGTTGGAAGTCTGAAACCTACATCTTTGATATTCTGCCTTATTCAAAGAAAACGACTGTTCTTACCTATCCAAGAGAGCAAATTTTCTGTCCTTTAAAAAATAAGGAAGGAGATTTCAGCCCCAAAACTGTTCGAAAATCTCTTCTTGAAATCGGCATTCGATAGAAATTAT
>CAYGMF010000095.1:0-3887 GCA_964351075.1 uncultured bacterium
TTTAAATATGCAAATGAACATTTAGATTTTAAAGTTTTAGTCGCGATAGACTCAGACTCACAACATAAACCATCTGACATTCCAAGACTCGCTCAAGCCGTTTTAGATGGAGAAGATTTTGTAATTGGCTCAAGATGTTTTTCTAAAATGCCACTGAGAAGCCGCGTTGCTAACAATTGTATAACGATGCTTTTGAAACGGATATTTGATCACGCTCCTCACGACACTCAGTCAGGGTTTAGAGCTTTTAGTAAAAAGCTACTAACCAAGCTTATTGAACGGGTTGAAGGAGGGCACTATGAGATGGAATTTGACTGTCTTCTCTATGCTTTATTAAAAGGGTACAGGATTCGATCTCTTCCTATCTCTACGATTTACGTCGATAAGAATGCCTCTTCACATTTTGCAGTGGTTATAGATTCTATCAAAATACTTAAGGTGCTGCTTCACTATGAATCAAAAAAGAAAGAAAAATAAGCTTCTATTTGTTGAACTCAATGAATTCAACTATGAGCTGTTAGATACAGCTTCTCGTCATTTAAACCTTTTAAACATTCAAAAGATACTCGCCTTAAATGCCACTCAAACGCGCACAGATGACCGTTATGAAAGTGACTATTTAGAGCCTTGGGTGCAATGGGTTTCTGTTCATACAGGCACACCTTCTCAAGAACATAAGATCAAGCATTTAGGTGATGTGCCTCATTTAGATAATGACCAGATTTGGGAAAAGCTTTCCAAAGAGGGTGTTACAAGTGGTATATGGGGAGCTATGAATGCAAGTAGAGCTCAAGCTGAAAACTGTTTGTTTTTTCTTCCTGATCCTTGGACGGCATCAGAGGGCGCCTACCCCTCCGAATTAGAGCCACTACTTGACCTTTTGCGCTATAGCACTAAAAACCACCTCAATACCTCCCACTTAAAGCTACTTCAAAAAATAGGTCGATTCCTTCTTTTCTTAACAAAAGTAGGAGCTCTTAATTCTTTTCGAAAAGAAATTCCAAATTTAGTCAAACATATCAAAAAGTTCAAAGGAGAATCTTTTGCTTACATCTCCCTTTTTGATTACCTCTCAACTCACCTTTTTTTAAAGATGAAGCAAAAGTACAACCCTGACTTCTCTTTAATCTTTTTAAATAGTTTAGCTCACATGCAACATCATCACTGGAAGAGTGATGAGTATAAGTCAAGTCCACGCTTTAAGTATGCGCTTGAATATTTAGACCGAGCTTTTAAGGCTATCTTGGACCACCTTCAACCTGAGGACACTTTAATTGTGGCAAACGCTCTTTCTCAAAAGAATACGAATCAAGAAACACCTTGGATCTTATACCGCCAAAAAGACCAAAGCTTGTTTTTACAAGAAATAGGTCTTACCTTTTCAAAAGTAGAATCTCATATGACTCACGATGCTCATATTTTCTTCAAAAGTGCTCAAGATTGCCAAAAGGCTGAAAAAATTTTAAAAGAGGCTACCCTTGAGGGCAGTCCCCTTTTCGATGTTGAGTCCTACAAAGAGGACCCTTTAAAGTTATTTTATAAGATAATCTTTACTGACAAAGTTTCTAAAGAGGCTAAAATTACAGTTTGTGGGAAGCCGCATTATTTCTTTGATCTTTTTAAGGCTATCATTGAAAGGACAGGAAAACATGTTCAAACCGCTCACATGCTCAGCAACCGAGACTCTTTTCCAAAAGAGATGAAGAACCATGAAATATTTGACTGTATTTGCACCTCATTACTCTCTGAAACCATACACTCAACGCAATAGCATTATTTGTGTATTGATTCTGCGTAAGTTCTTATGCTTTAGATTTCACCCTTAAATAAAAAAAGGCCTCTCAAAAAGAGAGGCCTTTTTAAATTTTTAGATGCTTGGTTAAATTAATAACTCCACATCACTCCTAAGTAAGGAGCAAACTGATAAACAGTTCGAATACTAAAGGGCTGAAGTAATCCAACATTATCATTAATCGGTGTTTGACTTGCTGTTCTTATTCTTTGTTGGTCTAGCGCTCCCATAGATCTTGCTTGTCCCCAAATATTGAATTTGAGTCCAAAGATCATAGAAAGGTTTTGATCAGCTTTCATACTTTTCACTTGAAAACCACTGTCTGCCATAAAAAAGCAGTTTGCCGATACCTTTTGTCTAAAGTTAACAGTTGTTCCTGAAGATGGACTTGAAAGGGTTGGTGTCCAAGTCTGCCAACCAGGGCCAACTGCAAATGCCATAAATGGCGATATAGCCACTGCTCTCCAAACTATTGAGTGAGGCAGATAAAAAAAGGCTTTTGCCACAGCTGCATTTAAATCAACATTGGCTCTAAAGTAATAGGTAACTTTTGACGTATTGACTGTAGAAAGACTCCACAAGTTTCTTTCAAAAATTACATTGTGCTGACCCACATATGCAATTCCAAGACCCATCCAACTCAATGGGTTCCAACCCAGAGTTGCATCCAGTAGAGGGGTACGGTTATAACCTGTTCCACCTTGATAAAGAGGTGTTCGTGTTTTGAGAATTGAGGGTAATGATGCATAGGCATCACTTCCTTTTTGTCCGCTAAAACGAAGAAAACCAACCCCTAAAGACATATTATAAAAGTAAGTAGGTGTACATCCAATTTTTGAACGACGTGTTAAGTAAAGCTTTCTAGAATTTTGAGTACCTGTATTTGATTTTCGTGCTGCTGTTTGAGCAGATAGGTTTTGGTTCAAACCCAAATTAACTTCTTTTTGTAAGTCAATCGCATCTTCTGCATAAGCAGAAGATAAAGTACAAAGAAGTAAGCCTGCAACAAGCAGGGTATAGTTTTTTAAAATGTTCATGTTATATTTTCTCCTTGATTTTTCAAGAACAGGTCGTGTTTTAAATTTTAATTGTAAAAAAGTCAAGATTCATAAAAAAAACTTTTAAAAAATCACGATAAGCTTCGACTTTAAGTAGGCTAATTGATACAATTTCAGTTATGAATACTCGTTTCGTTTACAGCTCTACATCTCAAACTTCTGTAGTAGTCGTCTGCCGTGTGCCCTAGGGCACTTCTATTTCTTTCAAACGACATATCTTTTTTTTAAACACACATTCTAGAGGAATTGATGATGAAATCATCTCACGCACGTACTATCGGCCTAGCCGGTATCGCCATATTTTCGATGTTTTTTGGCGCAGGGAACGTAATTTTCCCTTTGAAGGTCGGCCTATTAGCTGGATCTAGGATCCCCTTTGCGATGGCAGGATTATTTTTAACAGCTATTGGAGGCCCCCTTTTGGGCCTTATTACAGCCACTCTTTATAAAGGCAATTGCTTAGCATTTTTTTGTAGGCCAGGACGAGCGATTGGTTTTATCTTTATCTCTATCTCCCTTCTTTTACTCGGGCCCTTTGCTGTTATCCCTCGCTGCTTTGTTGTAGCCTACTCCTCCTTTGTTTCGATTACGGGAGGATCCTATCTGCTCCTATTCTCAATTTTGTTTGGCTCGATCTCTTTAATCTGCTGCTTTAAAAAAAGCCTCATCCTTCCCCTATTAGGAAAAGTCTTCAGTCCACTCCTTTTACTGAGTCTTCTCTTTATTATAGTTTTTGGGATTAGAAATGGATCTCCTCTAGTGCAAACCCCTCACTCTTCCTCTCAAGCCTTTTTAATGGGGCTTCACGAGGGCTTTGACACGATGGACCTCATTGCAGCCCTTTTCTTTTCATCTTCAATCTGGACCCTTTTGATCCTTAAAATGGGCAATAAGAGTGAAAAAGAGGTTTCTAAAACAGCCATTGCATCAGGGCTCGTAGGTGGCGCTCTTTTAGGATTTGTCTATTTAGGTCTTGGACTCGCTACTGCTCACCATGCGGATGCATTAGCGCAGCATGCACCTGAGCGGTTAATGCC
>CAYGMF010000096.1:0-1877 GCA_964351075.1 uncultured bacterium
TTCACAAATAGCTGTGGCAGTGTAGGAGCTTAGCAAAACTGCGTCCCCAATAGAAGTGGCACAAGACTCACAAAAATCAGTAAAACGATCAGAGATAGTAGGTGGCTTTGGTGCTTTTGGAGGATTCACAATAGATAATGTTAAAGGCCCTGAAACTGATGACATATTGTTCTCCTTAGTTTGTGTAAGTTAGTTAATACGAAAAATTATACATGTAGCAATTTTTTTGACAAAGGTAAACGCATCAGCTTGAAGAATTAATAGATTCTAATTCATGGTGAAAGCTTACGGTTCTCTTGGAGAAAAAGAGTTCTCTTTTTCACAATCTCTTACAAAATCTCTTACATCTATTCTGCTTTTCTGTTCGGGAGCTAATTGATACCACTTCCATTCGCAAAACGATAAGGAGGGGACTTCTTTAGGATGCAATTGGGACGAGAAGTCAGTGGGAAAACGGCCTTTGAAAGTTGGGTAAACAACTAAAGTGCGGTAGGATTGCCAAAAGTCTGATAGACAAGTCGATGCAGGAGTTCTACTAGTATCAAAAGTACCCGGCTGTACTCTTATAGTAGAAACAAACGACATGACACTCTCCAAGTTGGAGTAAAGTTACACTAAGACGTTACAAAACTTTTAAAATGGATTTCAACCCTTTTAATAGCTTCTAATATGTTTTCTCGACTTCCAAACGCGCTTAAGCGAATAAAACCCTCTCCTGCTTTTCCAAATCCAGACCCTGGTGTTGAAACAATCTGAGCATTATCTAAGAGCATCTGAAACGCTTCCCATGAGGTGAGCCCTGGCACTTTGATCCAGAGGTAAGGAGCGCATGTTCCACCGAAAACTTCAAACTCTAAAGCTTCAAATGCCTTTTTTAAAAGAGAGGCATTCTCTAAGTAAAAGCGTATTGTATTTTGTATTTCTTTGAGACCCTTAGAAGATAGAACGGCAAGGCCTCCTTTTTGAGAAATAATAGAGGCGCCATTAAACAAAGTGGAGGTGATCCTATTCCAATCTGAATGAATAGATGTGCCATCTCGGTATTTAAGCTCTTTAGGAACAACTGACCATCCTAATCGAATTCCTGTGAAACCTGCTAACTTTGAAAAGGAGTTGAGCTCAATTGCGACCTTTTTAGCTCCCTCTATCTCAAAGATACTTTTCGGTAAATCAGGAGATTTGATAAAAGCCGAATAGGCTGCATCAAAAATAATAAGCGTGTTTGTGTTAAGCGCATACTGAACAAGTTTTTCAAGCTGCTCTTTTGTGTAAGCAATTCCAGTTGGATTATTAGGAGAGCAAATGTAGAGAAGATCCAAGTTAGGTAGCTTTTCTAAATCAGGAAAAAAATCATTTTCTTCTACACAAGGCATTAAGTGAATCTTTTCAACCCCTTGAATGAGACTGCCATCTAAATAAACCGGGTAAGAAGGATCTTGGATGCCAATAGAACAGTCTCCTCCAAATAACACCTGGAGGCGCCCTGTGTCGCACTTAGCCCCATCAGAGACAAAAATTTCATCAGGTTCAATACCCTGATAAAAAGTATCCGCTATTTGCTCTCTAAGCTCTAGTAAGCCTGCTTCAGGACCGTAGCCTGTATAATCACTTCGTATACCTAGAGCTAAAGAGGCGTGCATAAGCTCCTTTATAACGCACTCAGGGAGAGGTTCTGTTGTGTCTCCAATCCCTAAAGAGATAAGAGAACTTTCAGGGTTCTGTTTTAAGTACTCTTTTTTTCGTTTATTAATCTCTAAAAAGAGATAGTTTGAAATGAGCTTTTGCATGGATGGATTTCTTTTAATCATACGCACCTACTTGAATTTAGAATTGCAAGTTTGAGGAAATGCTCTTTAATTGTCACGCACAAGTAAAGC
>CAYGMF010000096.1:1977-3819 GCA_964351075.1 uncultured bacterium
GATCACACTTAAACTGAACATTAGAGAGTTCGTTTAACGTGGCATTCTCTTGAGCATCTTTTACTGCGGAAGGGACGCTTTCTATACCAAGCACCTTCTTAACTCTAGAAGCTGCAAATAAGGCGAACATTCCAATCCCGCAGTAAGCATCTAAAAGAGAATCTTCTTGCTTAAGATCGGCAAGTGCAAGTGCAGTTTGATATAAGTTAGCAGCTTGCGCGGGGTTGACTTGAAAAAAAGCATGTGCTGATATTTTTAGACGGAGCCCGTTTATTTCTTCATAGATATAAGAGCGTCCTTTTAAGGTGAAGAGTTCATCGCCCAAAATAGAGTTGAACCTCTTTTTATTCACATTTTGTAAAACGCCTTTTAGTTCGGGATGTTTTGCCATAAGCGTTTCAGCTATTGCTAAAAGCTCTTCCTTAAATAGACCCGAAGCTGTGATAAAAACAATGAGGCATTCACGGGTTTCAACTGCAGTGCGAATTAAAACATGTCTTAAGAATCCCTTTCTTTTCTCTGGATTGAAAACTCTTAGAGGTGAATTCTTAAGAAGCTCTTGCAATGAAGCATAAATTTGTTGCCCAATTTCACAGTGAATATAACACGTTTTAACTTCTACCACGTCATTAGAGTGTTTCTTATAAAGTCCCATAGATACCCGCCCATCTTTTTCAAAGAAGGGGAGTTGTATCTTGTTTCTATAGTAAAGAGGACTAGGAGAGGGGATGCAAGGCAATACAGGAGGATTCTCTATCCCTCCGATTCTGGTAAGAGCTTCTTGAACCCTTTGGCTTTTATACTCCAGTTGCTTGTTGTAGTTCCAATGCATGATTTGGCACCCCCCACAAGAGGTGAAAATAGGGCAGATGGGTTCCTCTCTGTCTGGAGATCTTTTAAGTACTTTGACTAACCGAGCAATTGCATATTTCTTTTTTTTCTGAATGATTTGAGCTTTTATACGCTCCCCTGGGAGCGCTAAATCAATAAATACTTTTAAACCATCAAGTGTCCCAATGCCTTGTCCTGAGGAATTGACAGCTTCAATATCGATTTCAAAAAAAGAATCTTCGTTTTTCATAAAAATAGAGGGTTGTTAAAAGAAAAACATTATGAACAAGCAAGAGTAAAAAAAATAGGATATTATTGATTTACAGGCCCTATTTTATTCAATTAAATGAGAAATTAAAAAACTCTATTATATAATATTAATATTTTCTGTTTATTATTTATTGATCTGGAAAAAAAACCTAAAGGTATATAAAATTTTAGTCTTTTATCTAAATCTGTAAAAATGAAAAGAGCAAGTTGGAAATCTAAAGTTGGCTTTATATTTGCGGCCGCTGGGTCTGCGGTTGGTTTAGCCAATATCTGGCGTTTTCCCTATATAGTGGGGCAACACGGCGGAGCTGCTTTTATCTGTATCTATTTAGTATGCCTTTTTTTAATCGGGTTTCCAGTTTTTATATCTGAAGTCTTAATAGGGAGAACCACACAGAAAAACCCTGCAGGTGCCTTCAAAAAGCTAGGACAAGACTCCTTCTGGACAGGCTCTGGGCTCTTTACTGTTATAACAGGTTTTATCATCAGCTCTTTCTACAGTGTCATTGCTGGATGGGTCCTCGGCTACCTTGTTGCCTCTGTATCTGGACAAGCCACTCAGTTCAATACTTTAAGTGGGGTAGAGTCCTACTTCTCCAATCTTGTAGGCAACCCTCTTTGGGGGATTGGATTTCATCTTCTCTTTATGCTCTTTTGTTTTCTACTTCTTATTTCAGGAGTTAGAAAAGGGCTTGAGAGAGGCTCTAAAATAATGGTTCCCTTCCTTATTCTTATTTTAAT
>CAYGMF010000097.1:0-3747 GCA_964351075.1 uncultured bacterium
GAGATTGATAAACTGCAGATAGGTGTGGTTTTACTGCAATTTTATCACCAAGGTTTTGTGTTTTCACGCTGAGTACTTTATCGAGAGATAAATGAACAAATTGATCCTCAGCGTTTAGGAGGATGAGTTGATTTCCTTGCACATCAAAAACAATCCCTTCATAGGATCGGGCGTTTGCAAAGTCCCCACATTCTAAGGCGACTTTTTCACCAACTAAAGATTGGTAGAAGTCATGAAGAGAAAAAGTAGTTGTGTCTGAGGATTGTGCAATAATTTTTCCATCTCCCTTGTCTATGTAGACAAAAGCTGAATCTGCAATCATTTGTTTAAGAAGCGGGCGGTAGACAAGTTCGGTCTTTGGATCTTGAACGGTGATTGAAAAGGCATCTGTTAATTGAGCGACGTTTTGATAGATGGTCAAAAAACTACCCTCTAAACCTTTTAAGGCTACTTGAGAGACTTTTTCATCTGCTCCGTTTTTTGTTTGAAGATGATGAGGTTTAAAATCTATCTGAGAAATGGGCTGAAGATTTGAAATCATTTTTTTGCTCCTTTTTGTTCCTATTCAAGAGCTATTATACTTAAACTGAAGAATAAGGATAAGGGGGTAGAAAAATGTTTAAACGAGTTCTTCAGGCTCTGCAGTTTCAATTTCTTCTTTGACAACCTCTTTCTTTTTCCAAGGAGATGTGCGGTAGCGCATCCAATAGATCATCATGAAGCTTAAGCCGTAAGCTACAAGATAGAGATAGACTTGGTCTACAGAGACTGAAAAATAACGGATCCCAATATAGATAGGGAGCAGTGAGAGGAGCCATGGGCCGAGTGTTCCAACCAACATAATAAAGCGGCTATCTGAAGCGGCTACAAGTACTCCAACAAAGTTCCAAACCATCCCATCGAACAGATAGAACATACAGAGATAAAGAGAGGCTCTATAAAGAGTGCTTAAAAAAAGCGGATCGGAAAAATAGCCTCGATCTGCTTTATTGACAAAGACCGAAAAAATGCCGGGTGAAAAGATAGCCAGAAAAAGAGTGACTGAAGCGACAAAAATAAGGTGTAGCTTGAAGGTCGATTTGAAAGCTTTTGAGATCAGCTCCGACTTATTAGCTCCAATGAAGTTGGAAACAACTGCCGTAATCCCTTTAGAAATCCCCTCAATAATGAAGAAAAAGAGGAGATAAAAGGTTTGCAAGATCACCGTAATGGTTAAAAAATCTTCTCCAAGTGCATTTACCCAACATATAAAAATGGAGTAGGTGACATATTCAGAGAGGTGGGCTAAACTTGCAGGGAGCCCTGTTTTGAGAGAGCTTAAAAAAAGATTTGAGTTCAGCCTCATGCGTCCTGTCCCATTAACTTCTCTATTTCTCTTTTTAATAAAAAAGAAAAACAGGATTAAAGCCATCATAGCTTCGGTAGAAAGTGTTGCAATTGCCGCCCCTTTGACTCCAAGTGAGGGGGTAAGAGGGGTTCCAAAGATAAGCAGGTAATCAAGCCCGACATTAGAGATGTTAGCAAATAGAACAGTAAACGCTATTATTTTGACTTTTCCCTGACCTACATAAAAGCCCAAGAGAGCTTTAGTTAAACAAAAAAAGGCTCCAAAACCGGTAATCCAGACGAAATATTCCGCATTTAGAAGGGGGCTTTGGGTACTTTTAAAGAGAAAAGAAGGAGCGACTTTGCTGATGAGAACAAAAATAGGGGTCATCAAAAGTGAGAACCAAATCATTTGCCAGACAGCTGAACCTATCCGACTAAAGCTCCCCTCTCCATTAAAACGTCCTACAAAAACTTCTGAGATCCCAGCAACCACCATGGGCAGAATAAGAAAGGCAAATGCGCTGCTTCCTGCAGTTGCGGATGCATTCATCGCTTGAAGGGAATACTGCCCCAGCATAATACGGTCTACAAAGACCATCATTCCATTGGATAAAAAACCTAGGATGAGGGGCCATGAGAGGGTCCATATCTCTTTTAAAGATCCTGGAGGATGTGTGGTAATTTGATAGGAGGGTCTGATCGTCATATTTTTCACATATACATAGATCTAAATTATATAGAACTTAAAAAAAAAGACCAACTCTTTCGAGTTGGCCTTATCTATAAAAAACTAAGACAAGCTTAATTTTTTATATCTGCCTTACGCTTTTTTAGCATCTTTAGCAACTTCAGCTGGCTTCTCTTGGAAGTTGACGTAAACAACGTACTTTTCAACTTTTCCAAGACCTGTGTTTCTTCTTCTTTTTTCCACAACTGTGCTTGTGAAAACAGACCCTTCTTGAACATTCGCTTTTTTAGCGTATGCGTCAATAGCGTCTTGAGAGATTTTGCTTACTTTTGCTCTGTTTTTAGTTACGCCAAATTCTTCTCTAAGAGTTGGAAGAATTTGTACATTTACTGGTGATGCATTTACTGATGTTGTCATTGTTTTCTCCTGGTTAATAACAAAAAGTGGCCGAATTATTAACAATGCAATTAATTAAAACAACTAAAATAAAAACTTACACTAAACTAAAATATTATTTCAATAATTAATATGGAAAATATTTTTTAATAAAATTTGTTTTCATTGTTAACAAAAAAATTTACCCTAGTATTTCGTAGATAAAAATATTGATTTATTACTCATACTGAAAGATACTTGCTGGCAGTTTATAATAAGGTTATCGTAAGAGTATGTCTTCTATTTCAGCAGTCCCTAATTTTCAAAGTCAAAGAGTTGATCAATTTAATTTAAGTCCATTTCAAAGAACTTTCCGTCCAAAAAGTTCTTCTGTCTTAAATAGCATCTCTGGCTTTATTTCCGACTCTTTGAATCCTGTTTATTCTTACTTTGTTGCTGATGCGGCTCCTATAAAGATTGGCGGGTTTGACCCACAGATTAAGAGAATGCCATGCGAAGTAATCGCATTTGGAGATATTCATGGAGAAATTAGAGGTCTTTTTGAAAATTTATTGAATGCCGGTTTGATTGATGCACAAAGTAACTGGAAGGGTGAGTCTAAAGTTCTGGTTCAGTTAGGCGATGTTATTGACCGCGGTTACTTTTCAGAAGAGGTTTGGTACTTTTTAGCTAAATTGCAAAGCCAAGCAGAAAAGTCTTCTGGAGAAGTTATTCGACTGATTGGAAACCATGAGCTGATGGTTTTAGAAGGAATTTATGGTTATGCCGCGCAAGTCATTTTGAATCCAGCAGCTTTTGGAGAAAAAATGAAACAAGATATTTTGAACAAGAAAGTGCAACTTGCCTACACAGATGGCACGCGTATCTTTCTTCATGCAGGTCTAAGGACTGAAATGCGCAACTTACTTGTTCAAGAGATTATGAAAGAAAGAAAATGTGAAGCCAAAGAAGTTTACGTCGAAGACATTGTAAATTACTTAAATCACCTTCTTATAGAAGCTGTTTCCAAAGATGATTTTTCTCATCCTATTTTTAATGTAGGACATTCAAGAGGAGGAGAGCACAGTATCGGAGGTGTTCTTTGGGAAGACCTCTCAGAGCTTGCCAATTCAAAACAAGCTCTTGATATCCCTCAAGTTGTCGGACATAACCCCCCTAGATACAGGTTTGAGCCCCCTATTCGCATCACAGACTCCCAAAGACTCATAGAGGTGGATGCCGGGCTTAATCCTGTCTATGGGGGAAATCAAGCTTACGTTGTCTTTGAGAAATCTGACATTAGAGTTAGAGTCAAGGATCAAAGGATGGGTTGGGTTGAGCAGGTTGCCCACGAT
>CAYGMF010000098.1:0-3519 GCA_964351075.1 uncultured bacterium
AAAAAGGGGATCTCACCCTCTTCAGTGCCTCAAGTGATCCAAACCCTTTCTGTTCACTCAAATTTAGAGGGGATGACCTTTGAGAGAACCGAAAAGGCCTCGCAAATGATACGCGAAATCTATCAGAAGCTATCCATAGAGAATAAAAGTTTTTTTACAGTAACCCAAGGAATGAGTGAGATCACAGTTGTAAGTGAATCAAAAATAGCTAAGGAGTTTCGAAAAGAATTTAAAAATTTTAAAAAAGTTTACGATAAGCAGAATCTAGTGGGTATTGCTATTAAATTTGATCTCAAATACCTAGATGTTCCAAACACTCTCTTTGAGCTTTATAAGAGGCTAGCTTTTAAAAAAATAAATATAGTTGAGATCATCTCTACTGCTACAGAACTCACTTTTATTATTGATAAATCAGAGCTCTCCATTACGTTAGAGGCTCTTCAAAAAAATATTTATTAATTAACGAATAGGCTTTTCTTCTATTTTCGAATAACTTCTTGCTGTAAAATCTAATAAAAGTGTATAAAATAGGCTCAAATTTTTGGAGAATCTTATGAAAGTTAGAGCTTCAGTGAAAGCAGACCCTTCCAAGGGAGACAAAATTGTACGACGTAGAGGTAGACTCTATGTAATTAATAAAAAAGACCCCAATCGCAAGCAGCGACAAAAGGGACCTGCTAGACAAAAATAATATAGGATAGATATGGCAAAAAAATCAATGGTTGCAAAACAAAACAGACGAGAAGAAATCGTAAAAAGAAATTGGGAGAAGAGACAGGAGCTCAAGAAGCTAATCTCTAACCAAGATACAGACCACGACTCTCGATTAGAAGCCATTGCTAAACTTAATAAAATGCCTAAAGATTCTTCCCCAATTCGACTTAGAAATCGTTGCCAACTTACAGGACGTCCTAGAGGATATCTTCGTAAATTCAAGCTCTCTAGAATTTGTTTTAGAGAAATGGCAAATACCGGCCTGATTCCAGGCGTTGTTAAAGCTAGCTGGTAGCCTCAGCTTTAACCACCATTTGTAAATAAGACAGCTGATCAAAAGACTTCCAGTCTTCCATTCCAAGAGACCATAGAAGCGTTTTGTCTTGGATCTTGTTAGCTAAGTGCTCTTGTTTAAGGAGCTCAAAGGTAATAGGACCCACTTGCTTGTTCTCTTCGTCCAAATAGAACCACTCTCGTGTGTCTAGCGTTGTGTTACGCTTATCTTCAAGAGAAGGGGCTGTTTCAAGTCTAGGGCTTTTGGAGGCGGGAGCAGCTTCTTTAGCTAGCCTCTGAGAGTTTAGCTTTTCTTTTAACCCGAGAAGAAAAAAAGCTATTAAAGCAACACCTCCAAATAAAAATCCAAGTTGGAACCATAGAAGAGGGTTCTTATTCTTTTTTTTTGCTTGTCTTGAGCAGAGAAAACCAAAGAGTATTCCTCCTAAAATGGAAGGTATGAGAAGGGGATGAAACATTAAATAGATCCTTTTGTTGACCTCACTATAACAGAAATTCAAATTAATCTAAACATCCTTGAGAGGCTTTCTCAGGAAAGTTAAGAGAATTTTTGAAATATTTAATTATTATTATAGTTTTATTTATTTAATATTATAAGTTTTTTTAATAAAATCATACTTATTTTATTAAATCATATTATATGATAACATAAGTTAATTAATTATTTAAATTTATTTTGTTATTATGCTTGGAAATTCTTCTATTAGACACACTAGACAAGTTACTGCGGGAAGTATGATGGATGGCTATGGCCCAGTCAATGTTCCTTTGGTAAATAGGTTGATGGAAGATCTTAACCAAAAAGCTCCTTCTGGAATTTTTTTTGATCCCAAGCATCTTGAATATCAGTTGAGTGGGGGAGTTTGTTCAGCACACTCCATTAGTTTTATTAAAGACTTGTTATCTTCAAATGAGCCTTCTTTTCATAAAAGAGTAATTAAGTGTGCTCAAAACTACAGTACTTCATCAACAACTTTAAGAACTCACCAAGCAGCTCTGAATGCTATTTCGAAGGTTGAAGACCCTCCAGAAGATTTTATGAAAGCTAAAATTGAAGCCTTAGTCGCTCTTCATAATCTTGAGATAGACTATGCGTCAGCTGATAATGTATTTATCAATAGTCAACAATACTCTGATTCTGGAGTCGATAAATCTGATTTTTATAATGCAGTTGAAAAACTTCCTGAGGGAATATTTTTGATTAGAGCGATCAGCAAAGAAGACAACCACAGGGGTGAATGTTATGGTCACTCTATGGCTTTTATTAATAGCAAAGACGGGCAGTATTTTTTTGATCCCTCATATGGATGCACTCAAATAGCAAGCGGTGAAGTGAAGAAAAAACTGTATGACTGTGTTGCAGGACAATGCAGTACGTGGGGACTTAATTATCCCAGGTTTTATAGATTGAAACTCAAGGAGAACAAAAATGAATAGTATTTATGATTTAGGATCCTCCATTTATAACTACTTCTATCCACCGCAGGAGTCTCAAAAAGTTGTTTACCACCCACAGAAATCTCGAGAAGTTGTTTTTCCTCCCCAGGAGTCTCAAGAAGTTATTGCAGAAAGAGAAAAGGCTTCAAAAATTGAAAATATTCAAAAAAAACTGAGTGATTTAAGGCAAGAAAGCTTTTTTTCTAGCTCGCTAAGATCCTATATGCAGGATAAAAAAACATTTATTCTAGAAAATCTTAGTAAATTTAAAGGTCAATTTCTTGAGACAAATTTCTACTACTCTCATGATAGGTTCGAGTACATCAAGTTTTTAATATCAGAAGGTTTTATACAAGCTGATGACTATAGAATTATAGATTATTCCCAAAACTTTACTCTTTCCTCTAAGTTCAAGCTCACTCAACTTGTTTTGAATAAAAAAGAAGAGTCAAACTCTTTGAAATTGTACACGCCTTGGTCTCAATATATAGAAGGAGTGTTTATCAAGGTCCTTGAGACATATTGCAACTCTTACTATTCCCCTGACGAGGTAAATTTATCCAAAGCTTTAGAACTTTTAGGGATGGTCATAAATAAAGCGGGTAGCCTTGAAAAGTTTTTTGGGCCTTATAGTGTTTTTCCAAAACGTTTTAGCAGCTTGGTCAATCAGTTGGCTTCCAGTGATAGAGTAAGAAGTTCCTTGTGGTGGGGAAGCTCATTTTCAGATTCATTTTATCCGATTCTAAGTTTTGCTCTTGATTCGGGTGTTGAAATCACTCCCGATAACGCAATGAAACTTTTTAGCTATAGAAATAACATTAGCTCATCATCAGCAAATATCTTAGCTTTATATGAAGACCTAACTGACAAATACTTGTCCAAACAAGATCGTATATCTTTAAAGAAACTAGCTATAAATGCAGTTGAGCAAAAGAATTTGTGTTTTTTTAAGAAAATTATTCAGTGCGATCGCTTGAGAGAAGGAACAAAATCTTATTTCTTTGATGAAATTTTAGAGAAGATTTTAAGAGATTATAGCTCCTACTCTAGTTATAATTTTTTAGACGCATTTTT
>CAYGMF010000099.1:0-3058 GCA_964351075.1 uncultured bacterium
AATAGTTGCAGCAAGCACAGTTAGATCGGGGTTACGGGGGAGTTCTGCAGATAGCCTTCTTGTGTCTAGGTGACTCTCCTGGCTGAGAAGAAAATTTGCAGCTAGTTCAGTATGGCTGCGAAAACATGTGTATGGTGTGCCAAGCATTTTTAATTAACTAGTGTTGAGTGTTTTAAAGGCTATTGTAACTTCCCCTTTCTTTTTAAAACAGAAAAACCTCTTATCTTACGGTAAGAGGTTTTTGATCTTAAGAGCGCTTTTAAGGCCTAATTCAGTGCAAGAAGAGGTCCGTTTAACGCATTTAGATAAGTGCGTACTCGATCAATTCTTTGAGCAAGCTCTGGCTGATTAGATTTGCCAAACCACATCTCCCAGGCATTGTCTTTTTCAGGAGCATTGGCTTGAGTAGCTCTTATGCTAAACATATACTCCTCTCCACTTTGATCTTTGAAGAGGTAGGTGGCGCCTACCATGTCATGATCCATCTGGTCGACTTGAAGCTCATGATCGTGGAGATTTTGTGAATAGTTTTGAAGAGTTGTATGGTAGATTTGCTGTTGCGGCTTTGATCTCTTTTGTAAACCACCTTTTGGATAAACAACAAAAAGCTTACCGCCTAAGTCTAGGTAGTCCCTTAAAATATTAGCTCTTGCTCGTACAGTAAAAATACGAGAAGGATCGTTTTGCATGGAGGGGTGAACAAGTTGGTCTGTAATCTGACCATCTGTACAAAGAGGAGTTGCAGGGGTAGGCGTATGAATGATGCCAACTAAGTCAGTTATTTCTCCTCGCTGCAATGCGTGAGCGAGTGACTGTTCAACAAGGCCTTGTGTATTAACAAAGCAAGGTCTCACTTCTTGGTCAGTGCCAGATTTTTGAATGTGGCCCTGTCTTGAGAGTACTGAAAAGAAATCAAGTAGAGTCGGTTTTAAGTCAGATAATTTTTCACTTTCTGTAATTGTTTTGTTTACGCTCGCTTCTATTCCTTGAAGGGTATCTATTTGCTGTGAGTAGTAAGAATCTGTAGACCCGTAAACCATCGAGCTCAATGGAGCTAAAAGTAAAAATGGACTCAGTAGTCTTTTGTAGAAAGAACTTGTGTTATTAAACATATTTTTTCCTCGGTTTTTTTGTTTATTGGAGGGCGCTTACAATTTTTTTAGGCTCAATCCAAACGTCGTGTTTTTTTAATAATTCTACTAAATGTTCAACAGCTTGAGCATAAGGGATGTCTTTTTCCACACGCTCTTTACCAACATAAAGATCAATCATGCCGGCTTTAGAGCCGACGTATCCAAAGTCAGCATCGGCCATCTCTCCAGGTCCATTTACAATGCATCCCATAATAGCTATTTTAACCCCTGGAAGATGCTCGGTGCGCTCTTGAATTTTTTGAGTTACGCTTTGCAAATCAAATAGGGTGCGTCCACAAGAGGGGCAAGAGATGAATTCTGTCTTAGAGGATCTTAGGCGACATGCTTGAAGCAAATTGAGTCCTAGTTCTCGATTGTCTTTAAGAGAAGAAGGAGAGTCAACTAAAACCCCTTCTCCCAAACCATCACAAAAAAGAGAGCCAAGCTCTGCGCCTAATGAGATGCAAACATCATCCTTAGAAAGCTCGTAACTTGTTTCTAAAATAACAGGAGTACTTGCTTTTATTTGCTTTAAATGTTCAAAGAAGTGTCTTGCAAAGTGCGTGCGATCACGATTAAGTTTGAGTAAAATTAAGTCAGCATCCAGATCTTGAATCTCTTTAAAATCATCTCCTTCTTCAACTCTTATGTAGGAGTGAGAACTGCTCTTTGGTTGGTCACTGTAAAAAATACCAATCTTCATATCAAGAAGAGTTTGTATTTTTTCTTGAGCAATAGGATGAGCTACAGGGCTGCTTAATAGTAGTCCATCTACAGTTGCAATAGTTCTAGTTAAGGTCTCTGATTCAATATCAAAGCCTGCTGCTTTGTAAAAGTTGTCCTCTAGAAGATCATTTTCGCTGATTTTTAAGTAGACGGAACCATCTTTGTGAAGGGGCTTATTTGTGATATCTGTTGATCTTTTCTGATACTCAAAAGGGGTTCTTAGTTTTTCAACAAAAGGAAGAGTTGGGGTTTGAGTTTGGTATCTTTCAGCAAGTGCAATCAAACGTTTACAAGGATCTATTTCATGCCAAGGATCTTCTGTTAAAGAGACGCGTATCGTGTCTCCTAGTCCATCCAAAAGAAGAGAGCCAATCCCTACTGCAGATTTAATGCGCCCATCTTCCCCACTCCCAGCTTCAGTGACTCCGAGGTGGAGTGGATAATCCCATCCAAGCTCCATCATGCGAGCTACAAGCATGCGATACGCTTGAATCATCACATGGGTGTTGGACGCTTTCATTGAAAAGATAATGTCGTGATAGTCAAGCTTTCTGCAGACTCTTGTATATTCTAAAGCAGATTCCACCATGCCAAGAGGGGAATCTCCAAACCTATTCATGACTCGATCAGAAAGAGATCCATGATTGGTTCCAATGCGCATAGCCACTTTGAGCTTTTTACACTTTTCAACGAGCGGTGAAAATTTTTCTTCCAAACGCTCAAGCTCACTTTGGTACTCAGCGTCTGTATATTCTAAAACTTGGAAGGTCGCTCTTCGATCTACGTAGTTGCCTGGATTAATCCGCACTTTGTCTACGAAGTCTGCAACGGTCATGGCAGCTTTTGGAAAAAAGTGGATATCTGCAACTAAAGGGATGTCATAGCCTTTTTGAACTAAAATGGATTTGATGCGCTCGCAGCTCATCGCCTCCTTCATTCCTTGAACCGTTAATCGAGCAATTTCACAGCCAGCATCTGCAAGGCGCATAATTTGCTCGGCAGTTTTTTCGCTATCACGGGTATCAGAAGTCGTCATCGACTGGATTCTGATAGGTTGATCACCGCCTATTAAGACATTTCCAACAGGAACAGCGCGAGTTTTGAAACGTGCTGTTTTGAAAGGATATAAACAATATTTCATAAGAGGCGCACCTGAGATTTTAATTTTTTCAGATTATAAATGATTCTTATATTTAAGG
>CAYGMF010000100.1:0-3051 GCA_964351075.1 uncultured bacterium
TTAAATTTACATGAAGATTGCTCTTTAAAGTAATCTCTATTAGGCTTTAAGGACCGAATTTAAATATCGGTTGAATAATACCTTTAAAAAAACTCCAATGGAGGAATTTATGTTTAATAAAATTGCCTTATCTATTTTTTTACTCTTTGCTTTTAGTATCTCACACTCTCTTTACTCAGAAATGCACTGGTCAGAACCAAGTACACTTTCTTCTTCTACAGAATTTTCCAAACAACAAATAGCATTTAATAAAAAGGGTCAAGGAATTGCAGTTTGGGTAGAAATTGATAGTCCCACACTCTCAACACTTGTCTATTCAACCTGTGAAGACTTTAAATGGACAAAGCCAAAAGTTTTTACTTCAGCGCGATCATTTTTAGGCCATACAGTTAAAATAAATGAATCCGGAAAGATTATTGTGGTATGGAATCAATGGGCAGATGGGCCCGTACCTAGTTATTCTGATATTGAAGCTATCTTCTTTAATGGGCAAACTTGGGGGAAGCCGCAATACTTACATCTAAGTTGGGATGAAAGAATCTCTATCCCAAAAGTTGCTCTTTCTGAATCCGATGAAATACTGGTAGCTTGGGTCACTGACGGTGGAAGCACTACGGAGTCTGTTGTTGCACTTACTTATGACAACCAAATCTGGTCTAACCCCACTACTCTTGCAACTAATGCAACCCCCCATCAAAATTTTGATATCGATGTCAATAAAGATGGAAAGGGAGTTGTAGCCTGGTTCAACGACTCGAACTGCGTCGAAACCAGAAGATACGAGCGCTCAAGTTGGTCACCTCCGTCCATAGTATCCTTGCCCAATGTAGTAGGTAGTCAAAAAATTATGACAACTTATGCAGATACAGATCACCCTGCAATTGTATGGGTAGCCAACCATGAAGTGATTAACAATGAAAATATCGTAGCTTCTTTTCCAAACTTAATCTACCCAGAAACAGTATGGGTCACATCTACTGAACAAGAAAACACCTTTGAATATACTTGGTTCTCTCCTGATGAAGGCTGGCTCAAACCTAACACTATAGGGACTTTTGGAGGAGATGCTAATAACTGTAAATTTGATCTAGCCGTCAATGCTCGAGGAGAAGGTCTAGCCGCTTGGGGAGAGCAGAATGGCTCCCTTAAAGTGAGCCGTTTCCACTCAGTTAAAGATCCTATAATTTCCACATTATCGACCAGCTTTAATCCAGAAGCAGGGTTTGTCAATGTTAGTGTTAATGATGAAGGCAATGGGGCCGCTATTTGGAATGAAGGCGCAGCTACTCTCAAAGCAAATGTCTGTGTTGGGACAGATTGGATGCATGAGCCTCACATTTTCTCCTACTTTCTTAAACCAAAAACATGGGGAGAAATTTCAATAGACGATGCAAATCAAGTCTCTGCTCTTTGGATGACCATACACCCACTTGAGGGAAAAAACTATATTCAAACAGCTTTTGGGCAAGAAAATGCAGAAGGATTGTTTTTCCATACCCTAAATTTATGTGCAAAGCAAAGATCTCAAAAGGACTCCATAGAAATTAAATGGAATCCTTCTGAAGATCCTCAAATAGCGAAGTATGCCCTTTACCGAAATAACTTTTTAATCGCCAAGCTCCCTGCATCACAAGAAAAGTATACCGATACCTACTACGAAGGCACTATGGTCTACAGAATTGATGTGCTAAATCAAAATGACCAGGTCCTTGCAACAAGCAACACAAAACTCAACTAAGCTTGAATTGCAAATGAAATTGAGCAGCTTTGTTAAATGGCTTTTCTGATGATCAGAAAGGCCATTTTTTTATCCTTCAAAAATAAATTTGCAGCAAAAATTGATCTTTAAAGTAATCTCTATTAATCTCTAAGAGCCAATAAAAATTTTGGCAAATAATAACCTTAAAAAAACTCCAATGGAGGAATTCATGTTAAATAAAATCGTTTTATATTCCCTTTTACTCTTTACAGCTAGCTTCTCAAAGCTTCTATATTCAGAGGTAAACTGGTCAGAACCGAGTACCCTTGCTTCTTTTAAAGGTTTGGAGAATCAGCAAATCGCTTTTAATGATGCTGGACAAGGAATTGCTGTTTGGTCTGAAACAGATGGTGATAAATTAATTACACAAATTTTTTATGCAACCTGTGAAGCTTCTAAATGGAGTCGACCAGAAGTTCTCGCCTCTGCACCTTCATTCTTTGGCTATAGTGTAGCCATCAACAACTCTGGAAAGGCTGCAATAGTCTGGAATACACTGTCAGGTGGACCAATACCTACTTTCTGTCTTATTCAAGCACGGCTATTTGATGGCCGCTCATGGGGAAAAGTCAAAGAGCTACATAATAGCAGCTGGGGAGGAGAGTTTATTACTGTTCCAAAAGTGGTTCTCTCCGAATCTAATGAAGCTATTGTAAGTTGGAGTACTACTCTAGGTGATGACAACTACAAGCTTATCGCACTAACCCTCACAGATCAAGCTTGGTCCAAACCAACCACCCTTTCGACTGACCTAAACAGGGCGCAAAAGTTTGACATAGCTATAAACCAAAATGGACAAGGTATAGTGGCTTGGCTGAACAGCTCGAATGCAGTAGATGTAAAAATATATGATCGATCAACCTGGTCCCCAACAGCAAAAACAATCTCGTCCCCCAATGTACTTCCCTATACCAATATTATTGCTTCTTATGCAAACTTACCACATCCAGGAGTTATATGGGCCGCTCAATACGGGCAGGAGGAAGCAAAATGTGAATTTAGCTGGCTCTTGGACTCAGGTAACTGGATGGTACCTGCATCTCTAGGACCTTTTGGTGGTCAAGGCCTTTATAGATTTGATTTGGCTGTGAATACTCACGGAGAAGGTCTTGCTGCTTGGGGAGGTCCTAGTGGCATGTTAAAAGTGAATCACTTCTATCCAGAAACTCCAGCTATCATCTCTACCTTATCCAGCAACTTTAATTCTAACACCGGAAGTGTCAAAGTCAGCATCAACGAAAAAGGAAATGGAGCCGCTATTTGGAATGAAGGCACAGATACTTTAAAAGGAA
>CAYGMF010000101.1:0-3009 GCA_964351075.1 uncultured bacterium
CCGCAACGAGCGCAACCCTTATCATTAGTTACCAGCATTTAAGGTGGGGACTCTAATGAGACTGCCTGGGTTAACCAGGAGGAAGGTGAGGATGACGTCAAGTCCGCATGGCTCTTACGTCTAGGGCTACACACGTGCTACAATGGTCGGCACAATAGGCAGCGATACCGAAAGGTGGAGCAAATCCAGTAAAGCCGGCCCCAGTTCGGATTGAGGTCTGCAACTCGACCTCATGAAGTTGGAATTGCTAGTAATGGCGTGTCAGCAATAACGCCGTGAATACGTTCCCGAGCCTTGTACACACCGCCCGTCACATCATGGAAGTTGGTTTTACCCGAAGTCGCTGACTCAACCGCAAGGAGAGAGGCGCCGAAGGTAGGGCTGATGACTCGGATGAAGTCGTAACAAGGTAGCCGTACCGGAAGGTGCGGCTGGATCACCTCCTTTTTAAGGACAGAACGGATCTACTGAGCTTGCTCAGATAGAATCTTAGTTCAGGTTGGGAGACTCATCCATACGTTTCGTCACTTCATTCATTCTGTTATTTAATCTATAAACGTCTGGAAAAATCGTTGTAATGTATCAGTGTAAACTTAGGAAAAGCTAAATTTATTTAGTTTTTCCGAAAAGCATCAAAACAATTACACAATTTTGCACAAGTTATATGTGCTTGAGAATAAAATATGAATGCTATGAACAAAAATGCTGGCAAAACTTAATAACAATAAACTTTTTTACTAGTAGGTAATCGGTTTATCCTTGTTGACTACATAAACTGAATAAGTTCATGTAGCTATGAGGTGCGAACGAAAAAAGTTTGTAACTATAGTTTTCTTATATGCTCCCTGAGAGCAATTCATTATGTCCTCTGATCAGTAGATAATCGGTTTATCCAACTACATCTTTTAGGTGTTTGTTGGTGCGAACGCAGAGGTGTGAGCTTCTTTATATGAAGTGGCATAATGATAGTATGGCATACAAGAAAACAACACAATTTTATGTGGTCAAGTTATTAAGGGCTTTTGGTGGATGCCTTGGCATTAACAGGCGACGAAGGACGCGAATACCTGCGATAAGCCTCGGGGAGCTGGAAAATAGCTTTGATCCGTGGATTTCCGAATGGGGCAACCCAGTGGCGTTAAACCGTCATTATTCGCAGTTGAATACATAGACTGCGAAAGCAATACCTAGCGAAGTGAAACATCTCAGTAGCTAGAGGAGTATAAATCAAACGAGATTCCCTTAGTAGCGGCGAGCGAAGGGGGAAAAGCCCAAACCGTAAACTTGTTTACGGGGTTGTAGGGCTAACTGATATTCTACGTAATTCTTAGCAAAATCTTCTGGAAAGTCGAGCGGCACAGGGTGATAGCCCCGTATGCGAAAAGAAGATCGTAGATAAGTTAGTTCCTGAGTAGGGCCGGACACGTGAAACCCGGTCTGAATCTGGGGGGACCACCCTCCAAGGCTAAATACTAGTTGATGACCGATAGTGAACCAGTACTGTGAAGGAAAGGTGAAAAGAACCCCTGTTAGGGGAGTGAAATAGAACCTGAAACCAGCAGCTTACAAACGGTCAGAGGCCTATGTCCCTTTTAGGGAAATGGCTGATGGCGTGCCTTTTGCATGATGAGCCAGCGAGTTAAGTTATACGGCAAGGTTAAAGGACTTACGTTCTGGAGCCGAAGCGAAAGCGAGTGTGAATAGCGCATTTAGTCGTATGATTTAGACACGAAACCAAGTGATCTACCCATGACCAGGATGAAGCAGAGGTAACACTCTGTGGAGGTCCGAACCAGTGTATGTTGAAAAATACTTGGATGAGTTGTGGGTAGGGGTGAAAGGCTAATCAAACTTGGAGATATCTTGTTCTCTCCGAAATAACTTTAGGGTTAGCCTCAGTGTAATTCCTTCTAGGGGTAGAGCACTGGATCCACAAGGGAGCCTACCGGCTTACCGAAGGGAACCAAACTCCGAATACTAGAAGGTTCACTGGGAGATAGACTGCGGGGGATAAGCTTCGTAGTCAAAAGGGGAACAGCCCAGATCGTCGATTAAGGCCCTTAATTCTATGCTAAGTGAGTAAGGAAGTGAAGTTTCACAGACAGTTGGGATGTTGGCTTAGAGGCAGCCATCATTTAAAGAGTGCGTAACAGCTCACCAATCGAGAGACTTTGCGCCGATAATTAACGGGACTAAAGCATAGAGCCGAAATCACGGGTGTGTATCTTTTGATATACGCGGTAGGAGAGCGTAGTATACAGCACTGAAGGTGTACCGTAAGGAGCGCTGGAGCGTATACTAGTGATGATCCATGGCATAAGTAAACGATAAAGGAGGTGAAAATCCTCCTCGCCGAAAACCTAAGGTTTCCAGGGTAAAGCTCGTCTTCCCTGGGTTAGTCGGCCCCTAAGTTGAGGCGGAAACGCGTAAGCGATGGGAAGCAGGTTAAATATTCCTGCACCACCTAAAGCTATGACGATGGGATGACGGAGTAAGTTAAGCACGCGGACGATTGGAAGTGTCCGTAGCGCAATGAGGCCGGTTGGCAGGTAAATCCACCAACATAACGCCAGGTTGCGATCAAGGGGAATCTTCGGAGGAACCGATGGTGTGGCGCGATGCTCACAAGAAATAATCTCTAGTCGCTGATGGTGACCGTACCAAAACCGACACAGGTGGGTGGGATGAATATTCTCAGGCGCGCGAGATAACTCTCGTTAAGGAACTCGGCAAATTACCCTCGTAACTTCGGGAGAAGAGGGGCCCTTTCTGGTGATTGCCTTCGCGGCATGAGCTGGGGGGGGCCGAAGAGAAATGGCCCAGGCGACTGTTTATCAAAAACACAGGACTATGCAAAGTCGGATAAGACGAAGTATATGGTCTGACGCCTGCCCAATGCGAAAAGGTCAAGCGGAGAGGTTAGACATTAGTCAAAGCTTCGAAGTTAAGCCCTCGTGAATGGCGGCCGTAACTATAACGGTCCTAAGGTAGCGAAATTCCTTGTCGGGT
>CAYGMF010000102.1:0-2657 GCA_964351075.1 uncultured bacterium
AGTATTCATAATTGATCCTTCATTTCTGCATGTCCATCTTTGTACCCAATAATCACTCTGCCTGCTAAATTCCAGAAAAAGCCAGTTTCAATGACTCCAGGTATTTGTAAAATTTGTTGATCAAGCGCTTGAAAGTCACCTGAATAGTTTTCGAGGTTTGCATCTAAGATGTAGTTCCCATTGTCCGTTAAGTAAAGCTCATTATTCTCTTTTCTAACTTCTCCGCTAACGTCTAGTTCCTTTAAACGATGAAGAATAGCCTGAGTTCCAAAACAACTGATTTCTATAGGAAGAGGATGGCGGCCTAAACGAGCAACAAGTTTACTTTCATCTATAACGACAACCATTTCCTGCGCAGCACTTGCAATTATTTTCTCGCGAAATAAGGCTCCCCCGCCCCCTTTGATCATTTGTTTTTGGGGGTCTATTTCATCCGCACCATCAATATCCAAGTCTAGAGTTTCTAGCTGACTTGGATCTATGAGAGGAATGCCCCCAGCTTTTGCTTGATCGTGAGACTTCTTTGAAGTCGCTATTCCTTCAATCTTGAGTCCTCCTTTGCAACGCTCTATGAGTTTCTCAATAAAGTAGAAAGCAGTTGATCCTGTACCGAGCCCTACTTTCATTCCAGATTGAATAAGCTCAGCTGCCATGTAGCCCGCCGCTTGCTTACCTTTATCATTAGACATAATTTTTACCCCTCGTTATATTGCGTTTAAAGTATCTGAGGAAATAATTCAACTTTCTATGACTAGACTACAAGATTTAATCCAACATTTAAACGAAGAATTGAAAATTGCTCAAATTGAAGACTTTGGCCCTAACGGTCAACAAGTAGAGGGATCCCATAAACCCGTTACAAAAATAGTCACTGCGGTTTCTACAAGCCTCAAAACCATTCACGCAGCGATCAAAGAAAAGGCCCAAGTATTAATTGTCCATCATGGTCTTCTTTGGAACAAAGAACCTTTGCCAATTGTCGGAGTGAAAAGAGAAAAAATAAAACTCTTACTAGACCACGAAATCACTTTACTCGCCTACCACTTACCTCTTGATTGCCATCCAAAGTATGGTAACAATTGGAAAGCCGCTCATGACCTTGGTTGGAAAAACTTAAAGCCTTTTGGCCCTATGCAAGGAGAGCTTACTCTTGGAGTTATGGGCACCTTTAAGGAGCAAAGTGTTGAACAATTTCAAAAAAGCCTTGAGAACTACTATGAACACCCAGCCCATATAGCTTTAGGAGGAAAATCTAAGGTCACCTCAGCAGCTTTAATTTCAGGGGGAGCGCATCGAGAGATTCATAAAGCTATCGCCGCTGGAGTCGACTGTTATATTACAGGTTCTTTTGACGAACCTATTTGGGATGTCGCTCATGATGAGCATATTAACTTTTTTGCAATGGGCCATTACAACACAGAAACAGTAGGTCCAATAGCAATAGGCAGCTACCTTGCAAATAAATTTAACTTGGAGCATAAGTTCTTAAATATACCTAACCCCTTTTAGTCTCCTATGTTTTCTCTTCTAAAAACCTTAGTCTACATCGTAGTCATTATTTTTATAGGCTGTGGTATTTTTGTATGGAGCTACAGGGTTCCTTTGATGAATCATACCCTAACCTATTTACTCAACAACCCAACGAGCTTAACAGAGGTAGATCTCTCCCTTTCTCTTTCAAAAATTAATGGTCGAAATATCTCGATACAAAATCCTCCTGAATCTGATAAGAGAATTAAACACGCCGTTAAGTCCAAATTTATTGAAGTTAAATTAAACCTCAAAAGTTTTTTCTCTAGACCGGTTATTATTGAAGAGCTTTATTTTGACCAGGTGAACTTCTTTGTCGATATCTATAGTGTGACGGGATCTGCGACGAATTGGAAGACCATCGTCTACAACATGAATTCAAGAGCTAAAGAAAAAAGAGCTCGAGGACTCAATCCTCGTGGCGTAGTTATAAAAAAACTTGTGATAGAAAACTTAATTTTCACCTACCGCCACCCCACTTTAACAGCTGGTAGCTATAGAACTTTAAAACCTATTCCCCGCTTAGTAATTTATGATGTAGGCAAGGGCAATCCTGTAACGGCCGCAGAACTAGCTACTGTGATCTCTCAAGTTCTCATTCGTCAATTTGCAACAGTTACGGGGTTCACAGATCTACTGCGAGGTATTCCTCTCCTCCCCTATGATATCATCAAAAGAATTTTTATTCGCAAAGGCAAAAACAAAGCATCTTTAGATGAGTATTTCTTACTTCCCGAGGAGAATTTTGAAGCCCCTACCCAAATTTTCAAAAAAAATCTCCCTATTTCACAAAACTCTTCACTATCTCGCACATAAACGATTGCAAAATATTTATGTCATCAGATACTATGGTTCCTCTTTTATTCCGGATTAGCTCAGCGGTAGAGCAGTTGACTGTTAATCAATTGGTCGCTGGTTCGAATCCAGCATCCGGAGTTTTTCATATGCTCATGACCTTTCAAATAATTCCGCTATAAATTTATGAAAAGGACCCTCTTTTTAACTATTTCTTTTCTTGCTATTACTAGTCTTTTTTACAGCTGTTCACGCATAACGGATACAAATGGTATTTCAATGAAACATTCTTTTGTCCCGCACCCTTTTATAAAAAATACTCATCTCCAAAC
>CAYGMF010000103.1:0-2651 GCA_964351075.1 uncultured bacterium
AAAATTAAGCCCTAAGCTTGAGCTTTTTTGACTTCAAAAAGAGAGCGCATATGTAGAATGCGCCTGCAAGGAGCGCTATAGTAGCACCCGCTGGCCAGCTTAGATGGTAGGCAAAAAAGATGCCGAAATAAGAGAAGGCTATATTGATGAGGACAGCAATAGCCATCATAGCGGGCAGGAACCTTGTGAAGAGGTTTGCAATGGTTGCTGGGACTACAAGCATAGTAATGACTAAGATAGCTCCTACAACCTGTATGAGAAGGACAATGGTAGTCGCTATGAGCATTAATAAAACAAGGTACAGGCCCTTCACCGCTATTCCCTGAAGCTTTGCCTGAGTTTCATCAAAACAAAGGGTGAGCAGACGGTTATAGGCGAACGCTACTACTGTTAGAATAATGACATTTAAAGCGAGTAGAAGCCAAAGCTCTTTCGGGGTAACCCACAAGATATTTCCAATTAAATAATTACCCAGTTCAATTTTGGGTCCCGGCGTATTAGCTAAAAATAAAATACCAAGAGCGATTCCAACAGACCAGATAGCTGCAATAACAGAGTCTTCTCGCTCTCTATAGTTTAGGTGTATCCACCCCAATATAAGCGCTGAGAGTAGTCCTGCTAAGAGAGCTCCCCATAAAGGAGAGAGCCAGGCGATTGCATAGGTGTTTTTAAGCCAAACGCTAAAACCAATCCCCCCCAAAATAGAGTGGGCGATTCCACCACTAATAAAAGCGAGTCTTTTTATGACAACATAAGAGCCTACAACTCCACCTGCTACCGATGCAAAGATTGCAGCGAGCATTGCATACTGAAGAACCGAATGTTGCATAAGAGCTTGAAGAAATGACATTATTTCATAACCTCCTCAAAAACGGAGGGTTTAGTAGGCTTCTGATAAAGTCCCATTGAAAAGTGCTGGCAAACCTCATCGGGTTTTAGCTCGTAGAGCTTGCCGTGCACACAAAAGACTCGATCAGAATCTTTACCAATGTGGTCTAAATCGTGGGTAACTATCAAAATAGTCATCCGTCGTTTTAGTTTTTTCAAGATGGCATCGATTTCAAGTTGAGCCTCAAAGTCAATACAGGAAGTAGGCTCATCTAAAATAAGAATCTGAGGGCGTGTTGCCAACGCTCTTGCAATGAGAGCTCTTTGAAGTTGTCCTCCTGATAGGGAACCCATTGCCTGGTCTTTGAACTCAAGCAGTCCAACCTCCTTGAGGCACTCTGTAGCAATGTCTTTGTCTTTTTGACTGTATCTTCCATGCCAAGGTAGTGTAGAGAGTCTTCCAGATAAAACAACTTCCATAACGGAAATAGGAAAGAGGCGGTCAAATGGAAAAATCTGGGGGACATAGGCCATTTTTTTACGCACTTTTTCAGGAGGCTTCCCCATGATTCGGATAGATCCTGAAGTTGGTTCTATAAAGCCCATTAAAAGTTTTAGGAGGGTTGTCTTCCCGCCACCATTAGGACCTATAATATGAATCAGTTCTCCAGGACGAATGACGCAGGAGACCTCTTTTAAAATAGGAGTGTCGTTGTATTTGAAATCAACGCCGTTAAGTCTCATGACTTCAATCATGGAGCTCTCCCTCTAAGGAATCTCCAAAAGCCATCATATTTTCAAAGTAATTTTCAGAGTAGGGATTGACCTCAATCATCTTCAGATTTTGCGCTCTTGCTAATTGCTCAGATGCTTTATAGTTGTATTGCTTTTGAACGTAGAGATTGTGGATCTTCTTCTCTTTAACTTTGACAAGAAGGTCTGCAAACTCTTTAGGAGAAGGATCTTGTCCTTCGTTTTCTAACGCTAATTGATGAAGGCCATATTCTTTTGAAAAGTATCCAAAAGCTGGGTGGGAGACTAAGAAGCTTGAACCTTCTCTATCTTTTAACTTATTTTTCAAATAACCATCTAAACGCTCAAAGTCTACATTCAACTGAACGAGCTGCTTGTCTATTCCATCTGCATGCTCAGGAAAATGCTTTTTGAGAAGGGTAGCCATTTTTTGACACTGCATTTGAGCTATTTTAGGACTCATCCAAAAATGAAGGTCTTCTACATGATGATGGTGACAACACGCCACCTGAAGTAAATTAATGTTATCCTTTAAATCAGCAACTTCCACATTTGGATTATTCTTTCTCAAAATAGGAACAAACTGCTCTTCAAAGGGCTCGCCTGATAAAAACCAAATTTTTGCAGAAAATAAATCCATGAGCTCTTTTGCACTTGGTGCAAAGCCATGAGGATCGTCAACTTCAGGAACTAAGTTTTTTACCAAAACTTTTTTCTCCGTAAGCCTCTCAACAAAATATTTATAAGGGGCTATTGTTACAAGTACTTCAGGTTTGGAAGAGGATTTATTATAAGAGATATAAAAAAGGCTAGATATAGTTAATAAAGAGAGTGAAATTATTAAAAAAAGTTTTTTCAAGACAACACCTAGTTTATTAAAAATTACTTATATAATATCGTATAAATGGACTTATTTATCAAGTGAAACTAGTTTTTTATTGAAGATTTCACCCCTATTAAGCTAAACTCGATCCTCTTTTTCGGAGGGGTGTCTGAGCGGCCGAAGGAGCACGCTTGGAAAGCGTGTGTATGCGTAAGTGTACCGTGGGTTCGAATCCCACTCCCTCCGA
>CAYGMF010000104.1:0-2533 GCA_964351075.1 uncultured bacterium
GTTCCTGTTTTAGAAGCAGCTCTTAAAAAGCTCTCTTTAACAGTAGGAGATTTTCAAAATATTATTTTAGGGATAGGACCTGGATCATTTACTGGTCTGAGGATAGGGGCAAGTGTTGCAAAAGCACTCTCTTTTGCAAAGAATATTCCAATTATTGGAGTCTCAAGTCTAAAATCCTTTGATCCCTTAATAGAAGGGCCTTTTGGAACTGTTTTGGATGCCAAGCTCCATGGAGTCTATCTCCAAAAAGGGCTCAAGGAACAGGGGCAAATCTATTACGAGGAAGAAGCTAAAATCTATTCTTTAGATGCAATAGGAGAGGTCAGTAAAGCCCTCCCCCTCTTGATTACCTCACAAAAAGCCCCCCTTCTAACCAAATTAAAGGGTCGCATAGAAGAGGAAAAGCTCAAGGAATGTGCTCCAAGCCCCCTCCAAATGCTCCATCTAGCTCTAAAGCAACCCCTTAAGAATCATCGAAAAGCTCAAGATTCTTTAGATCTAAAATACTTCGATGTAAAGGGTTAGTAAATATCGTTTGATTTTAACTGAGAAAACAAGCTACAATACAATTTAAACAATCAACTAGAGGTCGAAAGTGTCGAGCGTAAAAGTCCGAATGGGTGAGCCCCTTGATAAGGCTCTACGAATTTTAAAGAAAAAACTTGATAAAGAGGGTGTGATGAAAGCTGCTAAAGCTCATCGTTTCTATGACAAGCCTTCTGTGAAGAATCGCGCCAAATCTAAGGCCGCTCTTAAATACCGCCGTTAATTCTAGCACTCTCTATTTAAAAGCGCTAATTTTAGTTTGAAAAATAATCTATTTCTAGTTATACTGAGAGTAGTATAACGAGGTAAACATGTCTGAATATTATGATTTATTAGGTGTCACAAAAGGTGCCAGCCAAGATGAAATTAAGAAAGCTTATCGTAAGCTTGCTGTGAAATACCACCCTGATAAGAATCCTGATGACAAAACCTCAGAAAAAAAATTCAAAGAAATATCTGAAGCTTATGAAGCTTTGAGTAACCCTCAAAAACGTGAAGCCTACGACCGTTTTGGTAAAGATGGCATGCAAGGTTTTGCAGCTGGTGGAGCAGGTGGAGCCCATGGAGGCTTCTCCTCTATGGAAGATGCTCTTCGTACCTTTATGGGCGCATTTGATGGAGGACAAGGAGGCGACTCTATTTTTGATTCTCTTTTCGGTTTTGGAGGCGGCGGTGGACAAGCAGGCTCTCAATCCATCAGAAAAGGAGCAAGCAAAAAGATTGCAGTTACGATTACATTTGAAGAGGCTGCAAAGGGCGTCAAAAAAGAAGCTTTAATTACTAAGTACGATAACTGTAACACGTGTAGCGGTTCTGGAGCAAGCTCTCCAAAAGCAATTAAAAAGTGTACGCAATGTGGTGGATCTGGACAGGTTTATCAAAGCCGCGGTTTTTTCAGCATGTCTGCTGTTTGTTCTGCTTGCCATGGTAATGGTCAAGTCATTACTGAGAGCTGTAAAGATTGCCATGGACATGGACGCACCAAATCCAAACAGAAAGTAAAGATTGACATTCCTGCTGGAATAGATAGTGGTATGACCTTAAAAATGTCTGGGCATGGTGATGCAGGTGAATCAGGTGGTCCTGCTGGCGATCTTTATGTTGAAGTACATGTTAAACCTCACGAAGTATTTGAAAGACACGGCGATGACATTTTAATTGATCTTCCAGTAACTTTCCACGAAGCCTCTCTTGGCTGTAAAAAAGAGATCCCGACTCCCCTTTCAGGTAAGATTCGTATCTCTATTCCAGAAGGGACTCAAAATGGAAAAACTTTGCGTGTCAAAAAAGAAGGTTTCCCTAATGTTCATGGACAAGGGAAAGGAGACTTACTTGTACATATTTCAGTTGAAACTCCTACCAACTTGTCCACTAAACAAAAAGAGCTTTTAAAGGAATTTTCTAAATTAGAAACTCCTAAGAACCACCCAAGAAAACGTACGTTTTTAGATAAAGTCAAAGTTTTTTTTTCAAGCATTTAGTAGAGCCTGTTCAAAAACCCTTCCTCCATGTTATAAGTGCTCTTAAGATAATTAAAATGCACATGTTAAATGACTCTCAAAAAAACCGCCATTAAGCTACTTTTCTCCTTAACTTGTATTACACCTCTTTTTGGAAGTTCTACTGATCCTTTGCCTATTGCTCATAGAGGAGCTTCATTTCATCGACCAGAAAATACTTTGGAGGCTTTCCAATTAGCTTATCAAATCGGAGCTAAAGCTCTTGAGTTTGATTGTTGGCTCTCTAAGGATGGAGAAATTGTAATCAGTCATGACCAGGGTCTTGAGCGCACTACAAATTTAGTTGGCAAAATTAATGACTATAATTTGTGTGACCTTGAGAAGGCAGATGCAGGTAGTTGGTTTCATCCAAGCTTTTCAAATGCTCGACTACCTACTTTAGAAGAGGTTTTGGTGTTTGCTAAAGATAAGGACCTTACTCTTTTTATCGAGCTCAAAGATCCAAATGTTGAAATTGCTCAAAAGAC
>CAYGMF010000105.1:0-2528 GCA_964351075.1 uncultured bacterium
AAGTAAACCTAAACAAGGACTGATTTACTCTTTCTGAGGGGATTTAGAGCGATTAAGCTCCCAAAGCTTAGCATATTTAAGGAAGGTATAATAAGCGTAAAGAGAGGCCATTAAAACGCCTCTGGTGCCGTCTAGGAAGCCTCTTCTGAGGAAGTAACGTTTAAAGAAGGCAAATAGAGGGTTTACAATGAATTTGTGGGGGGCAAACTTCTTCCCCTCTTGGAACATCCTCTTGGCCATTAAAGTGGAGTATCTCTCCATTTTGCCAAGGTACTGATCAAGAGTGTCAAAAGGGTATTGATAGATGTAGTTTTTTAGGTACCCTTTTTTGCCTAGGATATCAAAGCCTTCATGAACGTTGTCTTTTTCTCGGTATTTAAGGGCTTCTTTTTTGAAGAATTGAGGTTGTCTATAGTCAGGGTACCAACCACCATGGCGGATAGCCTTTCCAAAGACACTATTTCTTCTAGGGACAAAGTAGGCATCAGATGCTTTTGGATTTTTTGTGATACTTCTTAGTTCTGTGACGACTTTGTCGGTAGCTACTTCATCAGTATCTAGGCTAAAGATCCAGTTGTGAGAGGCGTGAGAGAGCGCTAAATTTCGCAATTCCCCAAAGGTTGTAAAGGGATATTGAACGACTTTAGCTCCGAGTTCCTTAGCAATATCAACAGTTTTATCTTTTGAAAAGGAGTCTAAAACAACAACTTCATCTGCAAATTTCAAGCTCTCTATACATCTTCTGATTTCATTTTCGTTATTGTAGGCTAAGATAAGAGCTGAAATTTTGTGTTCTGTCATAGTGTCCTATTTAAATTTCTGTTGAAAACCTTCTAGATGCGTTTTTATTTGTGGAATAACGTGCTCTTTCACTAAGGAAAAGGCCCCTTTAATTCCACTCACCATAGCCGTCTCTGAAGAAGAGCCGTGACATTTTACAACGACTCCTTCTATCCCAACTAAAACAGCTCCAGGATATTCTGCGTAGTCTAAATACTTTTCAAGTTCTTTGAAACCCTCTTTAGAGCTGGAGTTATTTTTTTGAGCAAAACGCTCTCGTATTTGATCCAAGATAAAAGAAGAAACCCCTTCACAAGTTTTTAAAAAGACGTTTCCAGTAAAACCATCTGTCACCAAAACATCTACTTCGCCACTAAAGAAATCGCGGCTCTCGACATTGCCTTCAAAAGAGAGTTTTGCTTGAGCCATTTTCTCTTTTTTATCTAAAAAGTAATCATAAGCTTGACGAACTTTACGGGTTCCTTTTCTGACTTCAGCCCCTATATTGAGTAGACCAATTTTGGGGCATTCAACACCATTTTTGACTTGTTGGTAGGCAGCTCCCATAAGAGCGAATTGGAAGAAGGACTCTGCCCTAAATGAAATATTAGCGCCGACATCCAAAACAGAAGCTTTTCCTTCGTGCGTGGGTAGTTCAGTTAAAAGAGCAGGTCTTGAAATTCCTGGAAGTTTGGGAAGCTCTAAAGAAGAGTAAGCTGTAATAGCTCCAGTGTTACCCGCAGAGACAAAAGCATCACACTCTTTTTTTTTAAGCATTTGGATGCCGATAGCCATAGAAGAGTTTTGCTTTCTACGTACTGCAAGTAGAGGAGACTCATCCATCTGGACTTCTTGCGTGGCAATAAGTGCCTCAAGAGATTTTTTATTCTTGAAGCATGCGTCTAGAGCTTTTTGAGTCGCAACCACTGTAATTTTACAGGTATCAGCTAAAAGCTCTGACGCTTTTAGAGCTCCCTCATAGAGAAGTTCTGGGGAAGAATCGCTTCCCATGAGGTCTACAACAATATGAGTTAAAGCCACTACGCTTAAGCTTCTTCTTGTTGTAAGACAGGTTTATTCTTGTAGAATCCACAAGCAGAACAAAGTCTATGTGGAAGAACTAGAACGCCACAGTGCGAACAGTTTTTCATGTTAACTGGGTTTTTTGAATGGTGTGCTCTTCTCGAATTCTTCTTTGAATTCGAAGAGCGATTACGTGGGACTGCCATGACTAACTCCTTATGATGACTTTTTGGGTGCCAGATAAGCTTTCATTGTTTCTCTATCTGGACAGTTTCCTCCTCGACATTCTGCGAACCTTGGAACCTCTAGGAGGATCTCTTGGCGAAGTACAGAACTAAAATCGAAGATGGTTGTTTTTAAGTTTTTAATTTCTTCTATATGGTACAAACTGTTTATATCGATGGTTATTGGGGCATCTCCGCTACACATCTTACAGACTAAAATAGCAGGAACAATCAGATCTAAGTGGAGTATCAAACGGTCATCGACGACATAAGCTTCTCCTCGGATATCCACTTGGGGTCCGAAGTGTATCTCACTTTCATCGATATTTAAGAAATCACTAGAAACGCTCATATTGAGACTTAAGTTTCCGCTTTTTCTCACCTGATCAATATTGATTAAAAAATCGTCTTGCATTAACGCCTTTATCTAAACCTCTAACGAAATAAATAGCGTCCATTCTAGTAAACAAAAGCTTTAAAAGCTATTAAAAAAAGGTTTCT